>JAWOHM010000074.1:0-4104 GCA_046485165.1 Thermoplasmata archaeon
ACAGAAACACAGCGAGTGTTTATTTGACGTGTTTCTGTCGTGGGGTATCCCTTCAGGTGTCATCTTTTTTGAAATTGTCGGAGAATGGCAATCGAAAAAGATGTGTCCAATTTTGACATTGAATATATATGTTTTGTCAAAATTAGACATCACCCTGAATTTCGTGATTTCACATTGCTAAGAACTCATTCGGGTTGATTCTTTATTGCTGAGATTATGGAATTGCTGGGGGAGCCCTTAATTGAATAAGTCATCGCGTTAGAATTGCTTGGAATCGCCCGTATCCGCAGATTTAAAAATCGCGGTATGTGGGCGATGACATGTTCAATCAAAAACAAGCCCAGCTTGTCCTTGGCGATGAAGAAGCTTTCCAAACCTTTCTTTTCCTGGGGATAATACTGTCCCTGCTGTGGATATGGCTGCTGCGCCTGAGGAGGCGGTTGCTGATAATTTTGTCCAGACATGTTTATCCCTCTTTCACAGTTCACCGCTTCTCCTTGGCGATGAACGATCCCCTATCGATTTAATCTTATTTCAAATTACCTGATAAACAATGTGTCGGCATGTTCGGATGATTTCAATCAGGCCATGGTCTTGTCCAGCTTGTCCGCCCTCTTGTTGTAGTTCTGTGCCTCGGCTTCGTGGGTCTTGCTCTGCTCGAGATAGGCCTTGGCCCTCTCGCGCTTTGCGGCGGCTTTCTGGGAGAGTTTGGCGGATTTCGCCATGGAACTGCTCGCCTTGCTCTTCATCTTGGCGGATTTCGCATGGTATTTGGCGACCTTGATCCTGGCGCGCTCGGCTTTGCGGTCCTCCAGATATGTGAGGTCCGCTTGCTTGTCATCGGCCTTCGCCTGGGCATCCTTGGACTTCTCCAGATAACCCTCGGCCTGGCGCCGGGCCTTGTTTGAGTTCTCCGTGTACTTGACCATTGCCGCTTCCTCTGACCTGTACTTTTTGTAGAATTTCGCGGCCGCGGCGCTGTGTTCCGCGGCTTTCTGCCTGATCTTGGAGATGTCATGAAGCTCGGCAGCCTTCTGCTTTTCCCGCCTGGTCTCGGTTATCTCCGTCTCGATGTCCCTCTCCTGTTCCTGGACCGGAACTTCGCTGGAGGGTGCGGGCTGGGCAGCCGGTTGTGGAGGCGATTCCGTGTAAGTCGGCTTGTATCCGCTCTCGCTGTAAACGCTCTTCTTCGGCTCCGGAGCCTTCTCCTCTTCCTTCTTGGCCTTGGGCTTCAGTCCCCCATAGAACACATCGTCGTCGTCATCGAGTCCTTTGTTCATGATTTGACCCCGGGAGGCCATTGGTATACGATGATATAAAAATTTCCCCCGGTAATCTCATCGTTTCTCAAATGCCGATTACCGGCCAACGATTTGGGAATCTTTGTTTGGATATAGACTACCCGCGGCGAATGCTTCTAATTGATTAGATTAGGTTTCGCATTCACCAATTGTTATCTTATTGGTTGTTTCAAGGTCCTGGATTTAGTAATTGGTTGTTGCCGCACCTTCTTCGAATGCGTCGCTGGTATTTGCTGCAAGTTGCATTCAACAAGCGGTTTATGACCATTGGCTCTGGGATGCGTGAAGCCACCGCGTGCCCGAGAAGTTTTAATATAATCGCTGCAATATGCGGGCACATCCGGGCTAGCCAAAGCCAGCGCATAGAAGTCATTCGCAATTACAAAGTGGACCTGTAGCTTAGCCAGGATTCAGCGACGAATTGGCTTCGTCACTAAATCGCATGGTTGCGCCAACTCGTCTTGCTCGTGAGGTAAGACCTCACTCGGAGCGCCGGCCTTAGGCCAGCACTCAAAGAAGTCATTCGCAATAACATAGTGGACCTGTAGCTTAGCCAGGATTGAGCGCTGGCCTTCTAAGCCAGATGTCGTGGGTTCGAATCCCATCAGGTCCGCTCTGTTTTCTTTTTGCTTTCATACGCGGACCTTCGGGATTCCGGCCTACCGGTTCCATAAAGCTGAAAATGAAGGCCCCAACTGCGCCTAATTCTTCTGTAAACATAAGGAATAGACAAAATTAGGCTTGCTCGAAAGATTGCGGAGTTGTTTGCAGGGGCAATCTTTCTCGTCCCATCGGGTCCGCTTATTTTCTCAAAACGCCCTCTCAACCTTGATATCGTTCTCATCGCCCAGTATCTCGATGTCGACGCAAACCCTCTCGCGCCATTCCCTGTCTGCCGAGTCCCTGATTATTGGGTGCGCAATCTCATACCCGAGCTTTTTAATCAACCGTTCCTGGAGGATGGGCTTCAGCCTGAGATGGTCGTAGATTATCTTGCTAGCCCCGGCTTGCTTGGCATTCCTGACTACCTGCGCCATGGAGTCGTATGAGTCATTCATCCCGGGGAGAATGGGGCCGAGGAACACCCAGGTGTTGATGCCTGCGGATGACAGTTTTCTCACTGCCGCCACTCGTCTCTCCGGCGGCGGCGCGCCCGGCTCCAGCATTTTGGCGGTTGCCTGGTCCATGGTGGTGATGGTGATGCCCACCTCCGAGCCCTTCATCCTGGCCAGTATGTCTATGTCTCTGGCCACCAGGTCGGATTTCGTCTGAACGCAAACCCGAGAGTCACCGAGGGCCAGCTGTTCCAGGCAGAACCTGGAGACCATGAAATCATCCTCTGCCGGCTGGTACGGGTCGGTGACGGTCCCGAGGCCGATGACGCCCTTCTTCTTCTTTCTCTCCCTGGCAATCAGGACCGGGAGGTTCTTTCGGACCTCGACAAAATCGCCCCAGCCATCGGATCTCAATCGGAGAATGTCCGCGGAATAGCAGTAAACGCAACCGTGTTGGCATCCCCGGTAGGGGTTCAGTGCCCAGTCCAATCCGGGCAGCTTAGAAGGGCTGCAGGCGGTGCTGGCCTTCGTTTCCGTGATCCTCATCTCTTGCCTCCGTTTCCGGTTCCGCCCTTCCGCCCAGAAAATCCTCGATCCTGCGCTGGTAGAGCATGTCCTTCAGTATCCCGCTGGTCCTTATCCATCTTGTCATGGGGATGTCCATCCTGGCCTGGATGTGGGCCAGTGCTTCCGAAAGAGTTGCGAATCTCTTCGGCGGCTTCTTCACGGCATCCCGGACATTCTCGCGGACATTCCAGACGCCCACCGGCATGATGTAGCCGGCATGGGCCTCCCTGAAAATCACCACGCCGGCCTGGCGGTTTCTTGCGGTGAGATTCTCATTCACTGCCAGCCTTGCAGAATAATAGCAGCCGCCAATCTTCGCGTATGTCTTGCGGGGCTTGTAGAACTCCCAGTCCGAGATAATCTCTATGCCCTGGCCGTATGGGTTCCACACGCTGCGCGGGTACCAGGCCTCGATGAGTTCGTACCGCCAGGTGCAGGGCATCATGAGAACGGCCCATCGGTTGTCCAGGCTCTCTGTCTCGTAGACCTCGAAATCCGTGATGATGGGGGCGTCCCGGGTCCTCTGGAGCAGGTTCTTCCCCAGCATGTCGTCGATGGCGGTGATGCTCCACCTGGTTGGAACGAACCTGCGATTCCTCCCGATGCCGAACGCCCCCACGCTGAACGCCCGCTGCAACCTGGAGAGCAATATGCCGTTTCCATACAGATTTATCACGGCCTCCGCTGCCCGGAGGTCGGTGTCGGAATACGCCCTGTCGATGCGCTGGTCAATCTTTATGCTGTTGATATCGAAGGACTTGAGCGGCGCGGAGGGGCCGAAAGGTTGCGTGCTGTCGTCGAATGTCATGCGGCCGACCGGCCTTCTGTAAAACACTGCCTCCATGTCTGCTGTGCCGTGGCCCATTGCCAGCTCCCTGGTCTCATCCACTATCCTGCCGGCGTTGTCGACATTGTGCACATCAACCGCGTGCATCCCCCGGACCAGGTTCATGCGGTAGCCCAGTATGTCGTCAATCGACTTGCCCACCCACAGCTCCGGCATGTCCATTATCTCGGTGTCGCCCATCATGGGGGGGACCATTGGCCCCACATAGACCTTGGGATAGCCTGCGCGGCCCACGAACACGCTGGGCGGCGAGGAGCCTGCCATGTTCTCGGAGAACCGAACGCTGGCCTTCAGGTGTGCATGGTACCGGGTGACAACTGGGCACCTGTCCTTC
>JAWOHM010000077.1:0-6341 GCA_046485165.1 Thermoplasmata archaeon
GCAATCAACAGCGGAGCATTCCTACCCGACTGCGAGCATTCTGTATTCAGAGGGTTTCAGCGATTTCGAACAATCTGTAAACAATAGGTGAATGCGAATTGGAACATTCAGCAAACAAAGCATTCGCCATGGGTAGTCAATAAGAAAACAATGACTCCCAAAGCGTAATGCCGGTAATCATCATTCTGCAAGCGATGAGATTACCGATATACAATCGCCAACCCTTGAGAAACCGTTTAATACGGTCATTTCTTTCCCGTCGCTGAGAAGGTGCAATGATGGAATTCTCTCTGACCAAGGAACAGGAAATGATTCGCAGAACCGCCAGGGAATTCGCGGAGAAGGAGATAGCGCCCATCGCAGCCGAGATTGACGAGAAGGCCGAATTTCCGACGGACACCGTGAGGAAGTTGGGCGAGCTCGGGTTCATGGGCATGACAGTCCCTAAGGAATGGGGCGGTTCGGGAATGGACGATGTGAGCTACGCGATTGCGGTCGAGGAGATATCCCGGGTCTGCGCATCCCACGGCGTCACCATGTCCGTATGTAACTCGTTGGTTTGCTGGCCTCTTATGAAATTCGGAACGGACGCGCAGAAGGAGAAATTCCTTAAGCCTGTGGCCAGCGGCAAGGTGCTCGGATGCTTCGGCCTCACCGAGCCCAATGCCGGTACTGATGCCGGGGCCCAGACAACAATTGCCAGGAGGGAAGGCGACAAATACATAATCAATGGCTCGAAGGTATTCATCACCAATGCAAGCAAGGCCAAGGTTGCCATCATTTTTGCAATGACAGACAAGTCGAAGGGCACCAGGGGAATATCGACGTTCGTTGTCGATACGGATACCCCCGGTTTCACCACAGGCACCATAGAGAACAAGATGGGCATCCGCGGCTCGGTCCAGGCGGAACTGGTGTTCGAGAACATGGTGGTCTCCCAGGAGAATCTTATCGGCAAGGAGGGCCAGGGCTTTAAGATAGCCATGGCGACGCTGGATGGCGGTCGCATAGGCATAGCCGCGCAAGCGCTGGGCATCGCCCAGGCTGCATACGAGGAGAGCATCAAGTACGCCAAGCAGAGGGAGCAGTTCGGCAAGCCCATATCCGCCTTCCAGGCGATACAATGGTTCATATCCGATATGGCAACGGAGGTGGATGCGGCGAGACTGCTGGTCTACAAGGCCGCATTCGACAAGTGGAAGGGCCGCCCTTACACAGTTTCCGCGGCAATGCCCAAGTTCTTCGCGTCAGATGTGGCGATGAAAGCCACCAGGAATGCCATCCAGGTGCACGGCGGATACGGGTTCACAAAGGAATACCCGGTGGAGCGGTTCTACCGCGACGCCAAGATAACTGAGATTTACGAGGGAACAACAGAGGTCCAGAAGATGGTGATAGCGGGGGACCTACTTAAATAATAAGAATTATATATTATGGAGGAGAAAAAATGAACATACTCGTTTGCGTGAAACAGGTGCCAGACACAACAGATGTCAAGATAGACCCGAAGACCGGAACCCTGATAAGGGAAGGCGTGCCCAGCATTGTCAACCCCGATGACAAGCATGCGCTGGAGGAAGCCCTTCGCCTGAAGGAAAAGTTCGGCGGCAAGGTCACGGTCCTCTCCATGGGCCCGCCCCAGGCCGAGGACGCATTGAGGGAGTGCTCCGCAATGGGCGCCGATGACATGGTCCTCCTGTGCGACCGGGCGTTCGCGGGCGCGGACACCTGGGCCACATCCTACACCCTGGGAGAGGCTGCCAAGAAGATTGGCTTCGATTTGATTATATGCGGCCGCGAGGCAATTGACGGGGACACTGCCCAGATTGGCCCCCAGATGGCCGAGCATCTCAAGGTCCCCCAGATCACTTATGTCAAGAAGGTCGAGATGGGCGACGGTAAAGTGGTTTGCGAGCGCGCCCTGGAAGATGGCTATGAGAGATTGGAGGCAAACCTCCCAGCATTGCTCACTGTCATTGCGGACCTCAACAAGCCGAGATATCCCAGCGTCCGCGGTATCGTGGAAGCATACCGCGAGAAGAAGGTCACAGTATGGAACGCAAAGGACCTGTGCGCCGATGGCACATGCATCGGACTCGATGGTTCCCCGACAAACGTCAAGAGGTCCTTCGCACCCGAGCCGAAGGGCAAGGGCGAGGTTCTCAAGGGCGGAGCAAAGGAGATGAGCGCCCAGCTTGTGACCAAGTTAAAAGACAAGAATGTTCTGAGGTGATTCACATGTTGAAAGTTACCATTAACAAGGATGATTGCATCGGCTGCGGGATATGCGCGAAACAGTGCCCAGAGGGGTATGAGCTGAACGAGGAGATGAAGGCGGTCGTGAAGAACCCGAACGCGCCGGGCGTGAAAGAGGCCGCCGAGGCCTGCCCGGTCGCAGCCATTACCGTCGAAGGCACGGCAGAGCCCCTGGCCCCCAAGACCAAGGAGATGGTGTGCGAGGCAAAGCCAGCTGTATGCGACTACCACGGAGTGATGGTATTCGCGGAACAGAGGGGCGGGGAGCTGAAGAAGGTTTCCCAGGAATTGCTGGGACGCGGCCGAGGGCTGGCCGATGACCTCGGAGTGCCGCTCTTCGCAGCATTGCTCGGGCATGGGGTTGAGGGCCTGGCCAAGCCGCTGATAGCCGGCGGCGCTGACAAGGTGTACCTGATAGACAACCCGCTGCTCGAGAAATACAACACCAGCTGCTATGCCAAGGCAATGTGCGACCTCATAAATGCCGAGAAGCCGGAAATCGTCCTCTACGGCGCGACGCACATCGGCAGGGACCTGGCTCCCAGGATTGCCAAGCGCCTGAACACTGGCCTTACCGCAGACTGCACAGAACTGTCCATCGAAGCCGAGACCAAGATGCTGCTCCAGACCAGGCCGGCGTTCGGCGGGAACATCATGGCCACCATCATGTGCCCTGACAACCGCCCCCAGATGTCCACGGTGAGACCGGGCATAATGAAGGCGCTCGAGCCCGATGCCAGCCGCAAGGGCGAGGTCGTGAAGTTCGATGTCAAGCTGTCGGACGCAGATGTCATGACCAGGATAATCGAGATAATCAAGGAGCGCAAGCAGGTGGCGAACCTCGAAGACGCCAAGATAATAGTGTCCGGCGGAAGGGGTGTCGGCAGCGCTGACGGTTTCAAGACGATAAAGGCACTGGCCGACGTCCTGAACGCTGAAGTTGGCGGCTCCAGGGTCGCGGTCGAGAAGGGCTGGATATCCAAGGACCATCAGGTCGGCCAGACCGGAAAATCAGTCCGCCCGAACCTGTACATCGCCTGCGGCATTTCCGGCTCGATACAGCACCGCGCCGGGATGCAGAACTCCGGGTGCATAGTCGCGATAAACAAGGACCCCAACGCCATGATATTTACCGTTGCCGACATCGGCCTGGTGGGAGACCTTTTCGAGGTCATTCCCGCACTGATAGAGGAACTGAAGGCCGCCGGAATCGGGCAGTAATACCATGTTCGACAGGCAGAGCGCCATCGACCTGCTTGTCCGGCTGGTGAAGGCCGAATCAGAGCCCGATATGTCCAAGGAACCTGTTCTTCAGGTTGTGATACCATTGCTGGAAAGCATGGGCATGACTATCCACAGGCATGACGAGGGGGGCAATCCCGCGATATTCGCCACCCGGGGAAAGCCGAAAATCCTTTTCAACGGCCATCTGGACACCGTCCCCAAGGGCCCGGGCTGGAAGCATGAGAACGGCCAGGTGGAGGGCGACCGCGTTTACGGCCGCGGTTCGCTTGACATGAAGGGCGGATGCACTTCGCTGTTACTGGCAGCTGAAGAGCTTGCTAAAAGAAATATTGATTTTGCGATAATCTTCAGCACAGATGAGGAGGTGGGCATGGCCGGCGCGAAGGCTGTGGCGCGGGAGCATCCCGAGATTTCGGAGATACCGCTGTTCATAATCTGCGAGCCGACCGGTCTTGCTCCCGTCACCGATGAGAAGGGCATTGTCCAGTTCCGCATCACGGCATACGGGAAGAACGCGCATTCCAGCATGCCGGAGCTCGGCAAAAATGCAATTGTGGACCTCATGGACAGGCTGGACAGCCTTGTGGAATCAGAATTGTTCGGGCTTCACAGGAACGACCCGGTGACCATAGGCATAAACATGATAACCGGAGGCACTGGCATGAACGTCATACCTGAAAGCGCCAGCGCGGTCGTGGATGTGCGGTTCCATGCCGAATATTCCTGCGGCGAGATGTTCGGCATCCTGAAGAAGCTGGTCAGGGCGGACGATGATACCGTGGAAGTGGAATTGATACATGACCTGCCGCCGGCCAGGTCCGGCATCGACCCGAAATTGCTGGCAAAGGTCGAGGAACTTGTGGGCGGCAAAGCGTATTCAGTGCCCTACGGCACCGAGATGGCTGTTTTCGGCAAGCTCAACCCCAACATCATGGTGCTTGGCCCAGGGAAGGAAACGATGGCCCACCAGGTGGACGAGTGGGTGGACATTACGGATGTGCTGAGGGCGGCGGAAGTGTACGTGGAGATTGCGGGTTGGTTTTAAACAATATCCGCTGCGAAGGTACACTATTCACGACATAACCGGCGTAAGGCTGGACATTTTATTATTTTTCAATAAATGAAAGTTACCTTTTTAGGTTACTATCATCAATTATGTCGTAAAGTTATTATAGTTGAAAATACATTACATCATTCATGCCAACAACAAAATACAGCGAGGCGCAGCAATCCGTTTTCGGGATGCCAGTCTTCGGCGTGGGCGACCTGGTCAATAGAGGCGTTCCACGGAATTACGCGAAGAAGTACCTGCATGAGAGACACAGGGCAGGCAAATTGCTTCGCATCGAGAGGGACAAATACACATGCGCCGGCGATTTGATGGCTGTTGCCTCCCGCATTGCCTCGCCATCCTACCTGTCACTGTGGGCCGCAATGAGCATTCGCGGCATGACGACGCAAATACCTTTTGCCATTCAGGTAATGACATCAAGAAAGCGGTTCAACCGGAACATCGAGTTTGACGGCACAAGGATCAATTTCCACAATCTGAGGCCGGAGATGATGTTCGGCTACGAGTACATTCCATGGGGTGACGGGGTGCGAATCCCTGTTGCCAGGCCCGAGAAAATCCTGATCGATGCCATATACTTCGGCGCAATCCAGTTGGATGAATTCGATGAATCCCGAGAGGCCATTGATGCCGGCTTGCTGATGGATTATGCGGAATTGACTGGCAATGCCAGGGTGATCAATGCGGCGGTGAGGTGGTTGGATGCTGACCGGTAATGAACTGAAGAGTCGGGCGCACATGCGGCGGCTGCGCATAACCGAACAGGTATGGAAGGATTATGTTCAGGATCTGGCATTGCATCTGCTGTACCGGAAATATCCTGACCTGGTATTCCGCGGAGGGACCTGCATCTGGAAGGTCATGAACGGCGACAGATTCTCGGAGGATATTGATTTCTGCTATCATGAAAAAATATTCATGCTGGACGAATATTTGATCCGGGAATTCGGGCTTCAGGGCTTTACTGCGATGGTGAGGAAGAAGAAACAGACAGATAATCTGCTCTACCTCAAGATGGAGATAAGCGCGCCGACGCATTCACAGCCAATTCCTCTGCTGATTGAGATACTGGTCAATGATGAATGTGCCGGAGTGAGAAAAGAAACTGTAATGTATTCACCGTATCCGGATATTCCGCCGGTGAGCATGAAAGTGCCATCCCTTGATGAAATCGCGACCGACAAGGTCCTGGCTATTCTGGGCCGGAACAAGCCCAGGGATGTTCATGACCTCTACATCCTGCTGAAACAGGGGGCAATGGTAGACATGAAAAAGGCGACTGGATTCAATTCAAGGATATTCAGGGAAAAACTTCTTGAGAAAGAAAAGTACTGGAAAGGCCTGGAACCGCTTCTTGTAACGGCATTGCCATCGTTTAGAACCGAATTTCGGTATATCATGTCCATTGTTGAATGAGGGATTAATCTTGAAAGGGCTTGATTGAACATGTCATCGCCCACATACCGCGATTTTTAAATCTGCGGATACGGGCGATTCCAAGCAATTCTAACGCGATGACTTATTCAATTAAGGGCTCCCCCAGCAATTCCATAATCTCAGCAATAAAGAATCAACCTGAATGAGTTCTTAGCAATGTGAAATCACGAAATTCAGGGTGATGTCTAATTTTGACAAAACATATATATTCAATGTCAAAATTGGACACATCTTTTTCGATTGCCATTCTCCGACAATTTCAAAAAAGATGACACCTGAAGGGATACCCCACGACAGAAACACGTCAAATAAACACTCGCTGTGTTTCTGT
>JAWOHM010000030.1:0-11548 GCA_046485165.1 Thermoplasmata archaeon
GCAACGACAATATGGCAAATCAAGGAGTCATGGCAGTATAGAACGATTTCCCAGCAATTAGTGGATTCGTGAACGATGTCACATCGAACGCGAGAATCCGCTGTGGGTAGTCTCTATCCAAACAGGGATTCCCAAGACGTTGGCCGGTAATCGACAATCTGCAAACGATGAGATTACCGGGGAAAAGGGAAGCGTGCGAAATGGATGCATCTCCATCCATTGAATTCGTCGCCGCTTCCCGCTTCCCGTTATTGCATTAATCCAGCAGGTTCCCGATTCCCGCAATCACAGTAACCAATCAGATTCCCGCTTCCCAATACGTTTGGTGTACAACATGGTTATCACCACACTAGGTTTATATCCCCATAATGACAATACTCAACCAGGACTTGAGAAAGTCCCAAAAGAGAGGAGGCACGGGCAGCATGAAGAAGAAAAGAGGGTACGAATACGAGATGAGCATACCGAGCATAGACTCGGAAAGGGCAGCCATCCGAATAGATAGCGTAAGCCTCGCACCAAGTTCCGGCATAATGACCGGAAACACCATCAGCATCTGCGGGGTGATGCTCTGCGCCATAAAGATGAAGCGCGAGATATTGCTCCAGCAGACCTTCCAGGCATGATCAGATTCAATCATCTCCGCCCGGGTGGGTACCCAAGAAAGCCAGGGGTGAAAGCCCCTGGCTGTTTTTCCTTTTTATGCAACATTTCCTTGATATCATCGCCACTCTTGCACAGCGAAGGGGGGATTTTTAACTTCACAATAACAGCAACCAGCCAATAGTTAAAAATCCATCTTCGGCACGACGTTGAAAGCATTTCCAGCTCTTGCATAGGAAGGTGGGATATTCGGCTTCACAATACCTAAATTCAATCAATAGCCGAATATCCACCTTCGGCACGTTATGAACCAAAAATAAATGGAGTGCCGAAGGTGGGATCTGAACCCACGGCCTTCGGATATCTCAGGTAAGACATCCTGAACGTCTCAAAGAATCCCTATGAGTCCGACGCTCTACCAGGCTGAGCCACTTCGGCAATGTTTTGGTAGGCGTAGAAACAACTCGTGGTATAAGTGCTTTATGAGACGAAAGAGATTAAATATGGTCAGACTCCACACTGCATATATGCCATTGGTCTGCCACTGCCAAACGTTTGTCTCTCAGAGCCAGGCTATTTCCTGCGCCGCCTCACCAACATCCAAACGGCCGCCAGCAACATTGCCAGGGCCAGCATCGGCAGCAAACCGGACGCTGCGCCGCCGTATTCTGGAGCCCGGGAATCCAATGGAGTGGTTGCATCAAGGTCATAGCTTTGGGGCAAGGCAGGCTGGGAAGCGAGCTCCGGCACTAGGGAACTGCCGCCGCCCTTTGTTCCAGACGGCTCCGCCTGGTCGCTGCACGGGTCGTTCTGGGGCGGGGCGCTGTTGGTAACGGTCCACAGCGTGTTGGCCGTCACATGCACCCAGTAGGCATTGCCCTCGGACAGCCAGACATTGTTCAGGTCGATGCGGTCCTGGACGTAGGGCGAAGTCCCCAGATACAGGCCGACTATGTCCGCGTTGAGTATGGTGTTCGCCCGAACGGAGGTTGCAGATGGGAATCCCACCAGGTTCCAACCAGCGTAGAGTTGTATCTGCACCGTGCTGCCGGGGTAATCTCCGGTGACGCCTGTGGTCAGATTTCCGTCGCTGTTGGTCAGGTGCAGCCACACGCCCATCTGGTTGTTTATTATGGTTAGCGTGCTGGCATATCCTGACCGATAGGTCAGCCACTTCTTGTTCACATTGTCCCAGCCCTTGGCCACGTCCCAGGCCGTTCCGCCGCCGCCGTAGACGCTGTCGTCGAGTATCTCCCATATACTGCCGCTGATCTCAATGGGGAACGATACGAACACCCAGTCATTCCTCGGGCCTGTGGGGCCGGGAATGGGGATGTCATAGGCTATAGGAAGCAACGGGATTACCTCAACACGAGAACAAAAGTCCACCATGCAGTCATTGGAATCAGACCACTGGTGAGGCAGCCTGTATATCTCAAAGCAGACGGGAGGAGCTGCCGCGTTGGGCATGTAGGTGTTCTCGGGCTCGGTGGCTATGACTCCGTACTCTACTCTATCAACTATGTTTGCCCCGTAAAACAGCCTGATGGCACTTCCGGTGTTGCTCAGTCCACCCCAGTTTGCCAGTGAAATATACAATTCTGCACCGGCAGGAAGCGGATTCATACCGTAAATTATCTGACCACTTGTTATGACCACTGGGCCGCCAGTACCGATCCCGATTGAGTACGCTGTCACATCAACAGCTGCTGCCGTGGGATTGTATATGCGTATCCAATCAGTGGCTTCACTCCAGATGGATTGCGTTGCAACCGCGCTTATCTTCAGCAATGGAACCCATGCCTGAGAAGTTAATACACCATTGATCATTCCGCCGACGATGAATGTGTCAGTCTCCGCGAAGAACCAGGCCGAATGACCAGTCAAGTCACCTACAGCATACCGTATCGTATCGGCAATATGGCCGCCGGTCTTTACACCGTCCGGCTCCATGTCTGCATAGATTCGGATTGTGAAATCCCCAGCAGGTCCTGTAACAGTGCGCCCGTACTCCACCCCGTCAATCCAGGCAGTTATTGTCACACCCGGCCCGGCGTCAGTGACGCCGTACCTCTGGAAGTATAACGCTAAAGTCCAGGACCATGGGTTGGGTACAGTCCCTGCGATTAATGCATTGCCATCTATATCTGTGCCGCCGGTTATCTCGAAAGTGTGTTCTGCGAAACAATCATTGAAATAATTGTGGCTGAATGTGGCAACTGTATTGTTGGCGTTCCAGGATACGGTCCAGCCGCCCGGGTCAGGGTTGCATGAGAAGGTTACGCTTCCGGTATTCATGGGCTTATTGAAAGTAACAATGATGTCCTGGTCATACGAGACATTGAGCTCGCCGTTTACGGGAACTGTGAAAATGATTATGGGAGGGTTGATTAACGGTTCTGAGACCGCATTAGTGTTCGTCTCCACGTTCCCAGCGACATCCATGGCCCGGACTACATACCACCAGATGATTTCATCTGCCTGGCCTTTGCCCAAATCAACATAGGTGTTGGTTCCTGCCTGGACCGAGGCAATGAAGTCTGTCCACGGCCCGCCGTCGTTATCGGCCCTGTAGATGTTGTAGTGGGAGACGTCACCGGAAGCCGATGCGGTCCAGTTGAGGGTGTTGTGGTCTGTCGGAGGGACTGGCCCCCAGTGTTCCACGGTGAGGGCAGTGGGAGGCGAAGGAGGCGTGGTATCATAGGTAAACCAAGATTCAGGTTCCTCATTGGAAAGTGGTGGGCTGTTCTCGATGGAACCGCTGCCTACCGCAGATGCCTTTAGGCCGTATGTTCCGGGTGCTGGCAGTGACCATGTACGGATTCCATCCACCGGGTTCTCGTTGCCAATGAGCACCCATGTGTATGGTGATGATGTCTGGGTGGTATAGTAAAGGTTCACCGATGTGGGCGCGCCATCCCAGATATAAGTTATGGTCTGAATCCCAATGTTGCTAACTCCGCTCGGGCCGGTTATCGTGGCCGTCGCGGGATACAGAAGAGTGGTGAAGGTCCAAGGGTTTGAAGTTGCGCCTGCGATTATCACATTGTCATCCATATCGGTCCCGCCAGTTATGGTGAAATTGTAATTGACACCGTAGTCGAATGCATTGTGAGTGTAAGTTGCAACAGTGTTGCCGACGCTCCATTCAACAGACCAGCCGCCAGGGTCCGGTGTGCAAAAATAGGTCACTGAGCTTGTGTTCATCGGTTTGTTGAACGTCACTACGATGTCAGAATTGATATCGACGTCTACAATTCCATCCCCAGGGGCAGTGTTAATTATCCAGGGCGGCGTGAAGATTGTGAACTGCCAGGTGAAGTCCAGAATGTTCCCGCTGAAGTCCTTTGCGTATATTCTGCAGCTCACGACCTGGCCGTATGCAAAACCGCTCTCATGCCAGTATGATACGTTGAAACCTCCGGAGATGGGAGTCAAATCCACCGCGACAGAGAATCCGTTGATGTACAGCCGGATGGTGGTGGCATTCACCCCGCTGTTGTCGGTAACATGCACGGAGATATTCGGCGTTGTGTCTGTAGTGATTCCATTTATCGGAGGGCATTCGTTGGAATGATCAGGTGGCAAGTCAACAACATCTGTGGAAGCTGAATCGTATTCCGTCGGGTAGGATGTGCCCTGGAAATCCATGTAATCCAGCGCCACCATATTTATCAAGGTACCGCTGAATGCGCTCACTGTAACATTGACGAATATCACTCCCGAACCACCTGGCGGGATGCTCCCGATATACCATGATAATGTCTGCCCGATGAGAGTACTTGGTAAGGGCGTTGCCGAGATGAAGATAACGCCTGCTGGCAGTGTATCGCTGATCCAGATATTGTATGCCGTGTCCGACCCCGTGTTCTGGTATGTTATGGTGTAGGTTATCGTTTCGTCGGTCTGGGCGGTCGATGGCGCGGTTTTCTCGACTACCATTGCGGGAGCAATTACGGTGGTGAAAGCAGATTCCTCTTCGAGATAGGAAATTCCGATGCTGTGGTTATACTGAAGCGAGACTGTGTTATTCAATACTGTTCCGCTTGGGACCATGAAACCGACCATCACCGCGATTTGTATGGACATTGTGGCACCTGGCGCGACATTGCCTATCCACCAAACATTATCCATCGTTGGGAATGGTATGGATGAAATAAATGTCACACCCGCCGGATAGAATTCAGTCAGTACCACATCGTACGCCCAGTCATTGCCTATGTTCGTGAAATTGACCCAATATGTGATGATTTGGCCGGGGTTCGCGGTAAGCGGGGCTTCCTTGGTCATGACCATGACGGGGCGGGCAATCAGGAACGACCAGCTCCAATCCAGATGGTTGCCCCAGACATCATCTGCTATTATCCTGCAAATGACAGATTTGTTGGTGAATCCGCTCTCCTGGAGATATGAGACCCGGTATCCATTGGGGATAAGGGAAAGGGTGTAATCCACCGAGAAGCCGTCTATGAAGAATTCTATCGAACCGGTATTGATGGCAGAGATGTCGGTTATGTCCACGGACACGATGAAAACATCATCTGGCATGACGCTACCCTCCATCGGCTGCTCGTTGGAATGCCCGGGCGCGGCCGTGTCTATCACGCTGACCGGTACCGGGCTGGTGGTCGGGTCTGTCTCCGGGTACGTTGCTGTTTCCGAGAAGTTATTTTGGGCCAGGATGTAATAGCGCAGCGTACCGACCAAGTTCTGGGCGGGTATCATGCCCACCCAGGTCCCGTAATACTCATCGCCGAACTGGAGAGACATGCTAATCGGGAGATAGGTGCTGCCTCCGACCGGCATGTAATACAGCGTGCAACTCGTCACATAGCTGCCCCAGAAAGCCTCAACGTCGCATTCCACGATTAATGAAGTGCCCAGTTCCACTGTTGGTGCCGGAGCGTGGAATATCCGGATGCCGGCCTGCTCAGTGATGAAGGACCAGGAATAATAAGCCAGGTTATTGCCCGCGACATCCTTCGCATCCCCGTTGACTGAAAGGAAGTACTCGGTTGTCGGAGCCAGGTTCGTGTTGGGGTGGAAGTTCATGGTATTTCCGTCCCAGGTGAAGTATCCCGATACAGTGGGATTGATTGAGAATGCCGCCTCTGCCGAAGCATGGCCCATGGGCTCGCTGAAAGTGACGCTTACCGTTGTGTTCATTGGCACGTCCCAGGCCCCATTCGTGGGAGAGACCGAAACCACATAGGGCGCTACCAGGTCCACGGTGAACTGCCAGGTGTATTCCATGTAGTTGCCGTGTATGTCCCTCGCCGTTATCCTGCAATTCATGGTCTCGCCGTCAACGAACCCGGCAGTGTGTGTGTAAGAGACATTGAAATACACGTTCTGGCCGTCGGATTTCAGGCCCTTCTGGGTCTTCACAGAATAGCCGTTCACATACAGCTTTATGGTGGACTCGTTGAGCCACGAATTGTCGAACAGCCAGACCGATATGGTTGGTGTGGGGTTGCTTATTATCGCTCCCGGAGCCGGGAACTCGTTGGCGTGCTGCGGTGGCTCGGTGTCGTTGACCGGCTGGGGGCCGCATCCTGGAATGGATTTCATGAACGGGTACCGGTCCTGCGCGGGCGGATTGCCCTGCATGTTCGTGTATGGCGTGTCTCCGAAGCCGTCGAAGCCCGGGATGTCCTGGTTGGGACCCGAGTAGAAATCATTGCCCGAGTAGTCGCCCCAGTAGTTTCCTCCGGACGGGTAGCCGTCGTCCCAGTAATTCAATCCCTGGTAATCATAGGCATTTCTGTCCCAGTGATCGGCGATGTTGTTGTGGTGGATGAAATTGTACTGCGCATTCCACTCCATGTAAACGCCGATATAACCGTTGGACAGTATGTTGTTGTAAGTAATCTGGTTGAGTTGATGCGGAGATCCCCAGGAATAAATATAAATTCCGTAGTGATTGTTCAGGATGTTGTTCTGCGTTATGGTGTTTGAGTTGCAGCGCTCGCCATAAAATCGAATCCCCATGTCATTGCTTGATATAATATTATTAGATATGGTATTATTATGGCAATAGTAATATAGAATAATTCCGTATTCGTTGTTTGAGATTATTGCGTTGTTGACTATCACGTTGTTGCTGCAAGAATCAGAAACCCAAATACCCTGTTGGTTGGCTGTGATAGTATTGTCTTCGATGCGGCAATTATTAAGGCCCCAGCTTAAATAAATCCCAGAGTAATCCCAATTGTATGTGCCGCCGTTCCGTATGGTGAATCCCCTGATGTTCACATAGCTGGCTGTTATGCGCACAACCACCCCGGTCCCGCCGCCGTCGATTATGGTGGTGTCGCGGTCCTCGCCGATGAGTGTGAGCCGCTTGTTGATGGTCACATGCTCATTGTATGTGCCGTTCCGCGCCCAAAGTTGGTGGCCGGTGACGGCGGCATTCACGGCTTCTTGTATGGTCGAATACCAGATGCCCGTATTGAGATTCTTGACCGAATTGACGCGCGTGGTGATAGTCGCCGTGCCATTGATTGCTGCAGACCGGGACGCCGCGGTTATGGTGGCCATGCTTAAATCACCAGCAACAACGTCAAAAGGCACGGACACCCGGACCTGGATATCCGCCGATTCCCCGCCTATGAGATATATATTGGATATCTCTGCGGTGCCATTGGCATTGTATAATCTGGTGTCCCAGGAATTACCGGAGACCGAGAGGTCATAGACATCGTCCAGCAGACCGGTGTTCTCCACAGTCAGGTTGTAAATGACTGTTTCGCCCAGGTTTCCGCTGCCGGTTTGTGCCTCTGGTGTCAGGCTCACGCGGTAATCCGGCGGCGAGCCGATGAACACATCGTCCACGTACCAGCCCCAGTAAGTGTTCCTGCAGCTCAACGCAGCGAAATGGAACCGTATTTGAACGACCTGGCCAGAATATGCAGAAATGTCAAATTCATAGAACTCCCAACCATCGCTCTGACCTGAAAAACCGTAGGTGTTGTAGCCGCCCATGGATCCATAGTCGGGATAACTGCCCTCGGGGTATATCTGCGCCCATCCACTGCCATCGTTGATTTCCACGAAACCGCCGTCACGAGCCCAGCAGCCATAATGCGAATTGTACCAGGTATTAAATGTAAGGATTAACGGGCCAGAATTCAGTTGCATGTATGGGCTAAGAAGGGCTATGTCCGGATAATATGGGTGGTAGTAATCATCGATATTCGTGCCCGCGCATTGCGTCCCGTTGTAAGCGCTTCCCGGACCGGTGCCCATGGGATTGCCTATCTCCCATTCTGTCGGGGCGGTGCTACTCGGATTTATAATCTCGGTGGTCCAATCGCCCCAGCCGTCCTCGAAGCCGTCGAACCAGGGGGTGGGGTAGGGCGTCTGATTAACGATATGCACATTCGCTTCGTTTGAATACCCAGACTCCGGTTCCATGCCCGAGATGACATAGTAATATTCCTTGTTAGATTCGATGCTGCCATCTTGGAAGGAAGTGATTGGCCCCACTGTATCGATCAACGAATAGGGGCCGCCGCTCACCTCGGAACGGTAGATGTTGTAACCAGTCAGGCCGGGCTCATCATTCGGTGCCCAGGTCAACCGTATGCTGCTGTTATCGGGACGGAAGGCAAAGAGTGCCTGAGGCGCATCTATCGGCGTCGGGTCGTAAACCGGATACACGTTCAGGTATGACCAGAAATTGGCAATGCCCCCCAGCATGGGAACCCAGCCTGTGAAGCCGTTCTTGTTGTAAGCGTTGTATGATTTCATGTCAAAAAGCGGGAGGTACGGGATTTCTTGGGCCAGCCATCCGAAGCAGTCCTTTGCGTACTCAGCCCTGAGTACCGGGTCAATCTCGGTGTTCATCCTGGAAAGCAGGTAATCCATTGTCGCATCCGAGTAATTGGCATAGTTCCCGGGGAAACCCGTTCCCGCCAGGGTATTGAGGAATGCAGGGTCCCTCTCTGTTTCCATATCATCGAAATAGATGTCGAAATTACCGCTTTCAATCGCCGTCTGCCTTGCGGTGTCATTGAGGCTGACCAAGGTCACATTCAGCCCTATCTGTTGCAGCCAGGTAATGATGTTCGTGGACATGGTATAGCCCACGACATCGCTTATTGGCGGCCCCAACAGGGTGAGCTGGAATGGGTCGTAAGGTGAGGTGGGAAGATTTCGCCAGCCATCGCTGTCCCTGTCGAAGAAGCCGGCGGCATCCAGCATTTGGTTTGCCCTCATGATGTCACTCCTGGATTTCCCGATGCTGATGTTGTAATAAGGGATGTTGAAGGGGTTGGTCAGTGAATGGGCGGCTTTCAGGCCACCCGAGATGTCATAAACAGTAAGGCCCTCCTTGTTCACTGCGAGGGCAATAACCCTTCTGAATTCGACAATGTCCAGCGGAGTGTGCTGGGTGTTGAAGCCCAGCTGCATCTGGTTGAGTCCATTGTTATTTGTGGCGATTGTATCACCATGGAGAAGTAAACTGGTTAATGTCCCGTTCACATCCAACATCTGGAAAGATTCTTCCAATGTGAGAGCCCAACCGATGAAATCTATGGTGCCATTAATAAGGTCAATGCTGGCATTCATCGCATCGCTGTAATAACTGAAGCGTATGCCGTCGATATTGGGCTGTCCGGCGAAATACGCAGGATTGGCTACGAGGTCAAGAGAGGCACCTGGTATCCGTTCGCCCAATATGAACGGGCCGCAGCCGTTGCCTTCCGAGGTGACATTGAAACCTTCCGGAACCAGTTTCATGAGGATAGCCTCACTGAAGAACTTGGGGCCGGGATATGACAGGTTGAAGTCCAAGGTCCACATGTCCAGGACAAAAATGGATGCAATGTATGGCAGACTGTAAGTGTCATAGGTGTACTTCACGTCATTGGCATTCAGAAGGCGGCCGTCATGCCAGCGTACATCGTTGCGCAGAGAAACACGGACACGGTCCGGATAAATCTGCCAGTTATCCGCTACCCAGGGAATGACTTCCGATGATTGCGGGTCGATGCGGGCGAGTGAATCGAACACAAGGTCGATTACCGCTTGGGAGTTTTCATCTACTGATGTCAGTGGGTTGATGGGGCCTGGCTCTCCCTTGAGTGCCACTCTCAGAGTCCCGCCGGAGTCCTTCTCCTCGGGAGAAGGCGAAGGAAGTTCCAGGTCAGGGTGATGGATGAGCTTGAGTGATTGGTCGTTGAATATACTCACCTTGCCGGACACCCAGCCGACGAACCTGTCGGACCGGTACACCTCGCTGTTGGTTCTGTAGTATAAAACATCGCAGGGGAGATCATAGCAAATGGCTGCCTGGGCCTCGAATATCAGTTCTTTCTTCTCGTCATAATCCTGGGAGGCTCTTGCCTGGTCGATCAACATGTCGAATGAGGCGTTCTGGTAGCCCGGATAGTTCTGGCCAATCACGGCATTGCTGGAGTGGAAGAATGCCCACAAGTAATCTGTCGGCTCGCTTCCGATGGTCCAACCCAGGATGTACATGTCAAAGTCCCTGTTATCTATACGGTTCACGATGGTATCGAAGTCCATGGCCACTGATTCTGCATATATGCCAACGTTCCGAAGTTGTTCTGCTATCATCAGACCGGCTTGGGCCCTTATTGGGTCATAATTTGCTTCCGGAGTTAGTATCTCAATCTTGCCGCCGACGGAACTGCCGATGGGCGTCCCGTCCGGATTCACCCACCAGTTGCCCAGTCCCGCGGCATCAATTGCGGCTTGGCCAACCAGGAATGTGCCATTAGCATTCACTTTGTACCCAGCATTTGCCAATATCACCTTTGCCTCGTAAGGGTCGAATGCATATCTGGGGATGCTATTGTTGTACCACTCGCTGCTGGGAGCCACAGGCCCGTCTCCGGCAACGCCATGGTTCATAAGCAAATGCGTTACTATCCGTTCCTTGTTGATGCAATGGGCCACAGCCTTCCTGAAGGGTTTGCCAATGTCACCCATTAATGGATCCCCCTCTTTGTAACCGAATGATGACAATCGCATGTTGTAACCCATATAGAAAAATCCAGATTCAAGGATCTGCGCCATTCCTATGTTGGGTTCCTTAGTTAACTCGGGAATGTAGCTGGGGGGTACGTTCCAGGCAATGTAATCCACATCACCATTTTTCAAGGCTAAGACAGCTGCATCCGCAGTCTTGTATATCTTGAAAGTGATGGAATCTATGTTCGGCTGCTTGGCGAGCGATTGGCCATACTGGTCCAGGACATAATCCGTGTACTTGTAATTCTCGTCGAAGAAATGGCCCCGGTAGGTCAGGACCCGTGAGGATGAGCCGGCATTCCAGTAATCGAACTTAAAAAGGCCGCTGGCTATAGGGGGGATATTGTCGTATGATTGGGCTGCATTCACCTTCCAGGAATCAGACGCCCATAAATTGTATCCTGGGTCACACCATATTTTGGCATCATCCACATTCTGGCCGGACACTGTGCTCCCCCAGATATGATATGGGAGCAAAAAAGTGTTAAGGGTGTCTCTGAAGAATTCGGCGTACGGTATCTGGAGCTCGAATTTGAGAGCAGCTTGAAGTTGATCTGGGCTCTCCCAGACCTTGTACACATGAAGCCAGCTTGTTGTTGTGTAATTGGAACCGGCATAGCCGCCCATGTCCTTGAGTGGGTTCATCGAAGAGGACCATTCCGGCACTTGGCCGGCCATGTGCATGGAGAACATGATGTCGCGGACAGTCATCTGGGTGCCGTCATGCCATGTCACGTTGGTGAAATCATAGAATATGACAGCTTCTCCCACTTGGGCGGGGCTGGTCCAGGTGTCCCTCGGGTTGAAGTTGAAGTTGCCAATATCTTTATCATCCCATGTCCAGCCTTCAGACTTAACGGACAGATTGGCCGAGCCCACCGTAATGTATGGTATCAATTCACCGGTTGCCGGGTCTGTGGTGAGGGGGGAGTCATAAATGCGG
>JAWOHM010000086.1:0-26085 GCA_046485165.1 Thermoplasmata archaeon
GGCCTTACTGGGCGGATCCCTCTTCCTGGCCTCGTGCGGCCCGGGGTTCACGGGCCCCTCCACGAGCTGGGCATGATAGAGGTTGCGCGTGAGGAGCGCACCGGGCATTTCATAGAGACTTATTACCGCACGACGGCGGAGATATTTCATCTTTCCCACGGCGAAGCGACCCAGAAGGACAAGGAGCAGCAGATCCGGGCCGCTCTGGCCGGTCTGGAGAAACTTGGGATGAAGGTTGACTGCCCCAAGTCCAAGATGAAGGAAATTCTCCGCATAACAAAGGAAATGGACGAATGCTGCACCATGGCCGAATGGACCGAGAAAGCGTCAGGGCTTGGCCTTGATTTCATGACCCAGCAGCTTGCCATCGAGTACGCCTACCTAATGTCAATGACCGAGGCGCAGTACAACACCAACCAGGCGCAGCAGAAGGAGATATGGACCCTGCTGAAGTCCTGTGTGGAAGTATCCGATGTCAAAAAGAAGAAAAAAAGTAAGAAGAAGTAACTGGATTGCCCAGTTACTTCAATTTTGATTTATTGTTCCGGATTCTCTGCCGAAGGTTCCTGCTCCGGCTGGGCTTCCTCCGGGGGCGCATCGATTGGCGTTTCCTCAGGCGGTGCGGGCTCTTCGGCCGCAGACATTGGCTTCGACCCTTTTGATTTCAGGAAGAGGACTGCGGCAGCAACGGCCACGATTATGATAATCAGGAGTATTATCATCCATGTGTAATCGTAGCGCTGGTCATCCGGGCCCAGCGTCTCCGGGGTGGTGGGGTCCGGGTCCAGCACCAGGCCGGTCGTCGAATCATCCGCTGTGTAGCCAGGGTTCCAGGCGTCCGGATATCCGTCGTCATCCGCATCGACGGATGCTGCGGGGTCGGTGGGGAAGGCGTCAGCGTTATCGCCTACGCCGTCATCGTCCGTGTCGGTGGTTTCATCGGCATCCAGGGGGAAAGCATCCTGGTCGTTCGGCACGCCGTCGCCGTCCAGGTCGGCCGGGTCGTATGTGCTGTTGGGATCCGGACTGACCGTCAAAGTGAATTGATGCCAATGCAAGCCTCCGTGCCCATCACTCAGCGTTAAGTTGACGGAATGACCCCCTGCACTGCCCAATGGCGGAGTTCCCGATAGATTTCCTGTTGTCGGGTTCATTGTGAGCCAGGTTGTATTTGTGTTCACTGACCACGTGAGTGTATCGTTGTCATAATCTACCCCCTCGAAGACGTATGAGTAGGATGCGTTTTCCTGTGCCGATATTGAGGAAATATCCACATTCGTTATGAATGGTGCATCGTTCACGCCAGTAACGGTCATGTTGATGCTTCCCGTACTTGTTCCGGTGTGCCCGTCGCTTATCCAGTAAGTGAATGTGAAAGAACCGAAGAAGTTCTCCCGGGGCTCGAAAGTAATGGTTGTACCTCCGCCAGTAACAGTTGCGGTTCCCTGCCAGGGAACAGACACACTGCTGATGGTTATCGCATCGCCTTCTTCATCAATGATGTCATTGGAAAGAATGCCAGTCAAGACGTTAGGGCCGCTGTCCTCTACAACCGTGAACGTGTCGTTGACTGCGGTCGGCCTGCCCTCCTGGCCGTCGACCTGCATGGTAATCAGCGCCGAGGCGAACCCGCCCCTGCCGTCGCTGATTGTGTAGTTGAATGTGTCATAGACTGTCACGCCGCCGTGGAGGGCCTGGAGAGCTGCTGAAACAGTAGGGTCATAGGTGAAATTGCCGTTCGCGAGTATCGTGACCGTCGCACCATAGTCGCTCGGCTCATTGGCAATCACTGTAAAGACATCCAGGTCTGGGTCGTATGCCCCGCCCAGGATGCCGGGCGCTGGGAATGACTGGACGTAGTCTTCGGTGGTTTGATAACTCTTATTCTCCGGAACAGGCACTCGGTTGATAGTGGTCAATTCAGTTGTGGAATTAGTGAATACGCCGGGGTCGATTGTTGAGGAGGTGGCAAAGGCCGCACATGATAATTGAAGCAATGTCTGGGCTCCGCCGATTGGGTTCACTGTGACATTGATGAACAGATGCTGGACTGTTCCGTTGGCCACTGTTCCGGGGTTTCCCGTGATCCACCGGCCGCCGCTGACAACCATTCCTGGGCTTGTGTCGATCAAGGTTACTTCTATTGGAAGAGTGACATTCACCTTAACGTCGATAGCATTGCCCGGGCCGTGATTGGTCAGGGTCGCGTGGTAAGTGAGAACATCCCCGAACATCACGGGGTCGGCATTGTCATCGAGCGTTACTTCCAGGTCTGCCTGTGGCTCCGACGGGACACCGAACGCCCGCAGGAACGGGTAGGTGTTTGCCTCGTGGATGCCCCAGATTGTGGCGAAGTCCCAGGGCAGGTCGAAGGTGGCCTGCTGCATCATGTCTGTCGTTATTTTTCCGATGCCTCCAGCGCTTGCTGCCCGGCCCGTGGTATTTAAGTCCCAGAAACAATCATTTACCGTGCTCAAATAGGCGGTTCCAATCAGTCCGCCAACCGAAACATTTCCTGCCACAAGGCCGGCGGAATAGCAATTTGTGATTGTTGCCCCGTTAGTAATATTTCCAACGAGACCGCCTACGCTTTTATCGCCCGAAACATCGGCCTGGCTGTAACAGTTCGTGATTGTGGCAGTTGCATCGAAATTGCTTCCGACCAAGCCTCCGACATGGGAAAGGGTGCTTATGGCATGGACCGTTCCCATGCTGTAGCTTGTAGAGATTTCCCCATTATTGCCACCCACAAGCCCCCCAACTTTTTGGCTTCCGGATGTGTATCCATTCGCGGTGCAATTTCTTATAACGGCCCCGGGCAAATTGGTCCCTGCCAATCCTCCTGTCCATGACATTCCATAGAGGGTCGCATATGCCGAACTGTTCTCTATCTTTCCACCATTTTCCCCCACCAGGCCGCCGGATACACTGCTTGTAGCGTGAATTGTGCCATATGCGCTGCATTTGAAGATGGTCCCGCCATTGTTTTGCCCTACCAGACCGCCGATGAACATATGCCCATTCAGGACGTCTCCAAAGGAAGTGCAGTTCGTTAGTTGTCCGGTGTTTGTTCCGATTAGCCCGCCTACATAGTCACTGTCAGCGCCGTATCCGGTTGTATTGCCAAATGCATTGCAGTTCTCGACCGCGCCGTCATTTGTCCCGATGAGGCCGCCTATCCAGTCATTCGAGCCTGAAGCATCTCCATAAGCGGAACAGTTTGTTGCCGAACCGCCCGGTTGATTGTAACCTATCAGGCCACCGGTGTTGTCTGCGCCCGTGTTGTTCACATATCCATAGGAGTCGCTGTTAATGACTGTTCCGGAATTCTCACCAATGAGGCCGCCCATGTTATTTGCCGACCCTGACACGTTTCCGAACGCCCGGCAGCCATCTATGGTTGCTGCGTCGTTATAGCCTATGAGGCCGCCGACCTCGTCTGTGCCTAAACCGGTCACGTTTCCGTATGCCGTGGAGTCTGTCACATCGGCAGTGTTGTATCCTGACAACCCACCGACGTAATCGCTGCCTTCAACATCTCCCTCTGCATGGGAGTTTGTGACTGGGCCCTCATTGTATCCAACAAGGCCACCCACGTAGTCACTTGTGCCGACAACTTCGCCTGTCGCGTATGAATTATTCAAGGTTCCGTAGTCATTCCAGCCTACAAGGCCGCCGATATTAGTGATGCCATTGATCGCGCTGGTGGCGTAGGAGTTATTCACACTGCCTGTGTTGCGACCCACAAGGCCACCACATACGCTGCCAGTGAAAGAGGGGATTGTGCTTTGGCTATGCCCGAAATCTATGCTTCCATCATTGCGACCCACAAGGCCGCCTATGTAAAGGGTGCCTGAAACATTCCCTATTGAGCTGGAATTGTGGATTGAAGAACCAGGCAGATTCCAACCGACAAGGCCGCCTATGCTGTTGGAGCCGTTCACCTCCGAACTGGAAGAGGAATCCCGGATACCGCCGGAGTTGTATCCCGCAAACCCGCCAACATACGCCGTACCATCGGCAGCGCCATGTGCATCGCTGTTCTCTACATCTGCACCATTCTCCCCCAGAAGACCCCCGACATTATTGATTCCCGTAGCATCCCCGTACGCAGAACAGTTGGAAACGGTTCCCGCCCACATTTGACCAATAAGGCCGCCAATCCAATCGCCAGTACCAACGGTATCGCCATACGCTGTGCAATTGTTAACCAACCCATTGGAATATCCGATAAGGCCGCCAGCCCATCTTTTTGCCAAAGGGATATTTGTATGGGATGTGCAATTTGTTACTGTTCCACCTAGGTTCCAGCCTATCAACCCGCCGATGTCACCCTCTGTTCCCTTTGCTGTGCCTGTGCTATGGCAATTATCGATGGAACCTGCGTTATTGCACCCTACCAGGAGACCAACATCCCCTTTCCCACTAACGTACGATCCCTCAATTTCCAGATCTTTGAACTTGGTTCCAAGTGCTGCATATCCAAAAAGGCCAATATAATAATCGGTTGATCGATTTATGAAAAGATTCGAAATTGTGAAATTATTTCCCGAAAGACTGCCGCTGAACGGCGTCCCATTATAAGCTGTGTCCGAGTCTGTGTCGTATGCTATGGACACAAAACCGCCTCCAGTGGTCAGACTCGTCCCCCACATCTGACTGGCCTCTGTTATGTCGCTCAGGTCGATATCGTTCGCGAGGGTGTAGTCCGCGGCCAGGTCCATCTGCATGAGCTGGAGCTGGTGGCTGTTCGTAATGTTCTGGTTCCACTCCATGCGGAGGAAGGGGCGGGTCTGGCCGTCAATCATCCACCAGTCATTCGTGAAATCGCTGCCGTTGTAAGTCGACTGCATAAGAAGCTCTGCTGTGGTGTTACCGAATATCTGGCTGGAATTCCCGACAGAGATTGGAGCCCCCATCGCGGACGTGCTGATGTCCCACCTGTTGTTCTGGAAATTGCTGGCTGATGCAAATCCAACGTATCCAGCAAATCCGCCTACGCCGCCACCCGGCGAGCTCGGGGCCCCAGTGCTGTAACATCTCATGAGCGGGCCCTCGGAGCCGCTTCCCATGAAGCCACCCACAGTAGAAACGCTTGCATATGCATTTCCCAAGGAATAGCAGTCAAATATGCGGGCCAAAATCTGATCTCCGTTCGAACCTGCGAAACCACCTACGGAAGAGGTTCCATTCACATTGCCTGATGCAAAACAAAATTGAATTGTTGTTGGCCCGTTCAAATTCCAATAGTTGGCTCCGACGAAACCGCCAGTCCCGATTACACCAAGATTCGGGCCTGTGCAATAAACGTTGCCTGATGCAGATGAATTGTATACGTCTGCGCCGTTCATGTTCTGGCCGACGAAACCGCCAATGCAGACCCCGCTGCCGTTGACAATCCCAGATGCCGTGCATCCGTCCACGGTCGAGTCATCACCGGTATGATAGCCGATGAAGCCCCCCACATTGGTGACTCCCTGAACGTTCCCGGTGGAGTGTGAATTTGTTATTATCGTGCCACCGTTGGCTTGACCCACTAGACCCCCAATATTGTTGCCGTTGGTGGACGAGATAGAGCAGGAAGAGGAGCAATTGTCAATAATTCCTCCCACACTTCTTCCCACAAGCCCACCGGCGTTGCTGCTCGCATAACCGATTGTTCCGGAGGAAGAGCAGTTGCGGATGGTGCCACCAGCATTCAACCCGATTATGGCACCCCTCCATTGCCAGCAATTGACAGATACGTTGGAAATGTGAACATTTTCAATCAAAGATGTCGAAGATGTGTAACCGAACAGTGCCTGGTAGTTCTCCGGGCGGTTAAGAACCAATCCTGATATTGTGTGGCCTTGGCCATTAAACAGTCCTGTGAAAGGAGCGGTGGAATTGCCCACCGGTACGAATCCCTGAATACCATTCCAGTTCACGGTGTCACTAGCATCTATGTCATTAACCAGCTGATAATGCGCACTCGTATCGTTCTGCATGGCCTGGAGGTCAAAAATATCCGTGATGTTGTAAGGTGCCCATACAGTGCCATTGCCGCCGCCGAACGTGCCGCCACCCATGGGTACTGGCATTGCGGGCTCTGACGATATTGCAGAACCGGACAATACGCTCATTGGCGTCGCAATCATGAGCATGGCAAGCAGAAATACGGTTAGCTGTTTCATGGTCTTCCCTCTTTATTCTGTCAGATTATGGGGGATTGCCTTCATTGTATAAATAGACTAACTTTTCCTCACATGCTTTGCAGTGATTGATATGCTGCCCTCGGGAACTGGCTTTCTTGATTACTCGTGTTGTTCAGAAGCGGATTCCTCTGTAGACGCGTCCTCAGGCGCAGACCCCACTTCGGTAGGGGTATCTTCCTCCGGCATGTCTGCCGGGGTCTTGCCCTTGCCCATCTTCATGAATGCCAGTAAAGCCACCACTATCACGAGTATCAGGATGATGATTATCCAGAGGTAGCTGCCCGGCTCACCGTCTTCGTCAGTGTCATCGGTATCCCCCGGGCCTGCGGCGGCATTCACAGTCACCAGCATTGTATCGGTATCTGTGTTGCCGGCGGCATCGCTCACAGTAAGGGTCAGAGTGTAATTGGCTGCGGTCCAGAACCGGAAGGTCGGGGAAATGCCGTACAGGGGGATCGCCGTGCCGTTGTAGGTGAAGGACCAGGTGTAATTGGCTATGCCGACATTGTCACTGGAACCGGCGCCGGTGAAGGTGACCAGGGTGCCCGCGTTAACTGTCTGGTCAGGACCGGCATCCGCCACGGGAGATGTGGTGTCTGCCGCCGGAGCTAGAGTATTGACCGTTACCGTCATGGTGTCGACGCCGGTATTGCTGGCGGCATCCTTCACAGTCAATGTCACGGAATAAATCCCGGCAATGGTGAAGTTGAATTCCGGTGAAACCCCGTAAAGCTTAACTGCAGAGCCGCCGAAGGTGAAATTCCAGGTGTAGTTGGTTATGCCGACATTGTCACTGGAACCGGCGCCAGTGAAGGTCACCAGGGTACCGGCACCGACTGTCTGGTCGGGGCCGGCATCCGCCACGGGAGGCGTGGTGTCTGCCGCCGGGGGAATGACAGTGACCGTTACAACCATGGTATCGATATCGGTGTTTCCAGCGGCATCGCGCACCGTCAGTGTGACCGTGTGATTGTCGGTCTCCCAGAACCTGAAGGTCGGTGACGCGCCGTAAAGTGTGACAGCGGACCCATTGTGTGTGAAAGCCCAGGTGTAATTGGTCACCAGAACATTGTCCGTGCTTGAGCCTCCATTGAAGGTTACGATAGTGCCCGCATTGACAGCCTGGTCCGGGCCGGCATTGGCCATGGGGCCTGTGACATCGTTAACAGTCACGACCATTGTGTCGGTCGCCTGGTTTCCGAAGGTGTCTGCGACGGTGAGAGTCACATTGTAAATCCCGGGGGTCCAGAATGAGTATGTTGGTGAAACCTCGTAAAGTGCCACAGCCGTTCCGTTGTAGGTGAAGTTCCAGGTGTAGTTGGCTATGCCCGATGTGTCGGATGAGCCGGAACCGTTGAATGTTACCGGTTGATTCTGGGCTACGGATTGGTCTAGGCCGGCATTGGCTGTGGGCGGGACCGGGTCGCAGGTCATGTTGACGGTGTATGTCAGTAATTCCATTCCGTTATGGTAGGACGCGGTCCAGTGTGCGTAGCCAGTAGTGTTGCCGACGTGGAAGGTGCTTGTGTTCCCGTTGGCTGAAATCCATGCGGTTGCGCCCGTGAAATTCTGCACGGTCCAGGTGACCGCTATGTCCCCGATATAATCGGTTCCGTTGAATGCCGCTGCATAGCCGGTGATGCTGAACCCTGCTCCGGCCTGGGTATCTGCTATAGCGGTCTGGCTGGTGAGCGGCGTATCAACAATAACTATGGAATCCACGGTCAACCCGGTCAGCGGGTGCAGGTCCTGGGCGCCGCCCGTTATGGCGTATGGCGTGTCCCATGTGACCCCGTCGCTGGTGAGGGCGCTGGGGTGCAGGACACGGTAATCGCTCCAGAAGTTGCCTTCCAGGGTTGCGGCCTCGTGCCAGATGTTGTTAGTGCCATTGTCGAAGGCCTGAGCCACATTGTTCATGAAGCGGTTGTGGTGGATTTTGGAGTCGTTGGAATTGTTGAGGAACATTCCATGCCCGTTCTGGGATATCTGGTTGCTGAAGACGGTGTTATTATTAGATTCCAAGATGTGGATGCCGCTCCTGTCGTTGGATGTGAGGATGTTGTCATGTATTGTGTTGTTTCCCATATTTTTGAGTTCAGATATCTCCGGTGGTGAACCATACATCAATATACCATTGGCTTCGCAGCCAGTGATAATATTTCCTTCGAGATTGTTGAACTGGCCAGACACGAATATTCCGGAGCCGTCCCAGGGAATGACATCAACCCAGAAGTCGGGCCACATCACAGCGCTGTCGAGAACCGTGTTCTCTGATACCGTCGTGTTGAAGGCTAAGTCGAGCACCAGGCCGCCGGAATTGTTGGCCACCCGGTTCCCGATGAGCGTGTTGAACACAGTCCCGAACAGCACTATGCCGCCCACATCATTATCATTGGCAGTGTTGTTGGCCAAAACATTGAGATGGGAATTCAGGAGCAAAATGCCAATGCCCATCTCGTCAAAGCCGCCCACGGAATTGAATGACGCGGTATTGTTCTCCAGGCGGTTGCCATGGGAGTCGAACAGGCGTATGCTCTGCACGTTGTGATTTGCCGTGTTGTTGGCAATGGTGTTGTTGTCTGAGAACCCGAGTGCTATGCCCGTGGTGGAGCGGCTCAGATTCTGGTTCTCTATCTTCATGTTTGTGCAATTGGCCAGGATGACTTGGCCCGCACCCGCTGGAACGGTCCCGCTGGTCTGGTTCTTGATGTAATGCACGTCCTTGCCGTTGACCTTGTTGTCGATGCCGATGGTGTGGGTGTTCCACTGCTCCAGGAACTGGCCGTCCAGGTATATGCCGTTGCCCTCCATGATGTTGCCTGAAACGGTGGCATTGGCCGAGTCCTGGATATGTATGGCCCCGGAATTGTTGAATATATTGTTGGACGAGATGGCAGTGTTATTCGATTTGTGAATGTGAATAGCCTGCCAGTTGTCATGCATCTGATTTTCGGATATCGCATTGCCGGGGGATTCCATGAGGTCAATGCCCACCAAGCTACCTACGAAGGTGTTATGGGAGATGACATTGCCGGAACACTCGTTTTCAACCCTTATACCATACTTCTTATTGTCATGGAATGTATTGTGCGAAATAACGTTGCGGTGAGAATAGCGTATGTTAATACCTTCTCCATCATCTTCATTGAAATAATTCTTCGAAAGATTACATTGGGTGATGACACAGTCATAGACAAGTGTGAGAGCCAGGCCCAAGGAGTTGCCCGAGGAATTAACATCGCTTATTGTGCAATTGTTCGAGGTGTGCAGGGAAAGGCCCGCATCGGCCCAGCTGTCGTTGCCGCTGCCCATGAGAGTGAATCCGGTGAGGTTGACCCAGTTGGCTGTTATCTGGACTGTGTTCCCTGTCCCGCTGCCGTCTATTGTGGTGTTGGCCGAGCCGTTCCCGATTATTGTCAGGCGCTTGTTGACCAACACGTTCTCCAAGTATGTCCCGGCGCTTACCGTGATGGTATGGCCGTTATCGGTCTCCATGTCCTCAATAGCTTCCTGGATGGTTGCGTAATACCTGTCAAGGTCCACATTTCTCACCGGGGGGAGGTTCAGGGCCCGGAGAAGGGGGTAGGTGATGCCCTGCCTTATCCACCAGATGGTGGTGAAGTCCCATGGCGGGTCGAATGTGGACTGCTGCTTCATCTCGGCGGTCACGTGCCCGGTGACTTCCGGGTTGGAGCCGCTTCCGATACCGGTATCGGTCCCGGAGGTTTCATTGTCCCAGTGACATTCAGTCACTATTACAGGAGCTGCGGTGTAGCCGATCAATCCGCCATTGTACATGAACCCCCCATCGATGTAACCGGTCGAATAGCAGTGTGTGATATTACCGGCATAACTGGCCCCTATCAGGCCGCCGACGCCTCCGCCTCCCGCTGAGCCGTCCACATCTCCCGTTGCGTAGCAATTAGTGATGTCTGAACTTTGCTGGTTGCCGACCAGTCCTCCGACACCATTTCCTGTGGCAGTCACCTTCCCGGCGGCATAGCTCATCGAAATGGAGCCCGGAAGATAGATTATTCCGCAGAGGCCGCCGACGTCATCGATTCCGGTGACGTTTCCGGAGGCCGAGCAGCGTGTGATGTTACCCCGGTTCTCGCCGATGAGACCGCCCACATACTCGGAACCGTTCACAGACCCAAAGGCATGGCAGTTCTCGACCGGGCCGCGATTTGTCCCGATGAGGCCGCCAACGTAATCACTTGTGCCGATTACTTCACCTGCCGCATAGGAATTGTTCACAGACCCATATTCATTCCAGCCAACAAGGCCGCCGATATTAGTTGCTCCGTTCACTTTGCCGGTGGCATGGGAATTGTTCACTGTGCCGGTGTTATGCCCGGCAATGCCGCCGACATAAGAATTTGTAGTGTTGACCCAGCCTTCGAAAGAACAATTTTCGACAATCCCAAAGTTAGTGCCTATCACCCCCCCTACCTCTGTGGCGGTGTCGCCGCCAACATGGCCTATGAACCCACACCACATTATGTTGCCTGTAACGGCGTTTATGCCGACAATACCCCCAATATAGTTTGTATTTCCCTCGACCTGGCCCGACGCATTGGAGTTAATTATAGAGCCTGCATTGTTTCCTGCAATTCCTCCAACCCATCTAACTGCATTGGATATAATCACTTGTGCGTCGCAGCCCGTTATGGTTGCCGCGTTTCTTCCCGCAATACCTCCGACATACTGGCCACCGAAAAAGTGCATGTTTGTGCTGATGTTCGTGAGTACGGCATTGTTTGTATTCTGTCCAGTGAGCCCTCCCAGGTATTGATTGCCTCTGATGCTTCCACTGACCGTGACATTTGAGGCAGCCCCCAGGTTGTTGTTCGCACCGTAAAGCCCACCGACAAAGTAATCACCTGTTATGTTCACACCCACCATATTTACGTTCTCAAGCTTGGCGCTCGAAAAGATGCAGCCGAACAGACCCTGGAAGCCGCGTGTGGAACGGTTGATGAACAGACCGGTTACAGAATGACCCTTTCCATCGAAGGTGCCGGTGAACATGGTCCCGTCAAAATTCATGGTTCCAGGATCTGTGTCATAAGCCACAGGCACGAACCCGCCGCCCTGCGTGGAATTCGTCCCCCACATCTGGCTTGCCTCTGTTATGTCGCTGAGGTCGATGTCATTGGCCAATGTGTAGTCTGCTGTGAGGTTCATCTGCATGAGCTGCAGCTGGTGGCTGTTCCTTATCTCGGTGGAGTATTCCCATCTCAGGAAAGGCCTGGTCTGGCCGGTGACCATCCACCATACATTGGTGAAGTCCCATGTTACGGCTGTGAAAGTTGTCTGGGTCATCATGTCCGCGGTCGAAAGTCCCGTGCCTCCACCTGCGGTTGTGGCCACACCGGATGTGTCAACGTCCCAGAAGCAGTTCGTCACTGTTCCTGACTCATTAACGGCTACTAGACCACCTTCATCAGCCCACTTGGCGGTGACCTGGCCGGAAGAGTAAGAGTTCACCACGTTTCCCCATTTTCTACCAATAAGACCCCCAGCCCTCCAATCCCCATGAACGTTCCCTGTGGCATAGCTGTTATAAACACTGCCGATGTTTATCAAGCCCACAAGGCCCCCGACATCGCGGGTACAGTCAACATCCCCCGCAGCATAGCAGTAACGCACAGAACCGGCGTTGCCTACGTAGCCGGCCAGGCCGCCGCCCATATCCTCAGCATCAACCTGTGCCGTGCTGTATGAATACCCCAGGATGCCGCTGCTACTGTGATCTCCAACAAGTCCGCCAACGCCCAAGGTTCCACTCACGTACCCTGAAGAGCTGCAATTGGAGATGGTGGTGGTGCCAATGGTTTTACCAACAAGGATTCCGGTGAGCTGTTTGCCTGAGACTGAGGCGTTATGCAAAATAACCCAGGACAGGGCAGCGTTATTGGCTGCACCGAAAAGGCCGACGTAATCTGTTGTCGTCCTGTTGATGTACAGATTCTTGATGACATATCCATTTCCGTTGAATGTGCCTGTGAATCGAGCCGCATCCGTTCCAACTGGCTGGAAGCCCCCACTCCAATTCACGGTGGCCGAGGCGTCGATGTCGGCCACCAGAATGAAGTGCTTGCCCAGGTTGGACGCGTTACCCATCCACTGGAGCTCGGTCACATTCGATATCTGGTATGGGTCACCGGACGTACCGGTGCCGTCCCAAAACGGCGTCACCGGAGCGACCCCGGCAGACGTGACGTTTTCTGACAATACGCTCAATGGCGCCGCAATCATAAACATGGCCAGCAGAAATGCGGTTAGCGGTTTCATGGAATTCACTCTTTTTACAGTATAGGATTGATGGGGGGGTATAAATAAGCTAACATTTTCTTATCTGAGATATTAAATAACTTGAGACACAGGGTTGTTCAATCGATTTGTTTTCTTCTGTATTTGTACTCAATCGCGCATACCCCGAGTTTATTATTACATGATGGCTGAAACTCGGTGAAGTTCAATCAATCTGCTTCCTTCTATATTTATACTCGATTGAACACCCTCCCTCAAAGCTCACCATGCACGGCCCCACCGGGTTGCTGGGATTGCACACTTTCCCGAACAGCGGGCATTCCTGCGGGTCCATCTCCCCTCGGAGAACGTCGCCGCACCTGCACCCAGGCGGCTCCTCGTATTCGCGTGTGTATACCGGGGCCAGGATGTCGGCATACTTCAGTCGGGCGTCCCATTTCGCATACTCGGGTTTCAGCTTGAGGCCTGTGCCTGGAAGAACAGGAAATCCGCGCCACTTCACGTCGCAGGCATCGAATACCTGGGCCATTGCTGCCTGGGCCTTCAGGTTTCCATCGGGTGAAACAGCCCGGGTGTAGGCGTTGTCCACCTTTGCCTCACCGACCTTAATCTGGCGAGCTAAAAGGTACACGCCCATGAGGACGTCCAGGGGCTCGAAGCCGGCGATGGCCTGGGGGATTCTGTAATCCCTGGAAAGGAATTCATACATGTCGGAACCGGTTATCACGCTCACGTGACCCGGCTCCAGAAGTCCCTGAATCTCCACTTTTCCGGCGGTGACCAGTATCCTCAGGGCTTCCGGGATGGTGCGGTGGCAGCAAAGCACGGAGAAGTTGTCCGGGGGATTGTTCAGCAGGATTGCGGCAGTCGCGGGGGCGGTGGTCTCGAATCCCACCGCAATGAAAACAACATCATTGTCTATTTTTTGGGCCAGCTCAACCGCTTCGTTGATGCCGTAGACAATTCTTACATCCGCGCCCTCGCCCTTGGCCTTCAGCAGGGAGCCGGATTCCGAGGGCACTTTCAGCATGTCACCGAAGATGGCGATTGTCTTACCGGCGCGGGCAAGGGCCAGCGTCTCCTCTATTTCCTGCGGCGTCGTCACGCACACCGGGCAGCCCGGGCCCTGGCGGACCTCGACGCCAACGTCGGCCAGCATGTCGATGAGGCCGTGCTTTACAAGAGTATCCTGGTGGGTGCCGCAGACGTGCATGATGCGGATTTCCTGGTTCATGTCTCTGATTTTGGAGATTATTTTCTCGGCCATGGCGCGGTCGCGGAGTTCGAACATCTCACTCCTCCAGTTCCATCCTGATGTTCTTCACCGTGCATTCCCTTCCCTTCACAATCTCCACGGGTCCAGAGCACTCAGGGCACTGGAACACCGGCGCCATGTGTTGATGGTATATCTCGGATTCTGCCGTCTTCATCGGCCCTGAAAAATCGCATTTTGTGCATTTGACCTCCGCCGGAACAGAGGATATTTTCAACGCGTCATTTTCTATCTTATCCTCTGTTTCCGTGAGCGCCTGGAATGCGAACTGCATGGCATCGTGGGAAAGAAAAGTCAGTTCCCCCACTTCCAGATTTATTTCGGTGACTTTTATCACCCTGTGCTTCCCCATCTCGGCCTTGACCAGCTCGACTATGGATTGCATCATTGAAAATTCATGCATCCGGTAATCACCCGGCTTCCAGCATCTCGTCCCAGAGCGCCAGAGTTTCCAGGGCCTCGGATTCCGAGAGAACCTGGATGGCAAAACCCGCGTGGACCAGGACGTAATCTCCTATCTTCACGTCCACCAGGGAGATGTTGGCTGTATTTGTAACTCCTTCGGAGTACTGGACTTTGGCTTTGTCGCCTGAAATCTCGACTATCTTGCCGGGAATCGCTAAACAGATAGTAAACCGCCTCCTGCCAATTGACCGAAGCTCACGCCCCCGTCACCGTTGGGCACGCGGCTGTGAGTAATGAATCTTGCGCCTCTTTTCTGCAGTTCCTTCCCTATGATGTCATTTATCGCCAGGTTGTACGAGACGCCGCCGGTGAACCCGAGTTGTTCACCGGGATTCGCAACCTCGACCAAGCCCCCGAACAGCGCCCCGGCAAATGAGCGAGCCAGGTCAGCCATCTCTTTTGGTTTTGCAGCTTTCCCGGGCGGCAACACCTCGGCCAGCTGGGCAAATAGTCCGGGCGTGTCAACAATCCCGGATTTCACATCGGCACGGAACTCATGGATTGCCTTTCCCCTGCGGATGTAGGGCTCCAGCTTCATTGCCGGTTCTCCGTCGTACGTCATGGCATCGCATATCCCCAGCCAGCAGGATAGCGCGTCCAGCACCCGGCCTGTGCTGCTGGTTTTCACGCTGGACTTCATCATGGCGCTGAGTGTGTCGGCCTCGGTTCCCGTGAAATACGGTTGTTCCAGGCCAAGCATCCCGGTGATTGCGAAGACCACTCTGCGCGGATCCTCGATTGCTTTGTCGCCGCCCAGCAGCGGGATGTAAGCCAGATGGCCAGCCCTTGCGAAATTTCCGCCTTTGACATTCAGGATTTCCCCGCCCCAGACCCGGCCGTCCGTGCCGTAGCCGGTGCCGTCGCATGCCAGCACAGTGAGCTCATCAAGGCCATGCTCCGCTGCGAGCCCGAACGCATGCGCCGCATGATGCTGAATCTCGATTGCGGGAACGCTCCACTCCTCGGCCAGGCGGTTACCCACGCTCCTGCTGGAGTATCTGGGGTGCATGTCCGTGATGACCGCTTCCGGTTTCTGGATGCCGTACAATTTCATGAGATGCTTTATCGCCGATTCCAGGAACTGCGATGTTTCATACCGGCCGATGTCGCCGATGTGCTGGGTCATTATGGCTTTCCCATCCACGGATATCGCTCCGGTGTTGTTCATGTCCCCGCCCACAGCTACCAGGGTGTGGCAGTGGGGCAGCGGCAGCGGGTCGGGGACGTACCCCCGGGACTTGCGGACGAAGTATTTGGAATCGCCATGAGGGATGATAACGGAATCATCGGTGCGGTTGATTATTCTCCTGTTGTGGACCAGGAAAACATCGACAGCCAGCTTCATAATCTCCTCATCTGTTATGGCCATCGGCTCGCCGGGAACATTCCCGGATGTCATTATCAGAGAGTCATGAGCCAGCTTCCCGAAAAGGAGATGGTGCAGGCCGCTGTAAGGCAGGTAGAGGCCGATCCTGTCCAGGCCGGGCGCGGTGTCCTCCAGGCCCTGGCCGGTATGCTCGAGCAGCACGATGGGCCTTGCCGGGTGGGTGAGCAACCTCTCCTCGTTTGCAGAAATGTGAGTATATTTCCTGGCCGCCGCAATATCCCTGACCATCACTGCCAGAGGTTTCTGGGAACGGCCGAAACGCTCCCTCAGATGCGCTACCCGGGAAGGAATGCACACCACGTGGGTGCCGCCCCAGCTCTTCACCGCACCCAGCTTTCCGGAATCAATGGCCATGGCAAACATCCCGACAGGGTCGTTGGTCGGAACACCTTCAATCCTGTAATGTGGCCCGCAGTCCGGGCATGTTGTCGTCTGGGCGTGGAACCGTCGGTCTTTGGGGTCGGAATATTCCTTCCGGCATGCCTGGCACATCGGAAAGTCCGCCATGGAGGTGTTAGGGCGGTCGTATGGCAGGTCTGCTATCACAGAAAACCGTGCATCGCAGTTCGTGCAGTTGATGAAAGGAAAACCATATCTCCTGTTGCCTGGATTCAGCAATTCCTCAAGGCATTCCGGGCAGATGGTGGAATCGGGGGGCAGGGGAGAGTTGCGTTTCCCGGCACTACTGGGCACTATGTGAAAATCCTCTTTCGGCACGGGACAGTCATGGACCCCATGGCCGTCCAGCCTGGCAAGCGGAGGCAATGCCTTCTCAAGCGCAGAAATGAAAACATCGGCATCCCCGTCTATGACAACCTCTACGTTGGAGCCAGTGTTGAGCACATGGCCCTTCAGTCCCAGCAGTGTTGCCACCCTGAAAACTGTCGGTCGAAATCCCACGCCTTGGACAATGCCGTTGAAGACTATCCTGGGCATGGTACCGTCACAATCCCATTGCCTTGAGAAGCTCGTTCAAACCGATGCATTGCCTGGCATCGGTCATGGCAACCGGGATGTGGGGGTTTATCCGGGCGGCATCGGCCTTCAGAACATCAACGTCAACTTCCATTGCCTGGGCCAGGCCAATCTTGTTTATCACGATTATGTCTGAAGAACCCATAAGCACCGGGTGCTTGCGTATCATGTCGTCGCCCTCGGTGACCGAAACTATAGTAATCCGGACCTGGCTTCCCAGGGAGAAATCGGCCGGACATACCAGGTTCCCGACATTCTCAATGAAAAGGACATCTATGTTGTTCAGGTCCAGCTTCTCCAGGGCGTGGTCCACCATGTGGGCGTCGAGATGGCATTCCTTTCCGGTGTTGATGTTCACCACCGGCATACCGTGTGCCGTAAACCGCTGATAATCATCGTCCCCGGCAACGTCCCCGGCGATTGCGGCGCACCTCAAGCCCCTGGCTTTGAGCATGTCGGCCATTCTTTCGATGAGCAGGGTCTTTCCCGAGCCGATCGCGCCGAGAAAATCGAAGGCCCGTATCCCGTGCTTCTCCAGCAGGGCCCTGTTGTCATCCGCTATCCTCTTGTTTGCGGCCAGCATGTCCGCGCCCAGCTCCACGTCGCATGTCTTGTGCATGGTATCGGCGTTGCAAAGTCGGGTCGATATTTAACTTTTTACATACGAACATTGGCTGGGCAGCAAAAATAGCCAATGATTGTGTAGATAATGTTCGGGACTCGGGAATGGGGAATAGGGAAGCGTACGGAATGGTTGTTCTAGCCATTGCCATATTTTCGATTGTAGATTTTCGATTTGGTAATTAATTTTCAATTGGATAATTGACAAGTCCCGTGGTACGAGTCCCGATTCCCGCTATTTCAATATGTAATTAGGTTCCCGATTCCCGTGGTACGCCGCTTATTGAACAAATTACAGTAATGTCAGTTATTTATACGGGCAAAAACAATACAGGTACAGTGATTTCATGAAGAAGATGAAGACCTACATTGACGGATTCGACGAGATATTGGGTGGGGGAATTCCCGAGGGCCATGTCGTCCTTGTTTGCGGCACGCCCGGCACCATGAAGACCTCTGTCACCTACAGCATAATGTATGAGAATGCGAAGCGCGAGGGGTACAAGGGGCTCTACATCTCACTGGAGGAGAGCTACGAGGGATTGAAGGGTGCCATGATGGACCTGGAGATGACTGAGATAGACCAACTGCCGGTTTTCATGATAGATGTGGGCAAAATAAGGAAAGCGCATCCGGAACGGGAGACCACAAAAAGCTGGCTGGACATCCTCACGAAATACATCAAGAAACGAGTGGACGAGGATGATTTCGACATAATAGTCATCGATTCCCTGGCCGCGCTCTATTCACTGGCCCAGCTGAGCAATCCCAGGGCGGAACTCTTCCATTTCATTCGATTCCTGAAGGAGCTCGGACCAACCGTGTTCCTAATATCGGAAATAAGCCATGGAAACACGAAGCTGGTGGCCAATGACGAGGATTTCCTGGCTGACGGCATAATCCACCTGAAGTTGCATGATGCCGGGGAGAGTGACATCCAGCTGAGGATATCCTGCATCAAGATGAGGCGCACAAACCATCAGCGCGGATGGTTCAGGCTCATGCACACGGAGAAGGGGTTCACGGCGACGCCGATAATATCGGATTAGAACATTCGAAGAAACCGGGATGCATGACGCGCTGTTTCAGTTGGTGTCTGCGGGTTTTTTGGGGCGCGCTGGCTTTCTGGTACCCGCGGTTTTCTTCCCGCCGGCGCTCTTGGATTTGGCGGGGGCCTTCCCCTTCCCTGCCTTTTTCAGCCTTGCTTTGTTGGCTTTGCAGTCCATGTTCAGGCAGACATCCACTGGCTTGCGCCGGCTCATCACCATCTTGACCTGGGGGCCGCCGCATTTCTTGCACGGCTCGGTGTTCAGCAGTATGGCGCCGAATTGCGGTAACGGATACGTGTTCTCGCAATCTGGATATGCATCGCAGGCCATGAACCTCTTTCCGCGCTTGGATTTTCGCATGACGAGGTTCCCCTTCCCGCATTTCGGGCATGCGCCCATCTGGTTCTGGTTCTTCAGAGCCTCGTTCACCTTTTTATGAATGTTTTCCCTGTGGGCCATGAGGACTTCAAGGCTCTTGGCCAGCAGTTCCTGGGATTCCTTCACCACCGATTCCTGGTCCTTCTTCCCGTCGGCTATAAGGTTCATGTCCTCTTCGAGCTGGCTGGTCATCTCCGGCCTGGCAATCTGCTCGGCATTGTCCTCCAGGGCGAGGATTATGGCCCTGCCGGATGCGGTCGGCCTGATCTGGCTTCCCTGGACATAGCCCCTGTCGAACAGTTTCTGCACTATCTCATGCCTGGTGCTCTTGGTGCCAAGACCCTGCTTCTCCATCTCCCTTATGAGGATTCCCTGGGTGTAACGCCTCGGCGGCTCTGTCTTGCCCTCCCTGCCGCGCATCCCCACCACATGAATGGTCTCGCCCTCGACGAGCTCGGGTATGAAAACATCCGAGAACTTGAAATATGGGTAATAGGCTCTCCATCCTTTCTCCAGGGTCTCATGGCCCTGGGCGGTGAACTCCTCGCCGGCGATGTCGAGCTTTGCCTCGCTCATGAGCACGGATGCGTCGGGGCCCAATGTCGCAAGGAAGCGCCTGACAACGAGCTCGTATATCTTCCAGCCATCGCCCTTGACCTGCTCCCTGGTGGCGATGTCAACCGGATGTATGGGCGGGTGGTCCGTGGTCTGCCTGGCGCCCCTGGACGGGCGCAGCTTCTCCTGTTTGAGTATCTCCTCCACCTCTTTCGCGAATTCGCCCTTGGCCAGCTTTCCGAGTATGGCCTTCAGCGGGAGTGTGTGGGGATAGACCGTGTTGTCCGTCCTCGGGTAACTGATCAGACCGTCATTGTAAAGGCCCTCGGCGATGGACATGGCCCTGGCCGCTGAAACGCCCATCTTGCTGGCCTCCGCGAGGAATGTCGTGGTGTTGAACGGCGATGGGGGGCGTTCCGCTATCTTCTCGACTTTCGATGTGAGCACCTTAGCCTCTTTGGAATCCCTCACCTTGCTGAACACCAGGTCAGCCTGCTCCTTCTCCCAGAACAGGCCGTGGGAATGCCTGGCAAAGAAATGGCGCTTCTTCTCCAGGTCGGCGACAATCTCCCAGAACGGCTTGGGCTGAAATCCCTCTATCTCCTTTTCCCTGTCCACTACCAGTGCCAGTGTGGGACTCTGCACCCTTCCGACCGAGAGAAAGTCCGAACCCAGCTTGCCGGTGGCGGTGGACATGAACCTTGTAAGAACCGCGCCCCAGGCCAGGTCCACTATCTGGCGGGTCTCCGCGGCCTTGGCGAGGTTATGGTCCAGGTCTATGAGATTGTCGAATGCATTGTAAATTTCCGGGCCGGTGAGGGCGCTGAACCTTGCCCTTTTTATCACCACGCCAGGCCGCAATTCCATGACGGAAACGGCTTCCGCGCCTATGAGCTCTCCCTCGCGATCAAAATCGGTCGCCACTATCACGGTGTCGACCTGCTTGCCAAGGTCCTTGATGACATTCAGTATCCAGGGCGCGGTCGCCTTCTTCTGGGGCTTGGTTGCGACAAGTTCCGCCAGGGCATCGATGTCCCAGTTCTTGAAGTCCTTCGGATAATCCAGGTTCAGGATGTGACCCCTGAGGCCCACGACCAGGCACTCGGTCTCCCTCCACGGGAATCTGAATACCGGGACCCGGTTGATGTAGGTCCTGGTGTAGCCACCCTTCGACAGGAAGGTGGCGACCCTCTGGGCGGCATTGTTCTTCTCGCATATCACCAAGATAGACATGGATTCTGGGCAAGGGAGACCCTTATAAAAATTCTTGGGTTCGCGCGCGTGTTCTCTCTATATTATGGAAAGGATTACTCCAGATTGAGCTGTTGCCCTTCCTTCGGCATGTGTATCCTGAACCCGAACTCCTTGAGGTCCTCGGCAAGGGCTATGCGGTTGTCGCCATGGCAGAGCACCACATCCTGGGGGTCGCAGGCCTTGATGAACTTGATGAGTTCGTTATGGTCGGCATGCGCCGAGAAATCGTAGAATCCCAGCTCGCACTGCACCTTCGATTTCTGGTCGCCCAGCATTATCTCCCCCGTATCCATCAGCATGCGGCCGTTGGTGCCCTCGACCTGGAATCCGGTTATCAGGACGGCGCTGTTCTTGTCGTTCCTTTTCTCGGTTATGTATTCGAGGACCGGCCCCCCGTCCACCATTCCGCTGGTCGTGATGACGACCTGGGCTGTCTTGGATAGGTTCTTCCTGTCTCCGGGGTTGTGCACGGCCCTTATCTGGGACACGGCATCCGCCAGCCTTTCCGGGGCGCGGAGGTAATTGGGCATGCTCAGGTAATGCCTGTTCACGGCCCCGCCCATGCCGTCCAGGATGATGTTCAGCCCGGTGTTCATCAGCGTCATCATCATCTCCTGTGTCCTGCCCACGGCGAATGCCGGAACTATTGCAAGGCCGCCGCGTTCCACCACTTCCTTGGTCTTGTTGATGAAATGGCGCTCCGTCTCCTTTCTGGGAGGATGGTCCCTTCCCGAGTACGTGCTTTCAATGACAAGGACATCGCATTTCACCGGAGCGGCCCCGCTCACAAGATGTGAATCGAGAGTGTTGATGTCGCCCGTGAAGAGCGTGGTTTTGTCAGAGCGTATCTCGAACATGGCCGCGCCCGGGATGTGGCCTGCCGGATGGAGCTGAACCTCGATGCCGCCGACATCCAGTATGTCGCCGAATGTGGCTTCCTGAAAATGGCGCTTCAGCAATTTCACGTCGCCCTTGTCGTACGGAGCCGGGAAACCTTCCAGCTGGGACACTTTCACGCTGTCTTCCAGCAGCATTGTGCCTATCACTACAGAGGGTTTGGTCGCCACGACGTCCATGCCGTACGTTGCGCAGAGCCAGGGCATCATGCCGGAATGGTCGATGTGGGCATGGCTGAGGAAGGCCAGGTCCACGACTGGGGGCTTCATTGGATACTTGGGCGGCTTGGACGGCGTGAGCCCGCAATCGAACAGCATGCGGATGCCCCTGTCCTCGACGTAAGCGCTGAGCGAGCCCACCTCGCTTGCGCCTCCCAGCAATGTCAGCTGCATTGAATGTGGGTAAGGCATCAATGTTTTTATAATTATGCAAAAGGGCAAGATTACAGTTTTCTGAAGCCAATATAATTGTAGAATTTCGATTTTAGATCTTAGATTTGTGCCAATACATTGCTACGATGGAATGTACTGGCAGTTATCGACGACCAGACACCGTTAAATCGTAAACTACAATCCCTAAATCTACAATCGTTTTCTCCTTCATTTCATCGAATGCTTACGCAAAAGAATGGGTTATGTAGGACCGCAGCATGTCAGATTGACATGAAGAATGAACCGGGCAACGCCAACATCCTCCTGGCCGTCGGGAACCCCATGAGGGGCGATGACGGCATAGGCCCGTATGCGGCCGAGGTGCTGGGGGCCATGAACCATCCTGCCTGGAAGGTCATAAATGCCGAGATGGTCCCGGAGAATTTCACCAGCGTGGTGCGGAAGGCCCACCCGGAGATGCTGGTGATACTGGACGCCGCATACATGGGGTTGGAGCCCGGGGAGGTGAGAATAATCCCGCCGAAAAACATCGGGGTCATGCATTTCTCCACCCATGCGATTCCCTTGTCGGTCTTCATGGAGCAGATGGCAGAATGCGCGGATGAGGTATTGCTGTTGGGAATCCAGGTGGACACCGATAATCTAGAACTCGGGTCGGAGATATCAGCGGTGGCGAAAAGCTGGGCAGAGGATGTCATTCGGAAGCTGGTGGAGGCGGGGCCGCAAAGCTTCCCGAGTCTGTGACCACCAGGGCCGCGGAGTTCCTGTCCGTGTCGCCAAGAAGGAACTCGCCAGTCATCTTTATGCAATTCTTCGGGCATGCCTCGACGCACATCTCGCAGAACGTGCACCTGCTCATGTAGAACTTGACCTTGCCGCCCTTGGGCTTTCCATCCGGACCCGGGATGAACTCGATGGCGCTGGCAGGGCAGACCTTCATGCACATCTTGCAACCGATGCACGCTTCGCGATCATATGCAATCTTTCCGCGGAAATTCTCTGGCACCGGAACTGGCGGTGTGATGGCGGCCTTACCATCCGCGACAGCCGCGGCGGTCGCGTGCATGTTGGCGGGAGCGTACTTCACAGGGAACCGGTTGGTGGATGGGCGGCTGAACAGCTGTTTCAGTATCAGGCCGAGGTTGGGGTTGGCCATATCACAGCCCCCCTATGTTGATGTCGAGGTAAATCAGGAGCAGGCCGATGGCCGCGATGCCGCTTGTGGTGAACATGTAGAAAGAACTTGCTCGGTCTATCTTCAACCTGGGCATTGCCACGCGCACCACTGTCACCGAGACCAGCAGTATCAGGAAGACCTTGAGCAGGAAGAAAGCGCCGTCCACTGCCCAGGCGCCCACCGCGTAACCCTCGATCTCGGGAAGCCAGGACATATGCTGCGATATGCCCCACGGGAAGAATAATGCCACGACCAGCGAGGCAATGGCCAGGCTCTTCACTGCATCTGCCAGGTAGAACAGGCCCATGTTCCGGCCGGAATATTCCGCCAGGACGCCGCCTGCGAGTTCGGTCTCAGCCTCGGGCTGGTCGAATGGAATCTTGGCCAGTTCTCCGGGGACTACCATGAGCAGCGAGAGCAGCAGCAGGACAAGGCCGACGACGCCGATGATGCCGACCATGCCCCATGCATCGCCTGATGCCATCAGGGAAAGGCCCTCCAGCCCGTTGGACGCGAGTATGATGGCCCTGCCGAAGATGATTATCGCGAGCGGAAGCTCGTAGCTCATCATGACCACCATCTCCCTCTGGGCACCGATGGTGCTGATTGGCGAGCCTGAGGAGAAACCACCGATTGCCATTGCCAGGCTGGGAAATGCGAACAGGTAGATGACAAGGATCAGGTCGCCATAGTTGCCCAGCACCGGCTTCAGGGGGCCGAGGGGCAGGTAGAGCATTATGACGAGGGCACTGGCCAGCCCGACCAGGGGCATCATGTTGAAAACCCAATCGACAGCGTGACGGGGAACGATATTCTCCTTCTGGAACAGCTTGGAAACGTCCCAGAACGGCTGGCGGAGCGGCGGGCCTATGCGGCCCTGCATCCTGGCGGCAAGCTTCCTGTCAACGCCCTTGAGGCCGAGGCCGACATAGATCGCTGCAAATGCCACAATTGCGGAAAGAACAAGCTTGAACGCGATGGCCTGTATCACGGGCTCAGCCCCCTTCGGAACGCTCTCGTCTTGCGGACGCTCTCGCGGTAGAAATCCTCCTTTGTCCAGAGCTTCTTCCTGCCCGTGTCCTGGTCGACCACCGTGACGCGGTCCATGCATCCGATGCACGGGTCGATTGCGGCCGCGACTATGGACACATCGGCTATCTGGCATCCGGGGAGCATCTTGGTCCATGCCAGTATGTTGTTGTAGGTTGACGCGCGAACCTTCCAGACTGATACGTTCTCGACGTTCGCCTCCAATCTGACATAATGAATCATCTCGCCCCTGGGGGCTTCGTTTAAGCCCAGCGCTTCTCCCTCGGCCTTCTTCATGTGCATGAGCAGCTTGGTCATGTTGCTCTCCCAGCGTATCTGGCCGGGGGGCATGTTGTCCAGGCAGAACTCTATGATATCAAGGGCTTGAATGACCTCCTGAAGCCTTACCAGGGTCTTGGCGTACGTGTCGCCGTTGTTCTCATAGCCCATCTTGTCCGGGAGGCAGTAATCCAGGTCCAGGTCGGCATAGCCTCCGAAGGGCTGGTCTATCCTCACATCCTTCTTCACGCCCGAACCGCGGGTTGTGGGGCCGACAGCGCTGGTCTCCACAGCGTCCTTGTAAGTGAGCACTCCGACGCCCACCGTCCTGTGCTTGAACACGCGGTCGTCCGTGAAGGCCTTGCACAGCTGGCCGATGCCCCCGCGGTAATCCGCGATCATCGCTTTTATTTTCTGGGCTGTCTTCGGGGAAATGTCCCTGCGCACCCCCCCCTGAATGTACATGGCATAATTCACTCGGTTGCCGCTTATCAGCTCGAGAACGTCCTGCACCCACTCCCTGAGCTTCCAGGTCCAGTGGAGAAGCGTGTCGAAGCCGAGTTCGTGAGCCGCGACGCCGGCCCAGAGCAGGTGGCTGTGGATTCGCTCCAGTTCCGCCATAATCGTGCGGATGTACTGGGCGCGTTCCGGTATCTCGGTGATGCCGGCCGCCTTTTCACTGGCCAGGGCGAATGAATACTGATGGACTATGCTGCAGATGCCGCATATCCTCTCTGCAAGATGCAGGACCTGAAGCGGATTCCGGCGCATGCCGATGAACTCTATCCCGCGGTGGTTTATGCCTGGCTGGACGTCAACCGCGGTGACTATCTCGCCTTCCACGGTGAGCTTGAACATCGTCGGCTCTTTCAGCGCCGGGTGCACCGGGCCGATGGGGAGGGTGTATGATTTGCCGGCCATCTCAGTCGCCCCCCTCGTGCACGTCACGGACCAGGCTGTCCACGCCCTTCTCATCCTTCCGCCAGGGGTACATTCCCTCGGGTATGCTTTCCGTCAGGAACAATCTTCTGGGGTCGGGTATTCCGTCAATGATGACACCGAAGAACTCCTGCTTCTCGCGTTCGGTTATCACCGCGCCCGGTGCCATGTCTGAAATTGTCGGAAGATGGGGGTCTGACTTCGGGCAAGTTGTGCCGACAGTCACGCTGACCGTGCTCTCGCGCCCGAATCCCCAGAACACCTGGAAGTGGTAGAGTATCTCGATGTCATCGCCCAGGTCGGAACCGGAGGCGACGGCGATGTGTGGGGGGCTCTGCAATTCAGCGACAATGGCAACGGCATCCCTGAGATTCTCCCTGGGGACGCGAAGCCAGACTGTCTGCAGCTTCTTTCTTCGTTTTCCCATCTCGTAGATGTCGACATGGCTGCTCAGGATGGCATTTCCCATGCGGGCCTTGAACAGCTGCTCTATCTCATTGGCTCCGATTGGCTCCATCAGGCATCACCTCTCAGCGTCTCGAGCACAAGCCAGGCCTTGGCGGTGGCGTCAATTATCGCTTCCGGCCTTGGAGGGCAGCCGGGCACATAGACTATCTTAACGTCCGGGTCTATCTTCTTCAGGAATGTGTCGATGGGGCCCAGAATGTTGTAGGAGCCGTTGAAAACGCCTGTGCTGCATCCGCAGTTGCCTATCACCATGACGACCTTCGGGTCCGGCGTCTGGTTGTAAATCCTTTCCACCCTGGGAGCCATCGCCCTTGTGACCGGCCCGGTCATGAGGAGGACGTCCGCATGCCTTGGGCTTCCGACCAGCTTGAGGCCAAATCTCTCGACATCATAGCGGGGGGTCAGCGCAGCCACTATCTCGATGTCGCAGCCATTGCAGGAGCCGGTGTTCAGGTGAAATACCCAGAGGGCACGGTC
>JAWOHM010000115.1:0-3661 GCA_046485165.1 Thermoplasmata archaeon
AATCAACGGCATGAAGATCGAGGACGTCGAAGTCATTTTCAAACAGGGTGTGGACCACCGTGCAGTCCTGGTCCTACGGGGCCCAGACCTCAGTCCCTGGGTATCCGAGGTGGACCCGCATCACGAAGGCAAGGTCCTTGAATCCAGCGGGCTGGAACCCGAGGACGAGAAAACTGCCCGAATTTTGAACGAATTCACCAAACGTTCGTACGAGATACTCAGCAAACATCCTGTGAACCAGGAGAGGGTGAGGGTGGGGAAACCGCCTGCCAACATCGCGCTGGCCAGAGGCTCCGGGAGCCCTCCCGAAGTTCCGTCGTTCACAGAGCATCACAATGGCCTGAAAGGAGCCGCCATTGTGGGCATCTCCCTGGTCAGAGGCCTGTGCCGATTATCTGGCCTCGAGGTCATTGATGTGAAAGGCGCAACCGGTTCGACCGATACAGACCTGAAAGCGAAGGTGAAAGCCGCGCTGAAAGCCCTGAAGACCTATGATTTCGTCCTGCTGCATTTCAAAGCCACAGACCTATATGGCCATGACGGGGATGCGCCAGGCAAGGTGGCGTTCATCGAGAAGATAGATGCAGCCCTGGGTTCTGCCCTGAGCGAACTTGAAGGCACGATCGTTTGCATTACGGCCGACCACTCGACGCCCTGCAGCGTCATGGACCATGCATCCGACCCTGTTCCGGTGCTGGTCTGGGGCAAGGGGCTGAGGTCTGACCTTACCGAATGCTTCTTCGAGCGGGAAGCAGCCTCAGGCGGCCTGGGGCATATCCGCGGGCACGAGCTCCTTCAGATGCTGGCCGGGCTTGCTGGGCGCAACCCGAAGTTCGGTGCTTGAGCATGTCAGAGGTAATTTTCGATAAGATTGCCGAGATATATGATGGCTCCAGGGTACTTCCTACCGATATCATGGAGAAGGCCATAGGCATCCTTGCAGATAACTTCGGCCCGGGCTCCAGGATGCTCGAAGTGGGCATTGGCACCGGACGTTTCTCCATCCCGCTGCGCGAAAGCGGCCTTGGCGTCATCGGGATAGACCTCTCCCTCGGGATGCTGGAGAAATGCCGGGGCAAGGGTTTCGACATGCTTCTGAGGGCGGACGCATGCAAAATGCCGTTCCGGGACAAGCACTTCGACAATGCGTTCATCACCCATGTCCTGCACCTCATTGGGAACTGGGACTGCCTTCTGCGGGAGGTGTGCAGGGTCACCCGCGGGAACCTGGCTTCAGTGGTCTCCCACTGGCCAAGGGACGATTGGCCCGGAGAATATTACGGCAGGCGGGTCGACGAGCTCGGCCATGGCCCATCCCAGCCCGGAATCTCAGAGAGGGAGCTTGCCGAGAGGTTCGCGCCTGGCAGGCAGCTCCTTGTCGGAACGTACACAGCTGAACGGAGCACTGACAGTTACATCGACATGCTGGAGAAGAGGCATTACTCCTCGGCCACAAAGCTGCCCGATGACCTTCATGCCAGGATCGTGCAGGAGACAAGGGAGAGATATGGCGGCAAAATTGTTAACGTAGAGAATCGGGTGGAGATTTGCATTTGGGATGTGGGAGCGCTATCAAAATCATTATTAAACATTGAGCATTAAGCATTGTCATATAGCATAGGGAGGATAAGCATGTCACGAGATAAATTGACAATATCCGACGAGAGACTGAAAGAAGTGAACGATTTCCTGCTGGGCCCCAACAACCAGATGGTCAACGACCTGATAATGCTGGTGGAGAAGCACGGCGGCGCCCAGGAGATAAACGCCAGGGCCAGGGAGGCCGGGAAGCTGGACAACATCCTCGCCCGGATGGACGGGTTGCCTCAGCTCAAAGACATCCAATGGCTAATGGAGCAGCGGGACAATGGAGCTTATATCAGCATCCCGGAGTACCGGAGGAAGATACTGGGCGATGCAGCGGATTCAATGAAATTTGATGAGACCAATGCAGTCACCCTGGAAATCTCCGCCTGCCAGTATTTCCCATTCTTCATGGCTGAAGCCCGCCAGGCGCTCGAGAAGCAGGAACTCATGCCCGGCCGGATAATCCGTGTGCGATTCATGAAGGAGCAGGAAGCGGACGGCGACCTCCTGGCCATGACCGCGGCGACCGAAATAATCGGTGCCAGCAGGTGCGAGACCCTGGACACGAAGGGCACGGACGGCTCAAATGTGCATCTCGGCGGCCCGGACACCATCACCGGATACTTCGGAGGCGTGGGCCAGCCGAATGATTACGCACTGAAATGGATTGACGAGTTCCTTTACTATTACACGAACTATGGAAACCGTCAGGTCCTGAATGTGAACTCGGGAACCATCCTGCTCGCATACATGCTGCACAAGATAGGCGTGGACATCGAATTCAAGATATCTGTTTACATGGGCAACGACAACCCGTATGCGGTGTTCTGGACACTCATGGCTGCGAGGCTGTTCTCGCGGCCGGACGGCTCCACCCCGCTCATCGGGTTCAACTTCTCGAATTCCGTGAACAACAAGACCATCAATGCCAGCGCCGACATCCGCAGGGCATTCAAACTTGATGACAATGTCAGGTTCGAGCATCATATCACAGAGACCTGGAAGTCCATAGTAAGGCAGCCGTACAACCGCCGTGACGAGTTGCTGGAACTCGGTCACATCCCCAACATCAGCGCAAAGCACGAGGGCGGCGAGATTGCCGTCGAGGAGTCGCGCGAACACCCCTCCAACATCCTGGAATACTTCATTCCGAGGGCCGATGTCGAAGCCCAGGGCATGATGCCGCTGCTCACCCAGAACTACCTGGACAAGCATGAGTCCTTCAACATCACAGCGAGGGAACTGACTAAGCTCGGGCAGACATTCGTTGCGGCCAGGAACCTGCACAAAAGTGAAACGGGTTCTGCCGATGTCAAGATAAGGTAATCGCCCCATCCGTGCAATGCGAAAATGCTGCATATCAATTGAAATAATCTGCATTTTTTCAAAGTTGGGAACAAAGTTCTTAATATCCAATGGACATACCGAAAACGAGGATTAGCATGGCATATACCATTGCAGAGAAGATACTGATGCGCGCCAGCGGCTCGGAGAAGGTCGAGCCGGGCGAGATTGTGAACGCCAGGGTTGACGTGGCCATGTCCCATGACAATGCAGCCCTGGTTTCCAAGGTGTTCGGCGAGATCGGCGTGCCCAAGGTCTGGGACGCGGATAAAATAGTCATACCCATAGACCACAGGGTGCCGGCCAACAACATCAAGACTGCCGAGGGCCATGTAAAAATCAGGAATTTCGTCAAGAAGCAGGGCATAAAGAATTTCTACGACATCAGGGAAGGCGTCTGCCATCAGATAATGCCGGAGTTCGGGCACGTGGCACCGGGCCTGCTGATAGTCGGGACTGACTCTCACACGACCACATACGGCGCGTTCGGCGCGTTCAGCACCGGCATCGGCGCCACTGAGATGGCAGCGGTCTGGGCCACCGGCGAATTGTGGCTGAAGGTCCCGGAGACTTACAAGATAACCCTGGACGGCAGCCTCGGTGAACAGGTGTTCTCCAAGGATATCATCCTGCAGATAATCGGCGACCTCACTGCAGAGGGCGCGAATTACAAATCCATCGAATATTATGGACGGGCGGTCGAGATGATGAGCGTCGGCTCCCGCATGAC
>JAWOHM010000090.1:0-4039 GCA_046485165.1 Thermoplasmata archaeon
TCCGGCCTGATAAAAAGAAATCTTTGGCCGAACGGCCCGCATTTCGGGATGCAAGGAATCCAATGGATAATAGAATCCGCGTTCTACCTCGATGCCAACGTCTTGAGCTTCGATTCAGATGTTGACACGGTGATGCTTTACTTCACCGACATATTCGGTACCGGCTGGGGCGGCATCATGGTTCCCTTCGAAGTGTTGTCCAACGGCAGCGGAAGGTACCGCCTGGAATTGCCCGCCCAGCCCTACAAGGGTTTCATTTCATACTTCGTCTGGGTCAATGACACCAATGGCAACGAGAACCGGACCGGGATATTCGACGTTCCTGTGAGGTTGCCTCCTTATTTCGTGTGGGGTAATGTCTACTCGCGCAGGGGCCTACCCGTGGGCGGAAGCATGGTTCTCATAACGGATGTCCAGACCAATGAGACGGTCATAGCCTACACAGACGGGACTGGTGGATACCAGGTAGACCTGGCGACGCTGTATTCCGGATACATGGACGGCGAGAATCTGACCGTGTTCGCCACGGACGGCACTTATTACGGCAGGAACGAATCCTTCATAGACCTGGATGTTTTCGACAATGCTGACATGGCTCACCCAAACAGGCGTGTAAATGTCGTCATGAACGAGATACCCGAATTCACAGCCGTGCTGATACCGATAATCGGAATGCTGGGATTGGTCATGTTCCTCGGGAGGAGAAGGAGGAAGAAGGAGAATGAGGCCGATATTTAGATTGGCTCTGGCGTTGTTGCTCGCAAGCCTTCTGTTTCTCTCGGTTATGCCGAAGGAATCCTCCGCAAGTCCGTACAAGATAGAAGGGTACCTCAAAGATGGTCAGGGAAATCCGATTACGTTGGCGAACATCACTATTTCCGGGGAGCGTTACGATACTATGACTGGCGTTTATACGCCTACAACTGTCTATGAGGAAACAAATGCCAATGGATATTATGTGGTATATGTTTGGGGCCCTAATGAACCGGATGGATTTCCTGCGGGGAGCCAGATAACAATATCATACGGTTCTGGCAAGGATGCTGTTAGCACTACGGTGACAGTTGCAGCGGGTTTGGGTGTGTGGGGCAACCTCACCTACAAGGAATCTCCGGATATCATCGATGTCCTCTCATCCCCTGCAGGTGTCCTGCTGATTGTGATAGCGGTAAGTGCCATCATGATTGGTTATTACATCACGAAATCCCACAAAAAAGATACCGATGAGGTTCAGCCGAAGAGGGTCGAGCGGAGGCGCCGCAGCAAATAGGTGGTTTTCGGATGAAATCGCTGCAAAGCCTGGCCGTCTTTATGTATGTTGTTTCGATAGTGATTTCCTCTATGTACTTCCCTGCAATGACCACGTCCGCAGCGACGCCCCATGCCATACTTGGCTTTGTTTACGACATGGACGAGGTGGGGATCATGGGCGCAACTGTGTTTATAAACAACACCAGAAATAATATCTCCCAAAATATGGTTACCGACAGTCTAGGGAGGTATTCTTTGGACATGAACATTGATTCCGGTTTCAGCGATACTCATGTGAGCGACATCCTGATGTTAACGGCTGTTTATTCCGGCCAAAGTTCCACCGACACCCTAGTAGTGAGTTCTGTCCCTTACCAGCAACTGAATTTTACATTTGCAATTCGAACACACGTTATTGATGGATATGTTAAAAGGGCCTTGGACGGCACAGTTGCCAGATATTTCAATGTCCAGGTCACCAATAAGAACACCAACGAGTCCAAGACAAGCACGACAGGCCAGGACGGATACTATCGCATGGAACTCAGTACTTTTTCCGGGGGATTTACCATGGGTGATGAAATATGGGCTTATGTCAACCAGGCTGGATTTGTTGGAGATAATTATACATTTGTGTCATCGAATCCCTTGGACAGGATGAACATCACCTTATATGATTTGATTAAACCGGTTTTCAGAGACGGTGAAATTTATGAAGCCCCCGAAAGCATAGACCTGAGCCAGGAATACAGGATTCTGTCATGGGTGACAGATGTGGGTTCCGGGCTGGCATCTGTGAAACTGTTAATGAAGAAGAAAGGTGAATCCATATATTCCGAGTACAATATGCTCAGGGACAATGGCGTTTCCGTTGACTGGAACAGTGATGGGAAGCCAAACACACAGATTTGGGGCCAGTCCACTGCCATGGCCATTCCCCTGCAAACCGCCATGGGCGACCTGTATTATTACATCAACGCAACTGATATCAGCGGCAATTTCGCCACTTTGCCGGCCGTCGACCCTAAGAACAACCCCCTTCAAATCAAAGTTGTCGACCCGGTGATGCCCACCCTCACTCACACCCCCATCACCTGGGCCGAGGCTGGCCTTCCGCGTGAAATAGTTGCCACTGCCAACGATAATATGGGCATCGATGCGGTGAGCCTGTTCTACAAGGGCGTTGGCCAGACCTCTTTCACAAAGGTCGCCATGAGCCTCACCGGCGACCCCAATCAGTACAATGCCAGCATCCCGGCGCAATCCGCGCTTGGAACCTTGAATTATTATCTGGCATGTAACGATACAAGCAACAACACGGTAAGGCTGCCAGCGACCGGGGATTGGCCAGTCACGGTGGAAGACACAACTGTCCCGAAGATGATCCATACCAAGATCAATTCGGCGAACGTGGGCGACCCGATCAATTTCACTTGCCGAGTGAGCGATGTCCTGTTGGATGCTGTATGGCTCAATTTCACCGATGTGCACGGGGACGAGCACAATCACCCGATGCTCTTCGACCCTGGCACAGATAAATGGTATCATCTGAATGAAACAGGCCAGAATGACACCGGCCCCTTTAACTTGAATTATACTGTTTGGGCAGAGGATACCAGCGGGAATCTTGCAAAAATATCCCATTCATTCCCGGTGCTGGATGCCGGAACCCCTTGGATTGTGCATGACCCGCCCGGATTCCTGGAATTTAATATATCTACGCCCATTCACGCTTACGTGGGTGACGACCTGACTGTTTCGAATGTTTCTCTGGCTTATCGCCCTGCCGGTTCCGCGGATTACACAATATCAGATATGGATTCTGCGGATTATATTCTGAATCATGGCAATTTCACTGCAGAGATACCGCCTAGGACATCGTTTGACCCGGTTCAGTACCTGATAAACGCCACCGACGGGTTCAATTGCATCAATTGGCCTTCCCTCGAAGAATATTATGAGATAGAGGTGCGGGACACCACCCCCCCGGCATTATCTGGCCTGACTTACAGTGTAGAGACTCCCTCAGGTCTGGGAACAGGAATCCGGGTCAATGTCACCGATGCCCATTCAGTGGCATCCGTGAAGCTGTATTACCTTAACTCCACGGCAGCGTCCTGGACGCCGGTGGCCATGGCATTGAACGGCTCTGCCACATACGAAGGCATCATTCCCCCCCACCCGCCAGGCCGGGTCAAGTTTTACATCTGGGCTAACGATTCCAGCAACAACTCTGCCACGTTTCCCGTTTCCACGCCCAAATTAAGCCCATTCTTCATCAATTTCACGGATGACAGCCTGCCCGAACTTGAGCTCATGCTTCCAGCTTCTCTCGGAGTCAACCGCAGTGCCGAGGTGTTCTTCAATGCCACCGATGACAACGCGGTCAGTTCGGTCGGGCTCCACTTCAAGAGTGTCTGGGATTCGGCATTCAGCTCGCTTGAGCTGTCGAAGGTCGGAGTTGATTCGTACAAGGGCACCATCCCGGCGCAGAACCGAAGCGGCGAGGTCCAATTGTATGTTTCCGCATCCGATGGAGTGAATTGGAATCAGACGGAATCCGTCAGCATCCCGGTCATTAACTCACCCCCCTCCATCGGCCACATGCCTTTGGATGTGGTGCCTCTGGACGTTCCATTCTCGGTGACGGCCGATGTTTCAGACGATCTCCGGGTGGAGAACGTGAGCCTTGAATGGAAATTGTCCCAGGGCCCTTCAACCGTGCAACCCATGTCCCGAAGGGCCAGCGGGTTCTACCGCGCCAATCTCTCGTTCTCAGAGCCGGCTG
>JAWOHM010000022.1:0-6583 GCA_046485165.1 Thermoplasmata archaeon
TGGGTGGTCGATGTAGGAACGTATTCTCCCATCCGTTGGCCGGTAATCAACATTATGCAAACGATGAGATTACCGGGGGCAAACTATTTCAACCCATCGACATTCTGGAATCCCTGCGCAACGGGCTCATGGTCTAGTTGGTTACGCTGCCCGGGAAGTTCCGGCGGCGCTGCAAAGGACGTCTCCTTGACATGGAGAAGATCTCCAGTTCGAATCTGGATGGGCCCACTTCCTTTTTTTATAGGTTCAATAAAGAAGCTGTAAAAGGAAGCGCGACGAATACGCCTCATGCATATATCAGCAAGTATTCGTCAGCGTCGGCGAACTAGCGATTGTTGGCATATTGCTGCGTAGTCTGTTCGCCGATATTGCATTGAATCGTCTCTATCATCCTTTTACGGCGTATTCGTCTTCTCTCGGTCTATCGAAGAGAATATGCAAATAGTGAAGACCGAGAGCGCGCAAGCAGCGTCGGCGAACTAGCGACTATAACCAATCAATGCCAGAGTCTGTTCGCCGATATTGCATTGAATCGATTCTATCATCCTTTTCCGGCGTATTCGTCTTCTCTCGGTCTATCGAAGAGAATATGCAAATAGTGAAGACCGAGAGCGCGCAAGCAGCGTCGGCGAACTAGCGATTGCTGACATATTGCAGTGTAGTCTGTTCGCCGATATTTCATTGATTCGATTCTATCATCCTTTTACGGCGCATTCGTCTTCTCTCGGTCTATCGAAGAGAATATGCAAATAATGAAGACCGAGAGCGCGCAAGCAGCGTCGGCGAACTAGCGATTGAAGGCATATAAGGGCGCCGTTTGTTGGCTAAAAGACATTTTCGCTTCAAAACGAGCGTTTCCCGCCGTGAAACGCGAGCCAATACATGATGCTTGAACGCCGCCTGCATACGTTTATATACCGATTTATCAATCCATCCCCCAGATTTCTTTCAAGAGGTCCGAAACCACATGCCTGGTCAAGAAGAAAAAGATGTGCAAAAGGTTAAGAAGAACGGGGATAAAACCAAGGAAGCCGATGTTGTCCAGAAGGACATCGACTCTTTTTCGCTGCTGGACGGCGCCACATCCTATTCGCCGGCCATCAGGGTCGAGCTGGAGGATCAGAGCCGTGTGGCATCCGACCCGACAAGGCCGCTGGAGGAGCGGCTGGAGGCTTTCGAGGACATCAAGGACTCGGAGGTGGGGGACACGAACATGGCCAGGGCCAGGAATATCGAGCACATGGTCGGCCTGCGCCAGATATACCTGAAGTTCGACGGCGGCAATCCCACCGGCACCCAGAAGGACCGCATAGCCTTCACCCAGGCAATGGACGCCCTGCGCAGGGGTTATGACACCATCACTGTGGCCACCTGCGGGAATTACGGGGCCGCCATCGCCCTGGCCGCTTCCGTGGCCGGGCTGAAATGCGTCATTTACATTCCCGAGACCTTTCACACGAAGCGCATAAAGGAGATGGAGGACCAGGGCGCCATCATAAAGAGGATACCTGGCAATTACGAGGATTCCGTGAAATACTCCGTGGAGATGGCGGACAGGGAAGGCATGTACGATGCCAATCCCGGGGGGGCGAACACCTCCATCCAGCTGAAGGGCTATGCCCAGATTGCCTTCGAGATTTACGATGAACTGCGGGACGCGCCTTACGCGGTCGCAGCCCCGGTGTCAAACGGCACAACGCTGGCAGGCATCTACAGGGGATTCATCAGCCTCTACAGACGCGGAAAGACCTCCAGGATACCGAGAATAGTGGCCGGCTCCTCTTATGGAAAGAACCCCATCGTCCAGGCATTTCTGAAGAACAAGCCGAAATGCGAGGACCTGAGCCCCGAGGCGGTCAAGGAGACCGAGATAAACGAGCCGCTGATAAACTGGCATTCTATCGACGGGGACCTGGCGCTGGACGCCATTCGGGCCTCGAAAGGCTGGGCGGACAATGCCACAGACAAGGAGATGCTGCAGTACGCCAAGCTCATCAGGGAGAAGGAGGGGATGAACGTCCTGCCGGCGTCAACCGCGGGCCTCATCGCCCTTCTGGAGAAGCACACCAAGGACCACCTGCCCGGGGACAGATATGTCGTCCTGCTCACCGGGAGGAAGACCTGATGGCCAGCCTGGACGGCAATGCCATAGTCTACTGCGAGGGGTTCTTCGGCACAACCAACGGAAAGACGGCTCACGGGCTTGTGCGGCGCACCCGGAGGTACGATGTCGTCGGACTCGTGGATTCCCGGCATGCGGGGAAGGACGCGGGCGAAGTGCTTGACGGAAAGAAGTGTGGCATTCCGATCCATGCGAGCCTGGACGATGCTTTTGCATGTTCGCAGAACAATGGAAAGCCGGCCAAATGCTTTGTGAACGGGATAACGCCCGACGGAGGCACTGTCAGCCCGGAGACCAGGCAGGCCGCGAAACACGCCCTGGAACTGGGTCTGAACGTCGATTCCGGCGCCCATGATTTCCTGTCGGACGACCTGGAACTGGCAAAGCTGGCGAAAGAGAATGGCGTGAGAATCAGGGATGTTCGGAAGACGCCCGGCAGGAAAGAACTGCATTTCTTCTCCGGCAAGATAGAGCAGGTGGAATGCCTCAAGGTCGCGATACTGGGCACGGATTCCGCGGTGGGAAAGAGGACCACCGCATGGATACTTGTCGAGGCACTGGAAAAGGCCGGCTTCAGGGCAGAGATGGTGGGCACCGGGCAGACTGCCTGGATGCAGGGCGCAAAATACTGCATAATTCTCGATTCGCTCATCAACGATTTCGTCAGCGGCGAGATTGAACATGCGGTCTGGTCGGCATGGAATGACAGCAAGCCGGATGTCATTGTGATAGAGGGCCAGGGCAGCCTGATGAATCCAGCATACCCGGGCGGCTTCGAGATACTGGCTGCCGGAAGGCCGGATGTGATAATCATGCAGCACCCCCCCGCCAGGAAGGAGTATGACGGGTTCCCCGGTTACAAATTGCATGACCTGAAAACGCAGATCAAGGCTGTTGAACTTCTGGGAGGAAAACCTGTTGCAGCCATTGCAATTAATCACGAGGATATCCCGGAGAAGGATATCCCGGATGCCGTGAGAAGGACCGGGAAGTCCGTGAAATTGCCCGCAGCCGATGCGCTCACCCAGGGAGCCGATGCCCTTGTGGGGGCACTGAGGCCATACATCCGGAAGCGGTGATGGGCATGGACCTGCTGTGCCTGAGGAGCATATCGGTTTCCGAGCCTGTGCTGGAAGGGAATGCGGTTTCTTCGAATGTCACCCTGGAGCATCTTGATGGCCGAAAGGCGGCATTCAATCTCCAGGTCAAGTATGAGGTCCCTGCGAGCGAGAGGCACCTGCCCCTGTACAGGCTGGCCATGGCCATGCCGCTGTTGAATTACGGGCTGTTCGCGGACGAGATTGCCCTGAAATTCCCGGTTGCCGAATCGGACATGCGGCTGCTCACCGACCTTCTCGATGTGTTCTCCAGGGACATATTCATCAACAAGCTGGCCCGCCGCAGGGCCGGGCATCTCGTCGAGGAATTCCTTCCGGCGGAGGATGACGTCATGCCGGAGAATGCTGGGCCGCGGGCGAGGGTTGCCGCAGTGACGGAGCCGGACAGCAGTCTCGGGGAGGCGCCGGACGATGGAAGGTGCGGCATACTGTCCAGCGGCGGGAAGGAGGCGCTCCTGGGCTACGGCATGCTGAAGGAGCTGGGCGCGGACGTCCACCCGCTCTACATCAACGAGAGCGGCGGGCACTGGCGGACCGCGCTCACCGCTTACCGATGGCATTCCAGGGCCGAGCCCAACACCGGCAGGGTCTGGACCAACGTGGACCGATTGTACCTGTTCATGCTGGACAACCTGAAGCTCGTCAAGTACCACCACAGGCGGATACCCGCGGACACATACCCGATACGGCTCTGCATATTCCCGGTCTACCTGTTCCAGCTTCTCCCGGTTTTCCTGGACAGGCGCATCGGCAACCTGCTCATCGGCAGCGAGTTCGATGACCCACGGGGCGACTGGACATACAGGGGAATAAAACATCACTTCGGCATATACGACCAGCACATCGATTTCGACAGGCGGATGGAGGAATGGTACTCAAAAAGAATCCCGGGAATGCGCCAGTGGAGCGCGCTGCGCCCGATATCCGGGCTGGTGGTGGAGCGCATCCTTACGGAACGATATCCGGATATTGCGGGTTACCAGAGGTCCTGCCACTCATGCCATTTCGAGGGCGATGAGATAATCCCGTGTGGCAAATGCACGAAATGCCTGGGCGTCATGCTGTTCCTGAAGGCCAACGGCCAGGACCCCGCAATGATGGGTTATCGGAATGCCGATATCGAGGCGTTCCCGGAAAGGCTCGCAACCACAAAATTGCGCCTCGACCCGGACGAGCTGGAGCATTCGAAATACCTCGCGGGGCTGGGCGGGGAGCCAAGGCCGCATGCGGAGGGGGTGCATATTCACCCGCACTCTGACCCCGGGCAGATGCCGGAGAGGTTCATGGACGGGATCATGGGCATCATCGGCCAGCATGCCAAGGGGCGGTGGGAGCTGGGGGGCGGGGAGTGGCGCATACAAAGACTTTAATTCGATAGCCCTATTTCCCCGCAGAAAGGGGACACACCCATGTTCGACCCGGAAATCGAGAAATTATCCAAGGAGAAGCTCCAGAGCCTGCAGCTTGAACGCCTGAAGAAGATGGTGCGCTACGCCTATGACAACGTGCCCATGTACAAGCAGCGGATGAAGGAAGCTGGCGTGGACCCGGACAAGGTCCGCACGCTGGAGGATTATGCAAAGGTGCCGTTCACCAAGAAGGACGACCTGAGGGACCATTATCCGTATGGTATAACCGCGGTTCCCATTGAGAGGATAAACAGGCTGCACGCATCATCCGGCACTACCGGAAAGCCGACTGTCGTTTCCTACACCGAGAACGACCTTAGGACCTGGTCCAGGCTGATGGCCAGGACTTACGCCGCGGCAGGAGTGACCCGCGAGGACATCGTCCAGAACGCCTACGGCTACGGGCTGTTCACCGGGGGCCTGGGATTCCATTACGGGGCTGAAGTATTGGGCTGCACAGTGATTCCCACGGCGACCGGCAACACCAAGCGCCAGCTGATGATGGCGAAGGACATGGGCTCCACAGTCCTGGCCGCTACTCCGTCATACGCCATGTACCTGGCCGAGGCCGCGCCCAAGGAAGGCTACGACCTGGACAAGGATTTCAAGTTCAGGATCGGCATGTTCGGCGCGGAGCCATGGTCGGAGGAGGCCAGGCACAGGATACAGGATGCCTTCCATATCCGCGCAAACGATGTCTACGGCATGAGCGAGCTTTACGGGCCTGGCGTGGCAGTGGAGTGCGTCCATCAGAACGGCCTGCACATCTGGGGCGACGAGTTCCTGGTGGAGATGATCAACCCGGACACAGGCGAGGTCCTGCCCGAGGGCTCGACCGGGGAGATGGTGTTCACCATGCTGACCAGAGAGGCGATGCCTCTCCTGCGGTACCGCACGAGGGACCTGACCAGGGTGATATGGGAGGAATGCGAGTGCGGCCGGTTCCATCCGCGCATAATGAGAGTGAAAGGCCGCAGCGACGACATGCTGATAATCGGCGGCGTCAACGTGTTCCCGAGCCAGGTCGAGACCGTGCTCATGAAGATTGAGGGGGTCGGCGACCAGTACCAGATAATAGTGGACCGGGACATCCTCGACAGGCTCCATGTGAAAGTGGAGGTGGAAGAGCGTTTCTTCAAATCATCTGCATACGACCCGGCCAAGTTCAGAAAGAAACTCACGGATGAGATGGTGGCCGTCATGACGGTGCGCGCCGACGTGGAACTGATGGAGCCGGGCTCATTGCCCAGGACCGAGGGGAAGGCGAAGCGGGTCATAGACCTGAGGAAGGACTGATACCATGAAAGTCGACGATGTGATGACAAGGAAGGTTGTGACGCTGAGGTCCGACCAGACCGTCGCCGAAGCCGTCGGCAAGCTCGCCGAGAAAGGCATATCCGGCGCGCCCGTGGTTGACAATGAAGGGAAGGTCGTGGGCATGCTCACTGAGAGCGACATACTGGAAGCCATAAAGACCAGGAGCAAGAGTGTCGAGATGGTCTACCCGTCCCTGTCAACGCTGAGCGTCGCATTCATCGAGAAGCAGGACATCAAGGAGACCCTGGATGCCTTCTCGGAGATTGCCAGCACAACCGTCGGGGACATAATGATGGAGGATGTGCTGTACGCCGAGAAGGGCACCGACCTGGCCGTGGTTGTGGAGAACATGAACAAGCGGGACATCAACCGCGTCCCGATTATGGACGGCGGAAAGCTAGTTGGGATTGTGTCAAGGGCCGACGTGATAAAGGGGCTGGCAAAGGGAATGCTGAAGGCTTGAATGCCATGCAAATTAGGCGCATTGGCAAGGGTATTTGTTGAATGCGATTCACAACAATCATGTGAGCAGCATTTCCACCCGGCTGGAAATAATAATAATTAGAGGGTTTCAGCGGTCTCGAACATTCTGGAAACAATAGGTGAATGCCGAAATT
>JAWOHM010000119.1:0-8230 GCA_046485165.1 Thermoplasmata archaeon
GGACGGCAACAGTTCGCTTTGGGAGTATGACGCGGCGGGGAACATGGTTTCGAGCCGGGACCCGGCAGGCAATGTTTACGATTATCAATATGACCAGATATATCGATTGGTCAACTTCACCGACCCCATGGGCAACATGACATGCTACGGCTATGACAACAATGACAATATCATCTGTTACATCAGCCCCAATGGCTTCACCACCACCTACGAGTATGACCTGCGGGACCGACTCACCACCATAACCGACCCCACGGGAAATCAGAGCATCCGGAACCATGACGCGCTTGGGAACATCGTATCCTACACGGACAGGACAGGCGCCACCTGGAACAACTACTATGACCTCAACGGCCGGCTGAAGCGGGAGACCGATCCCCTGGGCAATCAGACATTATTCTCGTTCGACCAGAACGGCAATGTGCTGAACAGGACGGACAGGAACGGCAATGCATGGCAATTCACATATGATGGATTGGGCCAAATGACAGAAAGCACATGCCCCTACGGCTTCAGCACCCTGTATGAGTACGACGCCCTTGGCAACCTTGTAACCAAAGAGGACGCATTGGGACAGGTCACCGCTTTCGCGTACGATGCGCTGGGCCGCCTCACCTCTGCAAAAAGCCCCATGGGCCACATCACAAACTTCACATATGATTCAATGGGAAACCTCCTTGAAGTGACAAATCCCAGGGGCTTCACCACAAGTTATGGATATGACAACATGAGCCGGATATCCAGCATACTGCTCCCCAACGGGGATTCAGAGGCTTACGCCTATGACGCAAATGGCAACCTGGAGTCCAGGACAGACGGCGAGGGCGGGCTCACGACCTACGCATATGACGCGCTGAACAGGCTGGTCGGCAAAATCCTTCCGGATGATGAAGTATTCGTTTACGCGTACGATGCCAATGGGAACCTGAAACATGCCTCGAGGAGTTACGGCAAGGGGAACATCAGCCTCGCCTACGACAGTCTCGACAGAATCATCAGTGAGTCGGTGGACCATGGGACGTTCCTGAAGGACATCACCTATGATTATGACCGGGAGGGGAGACCGATGGAGATCAATCTGGTTCAGGACGGAAGAACCATAAGTTACGCCAGGGACGCCCTGGGGAGGCTCACCAGTATATTCGACTCATCAGGATACACAAATTTCACATATGATGCCGGGGGAAGAAATACAGAAATCCATTACGCGGACGGCTCCATCACCACCAAGGCCTGGAACGATGCCGACCTGATACGGAACCTCACCAACACTGACCCGTTCAGCTCTCCCCTGTCCTGGTTCAACTACACGTATAACCATATAGGCCTGGTAACAGATATCCAGACCAGTGACGGCACAATTTCATACGATTACAATGCCGATAGATGGATCACCAACATGTCCGGCAAAGACTTCTACAACTATTCCTGGGACCCCAACGGCAACCTCATCGGGGAACAGATTAACTCGGGGCCATGGGTCGCATCAAGCTATGATGAAAATGACCAGCTCAGCTCCAGGGGAACAGCCACTTACGATTATGACAGGAACGGCAACCTGGCAAAGAAGACGGAGGGGGCTTCGGTGACTGACTATCTCTATGATGCGGATAACCATCTTGTTCGCATCAATGGGGACTATGGGGAGACTGCGCATGCCTACGGACCACTGGGTGACAGGATTTTCACTGACAATGGGACCGCCCACAGGGAGTTCACCTACCTGTTTGACAACTTGGTAATGGAATCCGGCCTTTCCGGAAATCTGATGGCATATTACACATTCGGTGATGCGCTGGATGAGCCCTATTTCATGGAGGGGGGCGGCCAGGAATATTCATATCAGCTTGATGGAATGGGTAATGTGGTTTCATTGCTGGATTCCGGCGGGTCCGTTGCCGCGGAGTACTCATACGACGCATTCGGGGGCACTAGCCGCAACGGGGCGCTGGAAAACCCATTCATGTTCGAATCACGATTTTATGATGCTGACAATGGAATCTACGATTTCAGGGCAAGAAACTACGACCCGGAGACGGCCAGGTTCATGTCCAGGGACCCCCTGGGCTTCGAATCCGAGTACAACCTCTACCTGTTCTGCAGGAACAACCCTCTGAAATTCAATGACCCCTACGGCACCGCCTGCGAGGGGCCATTCAACACCGTGGAGGAATGCCTTGCCTGCGTCAACGCTTGGGAAAAGAGCATGCTGGACGGCCTAAAGAGCCCGGAAGAATTGGACCAGGAACTGGAGGAGTATGAAAAGTTCGTTGCCGAGGAGGAAGCCAGGCATAATCGCCACATGGCCAGGTTGCAGCAGAGGATAAAGGATTCGCTCAAGTCCATCAGGGATTCGCTAGCAGAGATTGGAGCAGCCCAGGAGTCTCTGGATAGCCTGGATTCGGCCATCGGTGCTCTGGAAGGCGCATGCGATATAATAGACATTGCCAGTGCGGCAACCGGGTTTGCAGGGGATGTTGCTGAGAAAGGAATCGGCGGCGCCATAACCGAATACGGGAAAGGCATGTTGGAGGATACTCTAAAGGAGGGGGCAAAAGACCTCGTTGCAGATGAGCTGGATCACCAGAGTTCCGGAAGTAAAAAGAAGGGAGCAGACCCCGCAAAGGTCATGTCTGACGTGAGCTCGTCGCTGAAAAATGTGGATACGGACGGAATGCGGAAGGCCGCGGACGCGCTTACCAGCCAAGCCAAGCAAAAAGCAGGGATAGAGGATGACGGGAAAACCCCCGGGGACATCATGAAAGGGCTTTCGGACGCCCTCGACACGGTTCTCGGCTCGGTCAGCCCGGCAGGAATTGCGAAGATCCCGCTGCTGATGCTCCAACAGTTCTTCGAATGCTGGAAGCCGGGCCAGCAAGTGAGGATGGCAGGAGCGCTGTACAAACTTGCCGGCGCCATAGATGACATAAAAAATGCCCAGCAGGAGATGGCCTATCACCAGGAGGCCTGGCAAAAGCAGAAGGACAAATATGACGCAGAGCTCAATCTCATGCGCAGGGAGAACAGGGAGGCTAAGGAGCACTGGAACAATGTGAAGGCGGCTGCGGAGTCCATGAGAGCGCAGTGCCAGAAGGATAAGAGAGGGACAAAGCCAGTTCCGCCGCCAAAACCGTCCATTCCGCCGGGCAAGCCTGCTGTTACAGTAGGCAGAGAAGGATGTTCCGGATGCGACACCGGTGGGATAGAATCCTCCACACCATGCACGCCAAATGGCGACCAGGGCGGATGGGGGCACAGGCCCACAACACCGGGCGGAGAGGAATGCGCACCAGGACGCGGGGGAGGCCGTGAAACCTGCAGCCCGCATGGCGGCGATGATGGATGGGGGGAAAGGCCCACAACGCCGGGAGGCACAAGATGCGACACGGGTGGATGGGGCGAACCTGATACTGGCACCGCTCACGGCGGCGATGACGGATGGGGACACAGGCCTACAACACCGGGCGGCGAGACATGCGCACCCGGGCGCAGGGGTGGCTCTGAAACATGCAGCCCGCATGATGGCGATGACGGATGGGGGCACAGGCCCACAACCCACGGAGGTGTTCGATGCGACATGGGCCATTGCGGCGATGATTTGGACCCCTGGGGCCGTGGCGACATATATCAACCCCATACGAGGATTTACTTCCCGTCACCGGGCGATTCCGGACTTGAGAATTTCAACATTGATGATGGCGACACTGTCCTGCCAGGAAGCCACTCAATAAGCCTTGACGTGGAGAACTACCGGGACACGGTGTCCGGCCCCGGGAGCGTAGACCTGGAACTGTACAAGTGGGGCCGCAATGATGTGGCCAACGATGGCTTTGAGGCGGGAGTCACAGCGCCCTGGTTCAGCGAACCGCTGGGAGAATGGGTTAACGGTTCCATGCCTCATACCGGAATGATGTCCGCTATGCTAATGCCCGGCTCCATACCGGACAGAGCCCTAATCTACGACGTGGGGCTTGACATCCAGAGCATGGAGGAACCCGTTCTCAGTTTCTGGTTCACCACGGCGGGCCCCATGGAGCCCATGATGATTGAAGTGCGGGCATCTTTGAACGGCGGTGCTATGCCGCATGATTTCACAGAAGTGCTGCACATGTTCGACCCGTCCATGGATTCGTGCAACAATTACGCGGCATCCAAGAATATTGACCTGAGCGGTTTATCGGAGCATGATGATATCAGGATAGGATTCTTCTCAATGATGCCGACAATCATGTCCGAGCTCCACATCGATGATTTTGCAGTAACCGAGAGTGGCTGGAAACTGGTGACTGCCCACAGCGAGCCGGTGCCGGAAATAGACCCTGACGAGGGATACACAATAACATTCCCCTCCTACACCTTCGAGGACGGCGAGAAGTACATGGCGGCCTATTCTCTCGAACCGGAGGACGAGATGGCAGAGAACAACCATGTGGTCGCACAGTTCGAGTGCGGCGAGTTGAATGATGTTGCAGTCACCAACCTGATGATTGACACCCTGTTCGAGGAGCCGCCCCTGAGATATCACGAGAGCCGGACCATGCAAGCCACAATAGCCAATTTAGGGAACATGCTCGCAGATAATGTTGATATCACTGCCCACATGGGCCATTCCCTGACCTTGTTCGATGATGAGATGGAGGAAGGCCCTACCATGTGGACAATGACTCCGCCCACACCCAACTGGAACATCTTGGAGGAAAATGCGTACAGCCCGCCCAATGGCTGGGCTTGCACATTAGGCGGCAATGCCTACGGCGAGATGTGGCTCGAAAGCCTCACCGCCAACCCGGTGGACCTCAGCGACCCCAACATGAAGTTTGCCAAGCTGTCCTTCTTCCATTCCTACGACCTGGAGATGAATGGAGGCATTCCCGCGGACGGCGCCAATATCAAAGTTTCAACCGACGGTGTGATGTGGGATGTGGTGACCCCTGCCTGCGGGTATGACGGGGAATTGCCCATGACAGGGGATAATATGATGGAAGGCCAGGAAGTGTTCTCCGGAACAAGCGATTATCACATGTCAGAGATTGACCTGACACCATACATCGGAAACCCGCAGGTTCGTGTGAGGTTTGAAATGGGAACGGATGGCATGCATACCACGAACTCGGGCTGGTTCATTGACGATGTGGAGGTTTCGGCATTGATAGAGCATCAGACGATAGCCGTGGAAACGCCCATCATCAGCCTGCCCGGAAGCCAGTCCGGAGATTACTGCCAGCCAGTCTCAACACTGCCATTCACTTTCCCCGGTGCCGGGGAATGGACCGTCTGGATTGCAGCCACCTCTTCGGGGGATGATGATTTCTCCAATAACCTGGCAGCTTTGACGATAATCACGACCTCAGACGTTGAAATAACATTGCAAAAAGGTTGGAACCTTATCTCCATACCGCAAGAGATGGCGGATACCTCTGTGGAAAGCGTACTTTCATCCATAGCCGGGTGCTGGGACGTGGTGAAATGGTATGACGGCCAAACGAAGCAATGGAAGACATATCGTGTGGGCATTTCAGCCAGCACGCTCGACCGCATAGACCATGAGATGGGGTTGTGGCTCCGCACCACAAGCGCCTGCAATCTGGCGGTATCCGGGACCGAGCCTGGAACGACGAGCATCACCCTCTACGCAGGCTGGAACCTGGTGGGCTACCCCACCCTGACCGGCGGAGTGAGCGCGTTTGACGCCCTGGCTGGCACCGGGGCAGACATGATTGGAGTGTATACAAGCGACACACCCTATGTCCAGGACATCACCGACCTGGGCAGCGTCAGGATGATGCCGGGAGACGGATACTGGGTTAGGGTTCCTGCCGATACGGCCTGGATAGTTGATTGGTAGGCGGCAATCGGCAATCGTTGAATGCGTCTCCCATCTTATTTCAGCAAAACATTCAACCGATGGCGCGGAAACAATCTGTCAGCTAAATCCAGCGCCATAAAATACCCATCAATATGCAAACAATTGGTGAATGCGAAAGCTAAATCCATGCAATAACGAGCATTCGCCCTGATTGTTCATTTAAAAAACAAACACAATCAAAAGATTCTGTAATTCCGTAATCGGCAATCTGGAAACGATGAGATTACGGAATTACAGTTCTTCCGGCGCCACAATCCCCAGCGTGTCCAGCGCGTTCATCAGCACCAGCTTGGACGCCGTAACCAGCGCCAGCCTGGCATTCCTCAGCTTTTCCTCTGCCACCAGCACGGGGCAGTCCCTGTAGAACTGGTTGAACATGGCAGCGAGGTCATAAGCGTAAGCCGCCAGCAGATGGCAGGCCATGTCCTTCCCGCATTCCCGGATGACAGAAGGGAATCTCGCCAGCATCTTGGCCATATGCACCTCGGAGGGATGGGTCAGGAGGGCCGCATCGTACCCGCCCAGTTCGGTGGCCTTCCGCAGGATGCTGCTGGCCCTGGCATGGGAATACTGGATGAACGGCGCGCTGTTGCCCTCGAAGTTCAGCGCCTCCTCCCACTTGAAGACCAGCTGTTTCTCGGCATGGATGCGTATGATGTTGTACCGGATCGCGCCGGTGCCGACCGCATCGGCGATGCCGCGCTTCAGCTCCTCGGATAATTCCGGGCGGCGCTTCTCGACCTCTTCCCTGGCCAGCGCAACGCTCTCCTCGATGAGATCGTCCAGATAGACGACGCGGCCGCGGCGGGTGGACATCTTGCCCTCGGGCAATGAGACGAATGAATAGAACACTGGCTCTATGGGCTTTTCCTGACCCAGGAGCTTCACCCCGATGCCGACGACCTTCGCTTTCAGGCGGTGGTCCTCGCCCAGGATGTCAATCACCCTGTCGAATCTTTCCAGCTTGTCCAGGTGGTATGCCATGTCCCGGGTGCTGTAAAGGCTTGAGCCGTCGCCCCTGGTGAGGAAGAACTTGTTCTCCTGGCCGGTGATGTCGAACCGTTCCAGGTCGAGGAAGAGTGCGCCGTTCTCCTCGGATGTGCAATCAAGGGACCTGAGCTTCTTCACGGCGCTTTCGACTGAGCCATCGAAGATGAGCCTTGATTCCCAGGCGAAAGAGTCGAATATTATGTCCAGGTGCCTGAGCGAGCGGGTCATGCCGTCCAGCACTTTCTTGCAGTTCGCCTGGACCCTTGCGGCGATGTCCGGGTCTCGGGATTCGTATTTTGAGATCATCGCATCAATCTCAGCAAGCACCCCGGGGTCCTGCTCCATCCGACGGCTGGCTTCCTGGTAGAACCACACCATGGCGTGGTCGGCTTTTTTCGGTATATCCCCGATTTGCTCAAGATTCTCCGCGCCCCAGGTCAGGGCGACCTGCTGCTTGCCCATGTCATCAACGTAGAATTCGGTGGTGACGTCATGGCCGCAGCGCCTGAGTATCCGGGCAAGGGTGTCGCCGATTATGGGGTTCCTGGCCCTTCCCACGTGCAGCGGGCCGTTGGGGTTGGCGCTGGTGTGCTCCAGGTTGATGCTCTGGCCGGTGGGTTCCGCGTTGCCGTATTCCTCGCGCAATTCCATGACTGAGCCTATGGTGAGGCGCACCAGTTCTCCGGGGTCCATGTGGAAGTTGACGTAAGGGCCCGATGCCTCGATCTTGCTGAACATCTCATCTTTCTTTACCTTGTCAGCGAGCATCCTGGCAATCTCAGCCGGCGATTTCCTCAGTGCCCTGGCCAGCGGAAAGCATGGGAACGCAAGGTCGCCCATGCCCTCGGGCGGGACCTCGGCGGTCAGCCGGGCCTCGGTTCCCAGGCCGGACAGAGCTTCCTCCATCAGCTCGCCAGCCCTCTTTCGGAATGCCAGCAACGGGTCCAAGGCCATCTCAGCCTCCTATCCTGTATCTGAGGATTGCGGCCAGGCCGTTGAATGCCTTCATTAGCATCTCGCCTTCCTCGAAGTCCATGGATATCATCTCCACCGTGGTGCCATATGCATCTGCCAGTTCATAAAACTCGTTCACCACATCGATGTGTTTCAGAACATCGACCTCGGCGCTGCAACTCGGGCATTTCACATGCTCCAGGGACTTGAGGGTCAGCTGGCCCTTCTTGCCGCATTTCGGGCAGGAGTATTCTATTATGTTTTTCTCCATTCCTTCGGAAATGAGAAGCGTGTCCACGGCGCCCCTGGCCATTGCCTCCCGGGTCTGCGCCTCGCCATAGATTGCCAGGCCGTCGTCCGGCTTGCGCAGCTCCTCCATGAACCTGTTGATGAACTTCTTCTCCTTGGTGAGGCTGAGGT
>JAWOHM010000149.1:0-15787 GCA_046485165.1 Thermoplasmata archaeon
ACCAGCAGCATGAAAGTGTACATGGTCATTATGTCCGGGGCGTTGCCGCTGGACTCGTCGTAATTCGGGTTCTTGGCGCCATGCCACATGCCTATCCCGGTCGCAGCCAGGAACATCACCGCAGCTCCCATGCCGGAGAACAGAATGGCCACCCAGGATAATCCGGAAACAAGCGGGATGGGTATAGCCACGAAAGCCACAACGAAGGGCAGCATCAGCATGATGGCCAGGGCCTTTCCCTGCACTATCTCCGCGCCGTCCAGCGGCACCACCTTGTAGACCCAGGCACTCTTCCCATCATGGCTGAACGCCCCCAGCGCAGGAACGAGCCCCATCGACACAACGGACAGGTAAAGGGCCAGGCCGACAACGAGTATCGGAATCAGTTCGATGATGAAATCAGGGAATCCCAGGAAATCCTTGAACCTATCATAGAAATAGATGGCGAACACCAGAAGGCCGACAAGGGTAATGGCATTGCCGATGCCCTCTCGCCTCCTGAGCAGGGTCCGGACCTCGCTGTCGTATATCGAGGATACCGCCCTCCCGAAATGCCTCCGGACCAGCTTGACCGTGCTCCCTTGGCCACCGTTTTTCCTGGCAAGGTGAAGCGGCGACCTGGAGCCGGTCATGGTGTTCCAGGATTCCAGCAGGAACAGTGCCGATATGGGGATACCAATCAGCGAGAGGATTGCGAGCACCCCCAGCATCTGCGTCAGCTCCCAGCCGGCCAGGCGCAGCTGCCCCATGACGATGTATATCAGGGACATCACCGGGCTGAAGGCTGCGGCACCAATCAATTTCCTTGGCCATTTGCTGAGGCCGCTCAGGACCGAATATGTGAACCCGACAACGGAGGCGGTGAGCGAGAGAAGTATCAGGTCAAGGATGATGTCAGGCGGGATGACGAAATGAAGATAAGGCGAGATGAAGGTCATCGCCGTCATCGTGCCCAGGCCGAAGGCCAGAAGCGCCAGGTTGAACATCGCAATGGACAGCATCTTTCCAAGGACTATGCTCATGCTGCCGAAAGGCTGAACCAGCAGGAACACGCTGGCCGGCCTCTCCACCAGGTAGTGGTACGTGTCCAGCAGCGACTTGCCCATGAACACCAGGAAGAACAGGAACAGGGCGTCGTTCAGGTCAATGGGAAATCCCTCTATCTCCTCGGAGCGGGACATGAAGGCGATGAGGCTGACCACAGCCCCGAATGCCACAATCATGACCATAACGCTCCAGGCACTGTATATCCAGCTCTTGCTCAGGCGTTTCCGCATGTTCCGGTACCCGGTGAGGGCATCAGCAAAAAAAATCTCGAGAATGGGAGACGCCATGCTAGGCCTCCACCAGCATCACGAAAGCGTCCTCCAGGGTCGCAGCCCCGAGCCTGGCTTTCAGGGCTGCTGGCGTGTCCATCCCGGCTATCCGGCCCTTGTGGACGATGGCCACCCGGTCGCACAGGCTGTCCGCTATCTCCGTCACATGCGTGCTCATGAGAACGGTATTCCCCTTTCCCGCATATTCCCGGATCCAGGCCTTCACCATCTTGGAGTATCGCGGGTCAAGGCCGCTTGTGGGCTCGTCCAGTATAAGTATCGGCGGTTCATGCAACACAGAGGAGGCGAACGCCACCCTCTGCCTCATGCCCTTGGAATAAGTGCCGATCTCCAGGTCCAGGAAATCGCTGAACTCCAGTATCCTGATGTACTCCGCAACCCTGCTCTCCAGAACATCCGGCTCCAGGCCCCTCAAGGTCCCCAGCATGCTCATGAACTCCCGGCCGGTGAGTTTCTCGAAGATGTTGGGCATTTCCGGGAGATAGCCGATGCGGCGCTTCACCTCCAGCTGGTCCCGGGTGACGTCCAGGCCGTCAACAGTGGCCCAGCCGGAAGTCGGTTTTATCAGGCACGAGAGAATCTTCATGGTGGTGGTCTTTCCGGCGCCGTTCGTGCCCAGCAGGCCGAACACCTCGCCCTTACGGACCCTGAAGCTGACATCGTCCACGGCCAGGACATTGCCGAATCTCTTGGTCAGGTTCAGGACTTCCAGCATGGCAGTACCTTTTCCGTTGTGGATAGTAATTCGGATTATTAATGGGTAACCCCATAAGGCAAGGAGGGCTGGAATGGGAGTTCCCAGAGAAATCTTATATACGCAGTCGGTCATTTATTGTATAATGGCAATAGACATCAAAACAGCTATCAAGAACGCCCTTGCAACCATCCTGCTGACCACCACTATAGTAATTGTCATCAGTGCGCTCATCGCACATTTTTCCAGGTGGCCGTTCAACGAGGCTTTCGGTTTTGGCCTTATCTTCGGCGGCATCATAATAATGTATGCCGGAACCATGGCTAGCGCCGGCGGGGCGGAGAGGGGGGCTGTGCAGGCGGCATACATGACCGGCGGCCATCACGCCAATTACTACGAGCAATACGGCCGGGAGAGGCAGTCAAGAAGGGACGGCCAATTCTGGTTCATGCTTCTCATGGTGATAAGCGGGTTGATACTGCTGTCCATGGGATTCTACATGTTCTGAACCCACAACGAAGACATTATAATTCTTGCAGCCATGAGAAATTTTAAGAAGGGCAGCGCTTTATGCGGCGTGCCCAGTGAACAGACTGAGGCAATACGCTCCCGTAGTGTAGACATTCGGCAGGCAATGCCTCTGGACTACAACGGCCAATCATTCTAGCCTTTCGGGCTCATCGCTATCGTGATGAGCGAAGAGAGCTAGGGACTCGGGTTCGAATCCCGACGGGAGCACCTCCATTTATTTTTCATTCATAATCGGTGCTCCCGCGGGACCTCGGGCTAATGCATTCTTGTCGCTGATAGTGAAGCCCTCGTCTGCGCCTAATTCCTGTATATTCAGATTAATGGAATTAGGCTTGCTCGAAAAGTTTGCTTACATTTGATTGTAGAAACTTTTCTCGTCCCGACGGGAGCACTCCATTCTTTATTGAAGCAAATCGTGCTCCCATCGTCTCTCAGGCTATTGCTTACAGAATGCTTGGAGTGAAGCCTTCGATCCCGACGGAGCCCTTTTCTATATCTGGCTATTACTCAATCTGCAGGAATTGAGGACTGGCCTACTCCTGCTACTTTATCTTGCCACTTTATTTATTTCTGACGGGAGCCTTATTTTTATATCTGGATAGATGCTCAATATGGGGGTACGGATTTTAATGGCTTTTCGGCACAAAATAGGATTATAAACATTTCTTCAGGTTCATAGGGCTAGTTTATGATTTAGGAACCAAGAAAAATATAATTTTCAAATTTAAAAGGCCTAATAAACCAAAAAACAAATAGGTAGAATTAGAATCCAACTGAAATACGATATTTGATAAAACATCACGTTCAATCCATAACATGTAAATTGATGCAAGAACAATGAATAGAACAATAATTGCCAAACATACTTTTCGTAGAAATAGTGAATCTGCAGACATACCAACTGATCCCATTAAAATTGCAATTGAAAAGATTAAGGATGCTGTGACATATGATTGTGTTTTCCAAATGAAAAGATTAAATGAATAGAAGAATGATTGTGAAAATCTATCTTTTTCAATTATTTCGCCATTATCGCCATAATAATAAGAAAATTCCCAAACAATTTCATATTCATGGTCAATATCACATTGAATAATCGCCTCTTCGTAGGATGTATAATTTTGAGTGGGTTCCCCATTGTACGTTAAATAGCCTTCAATAACATATACTGTTTCATTGCGCATAGTGCGTGCCGTTTCAATTTCTCCGTTGATTTCCGTTATATACGCAAGATCCAATTTGTTCTTTTGTTCATTCAAATACGCTTCTTCCAATTTGATGGCATCATCTATATCCTCCATTTCTTGTTCTAAAGACATTGTGGCAAGATTCAAGTATAATTGAGAACCGCTATTGTATCTAACAGATAAAACCCCTGCAGTAGTTGCAAGAATGGCAGCAACTGCTACTGCAATTACGAAAGCGGTTTCGTACGGCTTTCCTTTATTCTCCTTATGGCTATTGATTTCTTTCCATTTCGTTATTATTTTTTGAATTATTTCTAATCTAATGTATGGAATTATTATGAATGCCAGTCGGTAAAATACATAAGCTAAGATAATTGATGCTGAGACCGCGAGAAAATATTGGTCAGTAATTTTACCAGTGCCAATGATGTACAATTCCAACAATGTCAATATTACATAAATCAATAAAGAGGTAATCGCAATGAATGACATTATCGCTGCAATTAGAATAGGTTTCTTCCATTTTTCTTGTATTGAATCACTTCTCCGACTCCTGTATTCTATGAAAATAATTAATGGTTGCGGTGATTTAATCTGAAGGATTGCTTACTGTGAAGTCTTCATTTTCCAGGAAGTTTCGCAAAGTTTTTTTTGTTTACAATGATTCAAACTTCGGAACTCTCCCGATTCTTTCCCAACTTTTCCCTTCTTTTTTCTATATCCTCATATACCCAGAAATCCTTTCTTCAATCCATGGTAAAACTCGTAACGGTGCTGGAAACACAGGCCTGCAGGTCATGCAAGTGCTCGGGAAAGACGCCTGCTGGTGACGGATGCCCCGCATGCGACGGTTCCGGAAAGATAGAGGTTGAGGTGCTGAGGTAACCCGGGCAGGTTATCTTTTCACAACTTTTCCCCTCTCTTTTCTTAACCGGTATATACCTTGAAACCCCTATGCGGGTTTAGGACGGTGAGATGGATGATATACAAGAACAAGAAGGAATACGACCAGAAGATGAAGGATCTGAATGCGGCCCTCTATGAAAGTGCCAGCAAGGCGAAGGCCGAGACTGGAACATCGAGCCGCGGCAATAGACCGACCAGAGACGAGAAGTCCGACCGCAATGCAATATCCGAATGATATATTCCCCACCAGATGATGCAATCCTCCCTTCAAGAATGTTTCAAAATGCATCACCCCTCTTTCTTACCTTTTAATTGAATGGCCTATTTGCTATTGAGCTGCCGAATAGTTTCGCCCACCCCCCGGCATGATTTATATCTCATGGCGCCAATCCCGTTTCATGGACCCGCTGACCGTCACCGAGATATCCAATCTTGTGAAGTCCGCAATCAGGTCGAACCCGGAGCTGGCAGATATCGCAGTCCGGGGCGAAGTCACCAATTACTCGGACAAGAAACACCATTACTTCAGCCTGAAGGACGAGAGCAGTTCCATAAAATGCGTCATCTGGTCGTCCTGTGCCAAGAGCATCGGCTGCCTGCCCCTGGAGAACGGCCAGAAAGTTGTTGTGTGGGGCAGCGTGACCACTTATCCAGCCGGTTCCATCTACCAGATTGACGTGAAGCGCTGCGTACCTGAGGGCCGGGGCGATCTTTACAGGCAGTTCCTGGAACTGAAGAAGAGACTGCTGGATGAAGGCCTCTTCGACCCGAGGCACAAGAAGCCATTGCCTGCATATCCCGGAAAGGTTGGGATTGTCACATCCGAGAAGGGCGCGGCCCTCCAGGACATGGCCAAGGTATTCATGTCCGGCCCCGGTGTGGACATAATACCGTTCGACGCACGCGTCCAGGGCGAGGGCTCGGCAGCCAGCATCGCAGCCGGCATCATGGCGCTGGACGGCAAAGTGGATGTCATCATCATCGGCAGGGGCGGCGGCTCAATCGAGGATTTGTGGGCGTTCAACAACGAGGAACTGGCCAGGGCGGTGTTTGCATGCGGAACGCCCGTGATATCTGCGGTCGGCCACGAGGTTGACGAGGTCATCACCGACCATGTGGCTGATTGCAGGGCATCCACGCCGACTGCCGCGGCCGAACTGATAGTGAAAGGAATGCGGTCCCTTATAGACGAGAAGTCCAGATTGCTGGATGGCATCTCTTTCATGGCCAACGACAGATTGAGGAACTCCCGCCAGGAACTGGATGGGTATGATATGCCGATGTGGAGCAAGCTTATCGCTTCGAGGATAGAGAATTCCAGAAACGTTCTCATATCGGCAGATATGAACCTGAATCACATGGCAATGGAAAGGGTTGCGGACGCCAGGAGGAAACAGGCTTTGCTTGATTCCGGCCTACGGACGACCTGGGTGGCCGCCATGTCCGAGAACGGGCTTGCGGCGCTCTTCCAGGACGGGATAAGGGTCAGGGACGCGGCACAGTTCAGGAAGGGAGATTTCAAGGGCTTGATGAGAGACGGAAAGATAACCGGAGAGGTGAAGGACATTGAAGTTTGAGGAGATAATGGAGAAGCTCGGAAAGGTGAACGAGGAACTGCAGGACGAGTCGATACCCCTGGAAAGGGCGATGGAATTGTATGAGGAGGGCGTGAGGCTCTCTAAGATGGCGGATGAGATACTTTCCAAAGCCGAGACCAGGATAAAACAGGTTGAAACTTGAAGCTGCTTTACTTCTGTTTGATTTCTGATTTTTCCTTCTGGGATACATCTTCCATTAGTTCCATCTGTATCTGCATAATGTTTATCATCCGCTCCCATTGCTTGGTCAGAATGTGGTCGATCTTGTCACTTAGATGGCGTATCTCTAATTCGGCCTTCAGATTCACCTTGTAATCTTCCTGGGCTCTCATTCGGTCCCTCTCGGCCTGGCGGTTCTGGCTCATTATGATTATCGGCGCCTGAAGTGCTGCAATGCAGGAAAGGACCAGGTTCAGGAGTATGAATGGATAGGGGTCATACGGTCGAATCAGAAGCGCGGTTGCATTGATGACAATCCAAATGGCGATTATGCCTGTGGCAAAACCAATGAACCCCCAGCTCCCTGCGAAAGTCGCAACCTTATCTGCCAGTTTCTCCCCGAAAGTGAGTTGCTGCTCGTATTCCAATGCGGTGTCCTTGGCCAGAAGGTCATGCTCGCTCAGGCTCCTTATGACCTCCTGTTCTATGCCGGAGACCTCCCCTCTTTCTTCCTCTAAGATTTCTCTCACATACTGGGCCCGAAAGTGATTGAGGTCACTGAAGCAGATGTAGCCATCGGGTGACCACTCTGGATTTGTTTTCATTATGGTGTTGACAACCGACGGTTTGACCAGGTCGCCGAGAACTGAGACGCTCGCGAGCTTCTGTTTCTTGCATATCTGACAGAGAACGGTCTTATCGGAATTCCTGGCCATCATCCCACCTGCATCTAACGTGGGCTATCAGGTAATTCACCTAGATATACATGTCGAATATCTTCGTATCTCTGTTCAGTCGCGTATGCCTTTCTCATCCACGGTTATGACGGCTTCCGCCTCCGGCAGGTTGGGGGAATCAATCAGCCGCACTATGCGCTTCCCCCCCTTGCTCTTTCTGAGGTAGAGCCTGAATGTCGCAGTATGGCCCACGATGTGGCCGCCTATGGGACGGGTAGGATCCCCGAAGAATGCGTCCGGCTTTGCAGAGACCTGGTTCGTGACCAGTATCACGGAATTGTGAAGGTCCCCGAACCTGAGCAGGTCGTGCATATGCCTGTTGAGCTTCTGCTGGCGGTCCGCAAGGGTGCCGCGTCCCACGTATTCCGCCCTGAAATGCGAGGTCAGTGAATCGACTATCAACAACCTGACATCGAACTCCTCGGCTATTTCCCTGGCTTTCTCTGCCAGGAGCATCTGGTGATGGGAGTTGAAGGCCCTCGCCACATGGATCCTCGAAAGCACATCCTTCGAGTCCATCTCCAGGGCGTCGGCCATCTGAATTATCCTTTCCGGCCTGAATGTGTTCTCTGTATCGATGATGATGACATCTCCGTTCAGCCCGCCGTCCTTATCCTTCATCTGCACCGAAACCGCGCACTGGTGCGCGATCTGCGTCTTGCCGGAGCCGAACTCGCCGAACATCTCGGTGATGGACTGTGTCTCGAAACCGCCGCCCATCAGGGAATTCAGCGCCTTGGAGCATGTGGTCAGTTTGCCCACCTTCTCCCTGCGTTCCATCACGATGTCGCCGGTCTCGAAACCGCCGATGTCGGCGGCCTTTTTAGCCGCCGCTATTACTTTCGTGGCCACCGCTTCGCCTATTTCACATAGGTCAGCCAGATTCTTCGGCGACTCCACCGCAATGGACATCATGGTCGTGTATCCGGCTTCCCTGAGCTTCTCCGCTGTTGCTGGTCCTACTCCTGGCAACTTCTCTATTCCATTCTCTTCTTCGCTCATGGTTTTCACCAGAACATAATAAGTGCCCGGGTTTATAAGGGTGATTGGGGGGTGACCGAAAGTATTACTCCCGGTAATCTCATCGTTTGCAAAATGGTGATTACCGGCCAACGCTTTGGGAATTATTGTCTATAAATTGACTACCCACAGCGGATTCTCATGATGCTAAAATGAAGTTGTCGAATCCACTAATTGCTGGAAAATCGTTCTATACTGCCGAGACCCTCATAAATGCCATGTGATTGTAGTCGGGTGGGAATGCTCCGCTGTTGATTGCTGATAACCGCATTCTATTCTTGCCTGACAAGTCGCCAGGCAAGTATAGTTCCCTAGACCCTAATCCCTAGACCCTAGACCCTAGACCCTAAGAAACAATAACCAAGCCAGACCCTAGACCCCGGTAATCTCATCGTTTGCAAAATGGTGATTACCGGCCATACGCATTGGGAATTATTGTTTGTAAAATGACTACCCAGGGCGAATACTTCTTGATGTTTGAATTCAGATTTCGTATTCACCAATTGATTCCAAATTGTTATGATTTTATGGCGCTGGATTTAGTTATTGCTTGTTACCGCGCCATGGTCGAATGTGCGAACTATGTAATTATATGCTGACAACTCCAGTTCGTGGAAGTTTGCAATACATTGTTTGGGTAAACTTCCTAGGGATGAAAAATAGCATGACTTTAATGTGTCGCATTCTACCAGCTCATTTCATTATTTTCAATGGATTGGGCTGTGTAATTAACCCAGAATCTCTTTGATGTATTTCCCCTTGTCCATTATCTGGCGCCCATCCACCCAGATGCTGCACTTTCTCATCAAAAGGTCTATGTGGGCATCGCTTGCCCATGTGGCGCCTGTCTTCTCGTGATACGGATCCCCGAAAGCGACATGGACCGTTGGGAATTTCTCGTCCTGGAGGATGTTGTCGATTATCTCTTTCAGGAAAATGTTTGTGCCCAGGCCTATCTCGCCGACCCTGGAGGCATTCTCGTCCATGTTGACGTATGCATTGAAGTCTGCCAGCAGTTCCGGGTGGCCGCATTCCACATGGGTGATGAAGGATCCCCCAATCTCATGTTCCACATCTATTATGATGGGCGTTTCCTGGTATTTCACCTTGCCGGAATACTTCATCTCGAGCCAGTCACCGACAGTTCCGTCCACAACCAACCGCCCCCGGAAGGTCTTCGGGGCCGTGAAAACCTCTCCCGACGGGAGATTGTCCCAGTGCCCGATCTTGTCGATGATGCCCGAGCAGGGTATCCATTTCATGCTGGAATCGAAGGTGGCTGTGAAATCGGTGCCGGCCGGCGATGTCACTTTTATCTCTTGGGCGTTCATCAAGAGATCGTAAAGCCTATCGGTGACGGCAGCGACCTTGTCATAATCGACGCACATGCCGGTTTTCATAATGGTCTCATTGACACCGACCATGTGGCCGAGCCTGGCTTTCTGGACGATGTACTTGAGGAACGGCTCTCTGAGGGTTCCGAGCTCCCCTTCCATGGGACCGGCCACGAAGAATGCCGCCGTTGCCTTCTGTATGGCATCCATCAGCGATTCGGGCATGGCCTTCAGCGGGCGGCCGCCATAGCTGGGCAGGTCCAGGTTGAAGAACCTCACCTTGTCGGTTATCTCCAGCGATTTCTGGCGGATGGCCATTCCGATGTCCTTGCTGGGCCCGTCCGCGACGATGAGAACGCTGTCCTCCGGCTTCACTTTCAGGCATTTCGTCACGGCGACGCTGGCTCCATCCTCTATGGTATGTTCCATCGTCTTTGGTGAAATACAATGTCATATTAAGCATTTGGCATGCCTTCTCAGAAAATTCTATACATAGGAATCCCATCGCATGCCGCATGACAGTCCCGAAATCCCATCCGAGATATGAAAGCCTGATGAAACGCGACAAGCTTATAGAGGCCTACAAAGCAGGCATGGTCGCGGAGGCCGGCATGATAGCGCATGGCCGTGGCGAGGCTTTCGATTACCTGCTGGGCGAATGCACCATTCCCGAGGCGGAGGAGGCGGAGATGGTCGCGGCCGGCCTTCTTGTGAACGCTAAGAACCCAGTCATATCGGTGAACGGCAATGTTGCCGCCCTGTGCCCCGAAGCCCTGGTGGAGCTGGCCAAGGCCATCCCAGCAAAGCTCGAAGTCAACCTATTCTATCGCACAGACGAAAGGATGAAGAAGCTTGTAAAACACCTTGAGAGTCATGGCGCGGAGAACGTTCTCGGCCTGAGTCCAGATGCCCAGATACCGGGGCTGGAGCATGCCAGGGGCCTCTGCACCAAGGAGGGCATATTCTCGGCGGACGTTGTACTGGTCCCACTTGAGGACGGCGATAGGGCGCAAGCCCTCAGGAAGATGGGCAAGATTACAATAGTGATAGACCTGAACCCGCTGTCCAGGACCGCGCGGGCGGCCAGCGTGACAATAGTGGACGAGGTCACCAGGGCCATACCCAACATCACGGAATTTGCTGGCCAGATGAGAGGCGAGCCTGTGCCGAGATTCGACAATTCCGCCAACCTGCGCAAGGCCATTGACAGGATATGCAACGCGCTGTTCGAACTGAGATGCGCCTACAAGTAGGGATTGCCGACAATAAATATTTATACCGGATAAAACTAATAGCAATCCCATGACCCGCATGTAGGGGCAGGCGGACACAGTCCGCGCTCCCAGGTGAAAGACGTTGGCAGGCAAGAGGCCGAGAAGAAAATACATATGCAGGAAGATGAGCGGGTCACAAATGGATTCTCAGAGTATAATGGACTGGCATGCGAACGAGCTGGAGAGGAGGTTCGGGCACCCGACAAAGTGCAGCTGCTCCTGGTGCCGCAGCCCGATAGGCAACAGGCAGTTCAGCCACCACGGCGTTTACGCCCGTTACACCGTCAGGCTGCTCCGCAGGGCGAAGGCCAGGCGGAATGCCGGGATACCCCAGCCGCTGGACTGAGCAAAGAAGGAAGGTGAAGAAGATGACATGCATGTTAGGCATGCGGAAGGAGTCCGCGCCTTTAGGTGAAGAAGATTGGCAAATGCAAGGTCAAAGAGGTCCCACATACTGGGCTGCAAGCTGTGGAGCAGTTCAGAGGATGAATCCCTTAAACTGAGAGAATGGTATGGAACAGAATACTGCCGCAGGTTCAAGACCAAGAGCGACTGCGCGTGCGGGAGCCACTCCTGCCGCAACAAGAAACTGACCCACCACGGCCACTACATGAGGTACAGCTACAGGCTGCTGAAGAGGGCCAAGGCAAGGAGGCGCAGGGGAATCCCCGAGCCTCTGGACTGAGAGGTGAAGTACATGGTGAGGAAGTCGAGAAGGACGTTCAACTACAACCACAGGATGTGGAAGGGCCGGGGGGACGAATCCCTGAGGTTGAGGGACTGGTACGGTCCCAGATATTGCAGGCGGTTCAAGTCCGGGCGCGGAATCCACAGCGGGCGCCATTCCCGAAACAACAAGAAGCTCAGCCACCACGGACATTACATAAGGTACAGCTACAGGCTGCTCGGGAGAGTGAAGAGGAGAGATATCCCTCCATATTAGAACAAAAGTTATATTATCATTCACCCCAATGGACTTTGAGTGAATGTTATGAAGGGGAAATTTCAATCTTCCGAAACGATGCAGAAAAGTTTTCTCGTGAAGAGTCGCCTAACCCATTCCATCCTCGCAGTCTTGCTTTCATGCATAATTCTTTTTTCATCGAATGTCAGGGCCGATATGTCTCCCCCATACACTTTCTATGATAGCTGGCTGATGGGCATAATCCTCATTTTCGTAATCAACATTCCTGTGAACCTGTTTTGGTATGTGGCCATTCTGGGCGTGTTTCTCAAACGCTGGGGCAGGGACATAGGAATCATACCGGAGAGGGCGGCGATATTTGCTGGCAAGCTTCTGCTCCTCTCAATGGCCATCACTTTTGCAGGTGCAATGATTGACCTTCTGTTTCTGTATGAGAGAACCGGGGGATATTTTGTGCTGGAATACGATCCTTTGAAATGGATGTTTGCAGCGTTTCTCATTTTTCTCTCCCTGTTCATAATGTCCCATCTGGTTCTGAAGTTGAGATTCCGGTTCAATGCACTGATATCAGGAACAATTGCGCTGTTGAACCCCTTCTTCTGGTTTCTCATCCTTCTGTACGAAGATGGCCTGATGTGCTGGACACTTCTGATAACGCTTCTGCTCACCCCGCTGCCGTTGTTTTACATCCTGAGGTGGCACGGGTCAGAAAGCATCGGAAATGATTGAAACGGACGTCACACCAGCTCGTACGTCACCCGGCACCGGTCCTTTCCCTTGCTCTCGCAGTCCAGAATATGGACCTTGCCCAATTCCCTGGTGTTCCTCACATGGGTCCCGGCGCAGGGGCAGACGTCGAACCCGGCCACCTCTATCACCCTGAGGTCGCTCACGGATTTCGGGATGAGGTCCAGGTTGCACCGCTCCTCGTTGACGCGCTTCTCCAGCTCAGAGCGCAGCTCCTGGTAGAGGCGAACATCCAGGTCCCTGGCGATTATCTCATTTGCCTCTCTCTCGATGTCAGCCAGCTGCTCCGGGGTGAATTTTATCGGATGAAAATCGATTCGGGAATGGTCATGGTACAGCTGGTTGCCCACTGTCCTGGCGCCGAATTTATCGAAGACCACGCCGGAGACGATGTGCTGGGCGGTGTGCATCCTCATGTGGCCGTACCGCTTTTCCCAGTCCAGCACGCAATGCACCTTTCCCTCGGGAACCTCGGCATCGACGAAGTGCCTGACCCCGCCCTTCTTGGTGACCATTTTCACCTTTGCCCTCCCCCCGGGCCACTCAAGGCAGCCCGTGTCCGTCGGCTGGCCGCCGCCCTCCGGGTAGAACGCGGTCCTGTCAAGCTCGACCCAGTCCTCGCCGCGGGCAGTCACTATCGCGTCCCATTCTCTGATGTAATTCGCTTCGATGCTCGGCATGTAGAGGATTTCGGTCATATCTATCACCGGTTGGAAATGGCTTTAGGTTTTTAACCTTTCAGGCAATACCCTTAAATCCCATCTCATAATATCTGCTGATGGAAGTGCCAAAATGAAGAGAATATACATGGACCACTCCGGAACTACACCGCTCGACCCCCAGGTGCTGGAGGCAATGATGCCGTTCCTGACAAAGAATTTCGCCAATCCTTCGTCTATATACACCGAAGCGAGGGAAGTGCGCGCAGCCCTCGACGGGGCCAGGGAGCAGGTCGCAAGGGCCATCAATGCCGACGCCGGCGATATCACATTCACTTCCGGCGGGACCGAATCGGACAACCTGGCTATAAAGGGCGTGGCCCTCGGAAAGAAGGAGAGGGCCGGCCACATAATCACCACAACCATAGAGCATCATGCCGTCACACATACGGTCGACCACTTGGGGGAGATGGGCTTCGACATCAGCTTCCTGCCGGTGAACAAGTTCGGCCAGGTCGAGCTGGATACCCTGGAGAAGGAGATTCGCAAAGACACTTTTCTCATTTCAGTTGTTTACGGCAACAACGAGATAGGCACTGTCCAGGATATGAAAGACATTGTCAAGCTGGCACACAAGCACAATGTGCTGGTGCACACCGATGCGGTCCAGGCGGTCGCCAAGATTCCCATCGACGTGAAGGACCTGGACGTGGACCTGCTCTCGCTTTCAGGCCACAAGATATACGGCCCCAAGGGCGTCGGAGCCCTCTATGCCAGGAAGGGGCTGAGACTCGCCCCGGTGCAGCACGGGGGAGGCCACGAGAAGAACCTGCGTTCCGGCACCGAGAACGTTCCGGGCATAATCGGCCTGGGCAAGGCCATGGAGCTGGGAAAAGCCGGGCTGGCAACGCACATCCCCCGGGTCAAGGCCATGCGCGACAGGCTGGTGAAGGGCATACTGGCAGAGCTGGAGGAATCGTACCTCAACGGCCATCCCGAGAAGCGCCTGCCTCACAACGCGCATTTCCGTTTCTCGTACATCGAAGGAGAGGCATTGCTGTTGAACCTGGACATGATGGGCATCATCGCGTCCACCGGCTCCGCTTGCTCCTCCAAATCCCTCAAGGCATCGCATGTGTTGCTGGCCATCGGCCTCACCCCTGAACAGGCGCATGGCTCTCTCAGGCTCACTCTCGGCAAGGGCAACACCGACGAAGAGGTCGACACGGCCATCGAATCCGTGCCCAAGGTCGTGAAGAAGCTCAGGGCGATGTCTCCCCTGGGCCATGGAGGCGGTAAGTGATGCAGTACAGCGAGAAGGTCATGGACCATTTCATGAACCCCCGCAACGTCGGGGAGATAAAGGACGCGGACGGCGTGGGCGAGGTGGGAAACCCAACCTGCGGCGACCTGATGAAGATATACATCAAAGTTGAGAACAATATTATCACAGACATCAAGTTCCAGACATTCGGCTGCGGCGCTGCCATAGCAACCAGCAGCATGGTGACCGAGATGGCCATGGGCAAGACCATAGAAGAAGCGCTGAAACTCACGAGGAACGATGTCGCCGAGTCGCTGGACGGCCTCCCCCCCATCAAGATGCATTGCTCGAACCTGGCCGCGGACGCGCTGAAAGCCGCTATCGAAGATTACAGAAAGAAGGCCGGAAAATGATCATTCAGGCTTCGTCAATCTCTTGAAATCATGGAAATCCCTTCTGACCATCTCTCCGGTCAGGTACAGGCACATCACATAGGTGAAGAATCCCAGTATGGCCAGGCCCATCAGCCACGGGAAGGTTATCTCTATCTCAAAGTACCAGACCGCGAACTGCATCACCATCATCATGAGGCCCGCGCACAGGAAATGCACAAGTATCTTTTTATGGAACCCGCAGCCAAGCATCTTCCAGGTGAGCGCCCTGGCGCATGCGTATGTCGCCATTGAGGAAGCCAGCACCGCCATTGCCGTGCCGTTCATCCCGTGGATGTCCGCGCCGGGCAGGATGAGGCCCGGAAGAAGGAGCGCCAGCATAACCAGCAATGCGGCGAATCCGGCTCCTGCGGTGATGGCCATCTCCCTGAACCTGTTGGCCCTGACAAGGTATGATATGTGCGGCGAGGCGAGGCCGGCGAACAGCCCGGCGCCTGCCAGCAATGCCACGGCCATGCCCCCGCCGGAGAATCGCTCCCCCAGGAAGGCCATGAGAAGGGAGTTGGAAAAGAACACGTAGAATGCGGTTATCGGCAGGACCACAAGGGACACGTAACGCTCGGTCATGCGCAGGGTGTCGGATATCTCCGCAGTTCTCCCCTCTTTCAGATACCTCGACACGGCATCCCCCATCAGCACCTCTATCATGACGGCCGATGCCGCTATGAATATGGTTATCCTCTGGGCGCCGAAATACACCCCCAGCGTGGAGAAGTCCGTGGCCAGCCAGAGAGCGACCTTGTCCAGGTTGGCAATGAGCCCGATGAAGGCGATGTACGGCGCGAACTTCATGGAGACGTCATGGAACTCCAGCCCAATCTCCTCGTCCAGCACCCCCTTTTTCAGGCCCCGGGCGGTGTTGCGCACCAGCATCATGCCCATGGTGCCGGTGAGAGCGGTTCGTTTGAGGGCTTCCTCGTTGTCCCGCTTGATGAACCCGATGAGGAGGGCGCCCACCACGGG
>JAWOHM010000091.1:0-26339 GCA_046485165.1 Thermoplasmata archaeon
CTCATTGTTTGGTCATCGACTACCCACGGCGAATGCGTCTTTTTGGATTTATTCAGTTCTCGCATTCACCAATTGTTTGCTTCTTGATTGTTTATGGCGCTGATTCTGTTTCATATATGCTATCGCGCCAGGGGAATGCGCCGCTGATGATTGTCGGGTGTTGCATTCAACTAGCGCTCTGATTTAAAATAATTAAAGGGAGGAGGCCGAATCAACCGGCCCCCATTCTCTGCTTTATTGACTCTGTTGCTGGTCGCCGCCGCCCTCGCCTGGCTTCCTTACTATCTTCTTTATGGGCTTCCGTATGATGCGCCTGGTGGCGTCGCCGCCTCCCGGAGTCTCGGGGAAGGTGTAGCTGCATATCGGGCAGGCCTTCTCGTTCACGCCGACCTCCATGCCGCAGGAGGGGCAGCCCTTCTTGCCGGGCTGGGCGGGTTTAGCCGGGGCAGGCGCAGCGGCGGGTTGTTGGGCGGCTCCCGCCGGAGCGGCAGCCGCAGGAGTCTGGGCGGGTGGGGCGGCCTGCTGCTTCGGAGGTGCTTGAGCCTGTTGCGCTGGGGCCGCTGCGGGCTTGGCTGCTTCAGGCGCTTTCCCGGCCGGTGGCATCTTGCCCTCCGGCTTCTTTGGCGGCGCCTTCTCGGACTCACCCATCACGGAGCCGCACTTGTGGCATATCTTGGCCGTGACGCTGTTCTCCATCTCGCACACAGGGCAGGGCCTGGAGCCCATGCGCTTCATCTCCTCCTCCTCCTTGAGCCATTGGTCGAAGGTTATGAAGGTTGGCTGTTTGGCCCACCACGCCTGGAACTCGGTCTCGGTGAATTCCGGGCCCAGTTCCTGCTTGGCCTTCTCGCGGAACTTCCTGACAACGTCCTCGAACTGGCGCTTCATTTTTGCCTCATAGTCTTCGAGATCCTCCGTGCCGACCGTGAACTCTGTGCCGCAGTCGGGGCAGTTCTTGACGTCTATTGGTACCCAGGCACCGCAGACGCTGCATTTGGCCACCTCGGTCTCGAATTCCACGCCGCACTTGGGGCACTTGGCCGCGCCCTCCGGTATGAAGGCACCGCATTCGCCGCACTGGACAGTCTTGCCCAGGCCGACGAAGTACAGGTAGGCCGTGATGCCCAGAATGACTGCGACGACTATGATGATTATGAGGATGATTATCCACCAGGGGAATATCTCCTCGACATCTATCCTGAACCAGGACTGCACCTCGCTGATATCGTCCCCGGATGCCCGGAGCGTGTAATTGCCCGGTTGGGTAATGGCAAGGTAGGTGGTGAAGAATCCGCCGTCGCCGCTGATCACGGTTACGGGGCCGGTGCCGGCATCTATGACTATCGGGATGTCGCGAACGCCCTGGCTCGGGTTGTCCACCCTGACCACAAGCCCGGTGATGAGTATGCTGCTCTGCTCCCCCTCGGTGAACACATTGCCGCCAATGGCCGGAAGCTGCAGTATTATCCTCAATTGCGGCATGATTGCCAGAACGGACAATGTGGCGTTGTTGTTGAGCTCGCTGTATTCCTCGATGTCGCCATAGATTGGAGTTATGCCGTCATACGGTATCGTATCGGTACTGTTGAAATCCGGGTCCACAACCACGAAGAGGCGCTGGGTTCCGGCGACTATGCTGGAGCATCTCATGCTCAGGGTCATTGTCTCGCCCGCTTCCAGTGTTGCGATCTCCGTGTTGTTCAGCCTGCCCTGGGGGCGAAGGAGCGTTGTGGCATTCCAATCCTCCTCGCTCGCGTATACCTGGATGACAACATCGTGCGCATCGCCGATGCCGTTGTTGGTGAATGTGACATTCAGATAGAACGGGTTTCCGTCCGTGACATGCGTGGCATTGTTGGCCAGAACGATGTCGGTGATTGCGAGGTCGGGCCTGTTGTCATATACCGTGAGGGTGCGCGTGGCTGGGTCGCTGTCCGACACCCCGGCGGCCCTGGCTATGGCCCTGAGGTTATGGACCTGCTGCAAATCCGTGGTTCGGGCCTCCCAGACCAGGATGGCATAGCCGGAGTTTCCGGACGTGATGCTGACTATCGTGTTGCTGCTCCTGTTTATGAATGTCGTGCCGTCATAGAAATCGACGTAGACATTTGTGGCGTGGAGCTCGCCCTGGTTCAACACCCTTGCTCTCAGAGTTACCATGGTCCTGTTGTTTGTCTCTGTGATGGGGGTTCCGCCGCCGGCGAATATCACCGCGGTGCTGGTCCCCTCGATGACCTCCAGAGAGGTTATCGCAAGGTCCGGGTACTGGTAGACTCTAAGGGAGAACAGTGAGGCGCTGTTGTTGTTGTTGTCCTCGTTGACCTCCTGTATCTCGTTGGCCTCGTCTATCGCGACAAATATGGAGTATGTATTGTTCACGGTGAAGGTTGTGGCCGGAAGGGTAAGGGTGGCCACCACGGATGACTCGCCATTCGGCACGGAAAGGAGTGGCACTTCGCCAAGCAAGCGGTTCAGGGTCAGGTCATGGAATGAAACAGTCACATTTTCCGCCGGGATGTCGCCGAGATTGTTCCATACCCTCGCATAGATGTTGAACGAGCGGTTCACCAGCGGATAGGCATCGGCCCACACATCGGTTGCGGGGTACCGGATGGCAAGATCCGGCCGGGACAGGACGGTCACATCAATGTAATCCTCGTTGTTGGTCTCGTCATATTCCTTGACCGTGTTGAAGGGGTCCACTTTCAGGGTGATGTTATGGAGGCCCCGGTCCGTGGAATAATCCCATGAATGCACGAATGAAATATTCCAGTGCGTCAGCGGTCCCATGGACAGATTGGTGAATTGGATGGGGGTCGTAACGCGGTCGTCAATGAACTGCACGACCACATTGGTGGCCTTGGCATCGCCCAGATTGCTTATGGTCGCATTGAACCAGACCTTGTTTCCACGGCCCACGGTGTTGTTGGCCTCAAGCGGTTCTATAGTGAAAGCGGTGGGGGTGAGGTCGGGCAGAACGTCCCCAAGTACAACGGTGGTCTTGTAGGTTGCATCGTTGTTCTGCGTCATTGCCGGGTATTTCGACAGGCCGATTGAGAACGTTTTTGTGCGGAGCGGGGTGGATGGATCGAGCCGGTACTGGACTAGGGCCGAGTAAAAGCCGCAGTAGAACGGAACGACAACCTCGGAATACGGGTCGTAGCGCAGATAGTCGCTCAGAAGCGGAACCCGGTACACGCCCGTGGAATTCGTCACGCCGTTCCTGCTCAGCTGAGTGTAGTTGCTTGTGAGCCAGACATTGGCGTTAGCCAGGGGGTTGACAGGGTTGGTGAGCCCGCCCACCACGGTTATCTCCGCCCACCGGTATATCCATACCTCTGCTTGCTCAGACGGGGATATCTCGATGCTGGGATAGCAGCCAATCAGATATGCTTTGGAAGTCCCGGTGAAATCGCTGAGCGCCTGGCCGAAACTCGTGCTTGAGGCCCAGAGAGTGACATTCGCATCCGGGGCCGTCCCCAGATAGCCGCCCAGCGTGGCCTTGTTCAATGTCACGTTGGCATTGTCATAGGCGATTATGCTCACGGCCGGGTTGGCTCCGGTGCTGGAGCTGGACATGGAAAGAGATGCGTCATCCATCACATGGATTGTGATTGGGCTGTCTGAGGTCAGGGCCACATTGTTCAGCACCAGCCGGGCGCTGTCCCTCACTATTATGTGGAAGGGCGCGCTGCCTGAATACCTCATGCTCACAAGGGCATCGGTGATTGTCAGAGTTTCGGAATCCTCCACAACGATGAAATCATCAATCGGATATGGCTGGCCGTCGCCGCCGCGGAACAGGGAACCGGTGGTGGCGTTCACAATCAGCCCGGTCGAGCCGAATGGCCTCTCAAGCGCAAGGCCGTCCAGCGAGACAGGTACCTGGATGAGGTTATGCGCGGGCTGGGTGTTGGGGAATGGCATGAAATCGCCCACCGCATAGGTGTAATTTGTGCCGAAGGACACATTGAGGTCGTACTCGCCGACATGGTCCCCGTTGGGGTAGTTTGTCTGGTTGATGAACGTGGTCAGCATGGGTATCATCGCCCTGCCGTTGGCGCCTGTGATTGACAACTCATCGAAAGCCACGCCGTAAACCCGTTCCATGTAATCGGTGGCCCGCGTCTTTGCGGCCACCCAGGTGGCATCAGCATAATCTGCGTGGTCGTTTATCGCGGCGACCATGTCAACAAGGGTTGTATTGGTGAAGTTGGGGGCTGCGTCCACAAGGGCGCCCTCCACTGCCTTGCCGTACTTGTCCACCACCGTGACCTCGTTCCACTTGTAGAAATAGACCTCGCTGCCGGAATACGTGCGGAACGGCATGTAGTTCGGGTAATCGGCCGGGTCAGTGCTCGGGGGTATCTCCAGGAAGTCCGCGACATTGCTCTGCCCCACGCCGGCTTCGTCCCAGCAGATGGAGGTGCCGTACAGGTACAGGTTGGAGTTGTTCACCAGGTTGAAGGCGTTCTTGCGCCCGAAATAGATGCTGTCATCCGCCCAGTCAACCCCGATATAGCTGTTCATGACTGTCATATCGGTGGCGTCGAGGTATATAGAAGTTGGTTGCGTTAAAAAAGAGTATGTGACGTCCAGTTGTATTAAATCAATAAGGAACGAATCTACACCACTCACGGCATTATCATCATGACTGGTATAACTCACATTTAATTGAGAAATGCTATTGACTGTATTGACATAAGAAAGTAGGTCAACATATGCATAGTAATTTGTGGTTTGGTTTTCTTCTATTGGGAAAGCAACCCTATTTGAAAAATCACCAGGCACTGAATAATAGAAATTATCATTAAATTCATAAGCGGGCAATGTTGTATAATCGGGATTCGTATATACAACATTTAATACAACTGATTGAAGAAACACCCAGCTTTCGTCAATTAGGGAACTAGTGTTAAAATCATCCACGAAAATTGTTTGGGGATAGCCGTTTAAAGATATGTAACCGTCGCCTTCAGATATAACATTAGCACGATTGCCAGTTCCGTTTGTCCATACATTATCTGGAAGAATAGATACTGTATAAGTCGGCAAAGTATATTCCGAGTTCTCATACAACTCGTCTATCCTGGAGTCGGCAATGGTGGCCTCGCAGTTCACGAAACTCATGATGGGGCCGTCGTTCAGCGGGTCTGTCAGGCCGACAGGGTACCACATGGGGTTGCGCCACCACTCCGTGACCACGCCGAGGAAGGTGGTGAACCGTTCCGGGTAGTCCGCAGGTATGTCTGCGGGCTTCAGGCCGGTTATCCACGAGTCGTTGACGTAGACCAGCGCGTTGGTCATGTTCAGCCAGCCCGGGAATGCCAGGACAGAGTTCCTGGTCATCTCCAGCATGCCGCCGTCGAACTCAATCTCGAAGAGCGGGTCCCATGCGGCCACCGGGGTTGCGCCGGTGGTGATTGTGGAGTTCTCCAGAATCAGGTTGCCGCCGTTGACATGGATGTAAAAGTCTGTGCTGCCGTCCTGCAGGAAGTTCAAGGTGGTGTTCACCAGTTTGAGAGTTCCGGTAATGTCCAATGCGTAACTCGCGTTATATATCCTGTCCCTCAGTTCGACGTACCCGGCTATGGTGGCCGGCAGGAATGATGGCGCCGGCTGCTCCGGTTCGGCACCTGAACCCACCTGGGTGGTCAGCACGCCGAGCAAGCCGCCCGCGACCAAGCACCACAGTATGAATGCGCTCATAAGTTTCTGCACTGTATTCGATTTGTTTTTATTCATGGGTTCACCCCGGAATGTTCCGTGTTAATTCCCCAACATCGGTTTTCTAGCAGTATGTATTGGACATATTCAGTAATCGTTATCTTATATATATATGTTATGAGAAAATGGCCTGTTTTCGGCGCGATTCTACGACTCCGCGCGCTTATTTGGGGGGTTGCGCGGGCGAAGCTGCACCGGAAGGCTACCGCGGGGCATCCCCCCTTTCCCCGACCGCGGCCATGGCGCTCTCCCTGGCCCTGCTGACAAGCCCCTCGCACTCCGTTAGGGCGTTCCTGGACAGCGCATCCTCGGCACGGGCCAGCGTTATTTCCGCCACTGTGATGTCGCCGCCGAATTCCTTTGCCGTTGCCAGGAAATCCGTTGCAGCAGCGATTGACCGGGCGGCTGCCCCCCTTCTTCTCCTGCGGGACTTCCGCAAGATCTGGAGAACCAGCACTGCGAAAACGCCCCAGATGACTGCCAGAAGTGCTATTATGATGCCGTAATCAGCGAAAAAGCTGCTTTTTGCTGTGCCGGTCACGTTCAGCCAGACCGTGGCCTCATGGCCTGCGGGATCCGGGTCGAATGCCGATGGTCCGGACACCGAGGCAGCCACAAGCCAATTGCCTGCCTGGGCTGTCCAGTTGAATTCGATTATGCGATGCTCCCCGACACCCAGCTCCAGGGATGTGCTGCCGATAGTCTCGAACCCGGCTGTTCCGTTCCGGGACAGGGTGATGTTCAGAGCCACTGGTTCGGGGCCGGCATTGGAGCAGTTGACGCTGAAATATGTGATGTTGCCCTCCAATTGAGGGCTTGCCGGGGTCCCGGCCCAGGAAAGGGAGATGTCGCAAACGGCAAATACCGTGAGCGTGAAATAATCCGGAATGCCCCATTTCACTTCGTATGGCTCGGTGATGTTGCTGCCCACATCCAGGATGTAATATTCTATTACTGTCCCGTTGGCATGGCCCGGGATTTCTGCCGCGATGCCCTGCCCGTCCAGCACCATATCCCCCGATGCCCATTCTCCCGATTTCGGCCTGTAAAATAACGTGAAAGGCCCGGCCCCCGCGCCGGTCATGGTTGTTGAGATGCGGTACGGGCCCAGGGTGTTGTTGGATGTCTGCGGCGGAACCGGCTGCAGCACCGGCCTGGCCGGGGGGTCTTTGATGCCGAGGATGAAGCCGCCCCAGCCCGTTTCCAGGAATTCCAGGCCCGAATATTGGCCGGAAACCGGGTTTTCCAGAAGCGGAAAATAGACAGCCATTGTGGTTGCTTCGGGGTGCAGTGACCCGGTGCCGGAGAATATCACCAGTTCATCCCTGAGCTCCAGGATGCGATTTGCCCTGTCCAGCACCGGCGCGGAAACGTTCCTGCCTGCCAGATTTCCGAGGAACTCGAACAGGTCCACTGCATCCTGGGCTGCAACGAATGTGTCCGTGAAATTCCTGGCCCCCCATATCTTTTCATGGTCCGGGTAGGCGAAGTCCAGGGAGACATTGACGAAATCGCCCAGTGCCGGGACGAGCCGGTCCCGGAACACTGCCAGGTCTATCGCTGCCTGTGTGAGGTAGCTCTCGTAATTGCTGCCCAGGTAATCGGAGACTATCGTTCGCGCGAGTTCCTCTGGCTGCATGAGAGGCCCCTGGACCAACGTCGTCAGGGATGCGGCATAGTTCCAGCCGGCCATGGGCTCCTCGGCCTCCGAACCTATCAATATTTCAGCTATGCCAGACAATTCCGCCGCAACCTCGAAATGCCCCATGGAGCATGTGTCAAACCCGACAATGCCCAGGCTGAATCCGCCCAGGGCGCCGCGCAGGTCCTTGACCATCATGCGCTTGCCCCTGTCAGGGATGAAGCCTTTGATGACGCCGTCGCCATGCCCCCAGAATGCGAGCAGGTATTTCTGCGCGGGATAATTGCCTGTTGCCCAGCCAACGAAGCTCCGCAGCACAACTGGGTCGGACATGTCCAGCTCCCCGGTGGCAGGGTCGATGACCGCGCCGCCGTCGTTGATGGTGGGCGATATTATGGCCGTGTTGAGCCCGCCCGCGTCCTTCTGTATGCGGTATATGCAGGAATCGCCGTTGGTTATGCCATCGTAAAGCGCTATTATGTTAACATCGGAAGTGCTGCCTGCCACTTCCATCTCGTTGATGTCCTTGAAGGCCTCGTTCGCCAGCCCTGCGTCCGCATCCGAGGACATGTACACCATGACTGTCCATTCCGGGAGGAGCGCGCGCTCCGGCTCGGCGGCAATCTCCATGGCATGGAGCGCGGCACCCAGGTTCCGCGCGCAGAGGCTTTCCAGCTCATCGGGGGGGGTCACATACTGGGTGCCCATCTCGATTGTGAAAGGGAGACAATCTGTCTCTGCATATAGCCAGTCATCCGAATCGCCCGTGGTCGGGTAGGCGTCGACGCCGTTCATGGGGGCATATCCTGTCAGCGCGCCGAGGTCCTGGCCTATGGCTTCCAGCAGGTTGGCCTTCGGGCTGGCAGTGTCTATATTGTTGTTCCAGGGGTAATAAATCACATTCCCGTAGGTGTGATAGGACAGGGAAACGCTGAAATCCACCTCATCCATCAGGTTCCCGAGGGCGATGGTCTCGTTCTCGGAGAATGCATGCGGTCCGCAATAGGTGCCGCTTGCCGGGTCATGGCTCGCGCCTGGCAGCTCCCCCCAGAGATGGCCGTAGTTCCGGTTGATGTCCACGCCTGTTGCGTCGATTGTGCCGTCGCCGTCTGCGTCTATCGGCCTCCGGTTCTTCCGCCATGCCGGGTCGTGGTTGAGCGCGTATTCCCTCCCGTCCGGGTTGACCAGCGGAACGAACCAGATGTCCCGGGAATCCACAAGGCCTTTCACGGTGGCATTATCCGCATAGTTCTCCGTGAGAAAATCGAGGATGTACATGGGCACCTCGACGGATGCAAGCTCATTGCCGTGATGCCCGCCCATAATCAGTATTGCCGGCTCGCCCGGCTCGTTCTGGCCGGGCGCATCGGTGAGCCGCAAAGCGATGATGTCGCGGCCTTCCCAGGTCCGGCCAAGCACTTTCATGCTGATTATGTCGGAATATTCCGTGCTTATCCTTTCCATTTCCGCCCGGATGTCGAGATATGAACTGTAATCCCCGAAATCGAGGGACCTCGATGCCATGACCGTGTCTGGGGGCTGCGCCGGAAAGAGGCACAGCAACATTGCCGCAACCGCCAGTACTGCGAATGTTCCGGTCCGCATTGTTCACACATCCAAGGCATCGGATTGCCGTGGCTAGCCGTATATGCTGTCCCCGGTGACCTCGACATCGTCCACGTAGAAGCCGAAGAACTGATTGGGGTCCGAATAATGGTCATAACCCAGCTGGTCGGTGGTCACCATCCGGAACCGTATGATTATCTGGTTCCCCACCCATGCGTTGAGGTCGGTTTTCAGCCTGCTCATGGTGGATGACGACACCCAGTAATTTCCCTCGTTGATTCCGGTCTCTACCCCGGATACGCCCTCGCCTGACCTCACGCCCAGGTTTATCGCGGTCCATCTCATGCCGCCATCGCTGCTCACCTCTACCCTGAAACCGTCCGGAGGCGCGCCGTCCAGCGTGTTGAAGTTGAACTTGAAATAGGCGCTCAGTTCGGCGTTCTTTGCGCTGGTCAGGTCTATGGGCAATGTGACAAGGGAATTGTCCACCCCGGGATTCAACTGGCCCGTGTGATTCAGGTTGCTCCAGGCATGGTGGCCGCTGTGCGCGCCCACTCCCGAGGTCGTGAGGTTGGTCAGCTTCCAGAGGTCCTTGGTGTCCTGTGTTATGTCGGCACTCTCCTCCCTTGCGACGTCCAGCTTCACGTCGTCAATGTACCAGCCGACGCCCGTGCCCCCGCCGTTCTGGAGATATGTGAAGGCTATCACGACTTCTGAACGGTAGACATGGTTATCCGTAGCATTGAAACCATCAGGCACGAATGGGGATATGTCGAAGTTGACATGGTCCCAGCCGTAAGCGCCGTTGCTGCTGACGCCGTTCCAGCACCATTTTATCGTTTGGTTGAAATCGTCTTTCCACACTTTGGGGTAATACAGCATGCCCGTGTACTCGCCCGGCGGTGTCACATATCTGAACCGCCAATCCCCGGCCGCGCTGGTCTTGTACCCCACCTGGAGGATGCCGCCGTTGCCGCCCTGGAGCATGTTGTACTTGTGCCAGAAGCTGAGCTTCGCCGATTCCATGTCAACCAGGCTGAACGGCTCGGTCACAGCACGCTTGTCCGAGTTCTTCACTATGGTCGCCCTGGTGTCCGGCGCAGGAGAGCTGGACCGGGTCTGATTGAAACCTGTCGCCAGGAACATGCCTATCTCCGTGAATATGTCAGCCAGGTCGTCCCCGGATGGCGCATGGAAGTACATCCCGCCGGAGGTGTTGGCTATGCGCCAGAGATTGTATTCCAGCGTCCCGGACTCATTATAGATGTGCGGGTCCGTGACATAGAATGGCCCATAGGGCGCCTGAGTGGGATTGTAACGGGCAAAAAGGTTCGCGTCCGGGGCCAGGTAACCGGGGTCTGCCGGATTGCCCGGGTACTTGTACACCACGGGATCCCATGGATTTCCGTGGTGCTCCAGACCGAGGCCAATCGTGAAGATTTTCATGTCTGCGTACAGCAGACCTCTCCTATTGGTGTACCCCATGGCACCCAATAATCCTGTCTCCATCCAGAAGGTGGTGGAAACTGGATTGGCCCAGTCCATTGTGTACTTGCCGTAATGCAGGCTCTTGCTGTTGTCACCATAGTCCCGTGTATCGTTCACATGGTTCCAGGGGCACCAGTAATCGCTACCTCCCTCTATTCTGTTGACGGCTATGCTCGCCTGGTCCGATGCCTGTGTGTCCGCGCCATCGGAAAGCACTATGACTACTGGCATCAGGGTCGGGTAGGTTGAGTTATAATAAAGGGTATCCAGATACGCGCCCCCGATGCCGTCCCAGAGTATCGTTGTCCCACCTTCGGCGTCCATGGGCATTATTTCCTCGCGTATCCGTTCTCTGTTGGTGGCAACTGTGCCGTTAGGGAAGGTGTAGGGGTCTCCCAGCCGGAGGGGGGGCCTTACATTCTTAGATGCAATTTTTTCGAAGGTGCTCAAAGGACGGTCATTCGGTCCGGCCCATCTCCTTTCCTGGTTACCCTGTGAATCCCAGATGCTGACGCAGACAGAGTCGTCCGACAATTCCTTCAAGAGCAGCAGGGCCGCATCTTTTGCGGCGTCCAGCCATGTTTGATTACCACTGGCATATCTCTGGGACATGGACTTGGAATCGTCGAGGGCGAAACTAATGAGCACGTCGGCGCTCCCGAACATGCCGATGTATTCCTTCATGTAGAACGAGTTGGGGTAGCTGTAGGCCGTTTTGGTGACGGTTTCCACGCCGTAGCTGAGCGTTTGGTTCCATCCCTGGCTGATGCCAGTGTGAACGGTGGTCAGGGGGCTGTAATAATCCAGCGGCCCTTCCCCGTTGATGTTGATTATGGTAGACGAGTGAGTCCATTTGCCGGACCCGGATTCCATGTCGTCCCAGAAGAAGTAGACGTAAATCTGGAACGAGATGTTGTTGTTGAACCACTGGAACACCTCATCCACGTCCCCCACCGGGTCGGCGAAGACATTGATGTTCCTCAGGCCGGCGAACAGCGGCCTCCAGATTATCTCCGCGCTGGTCATTGCGCCTGGGCTCACCGATATCGTGTCCGAGCCTATCTGGACATCGCCATCCATGAACCGCACCAGGAAGTTGGCCTGGTTTGAGCCCACATTATGGACCCTGGCCCTCAGCACGTATGCATTGCCTATCTGGGGGTGCCAATCGTTCAGGAAATAATCCCTCTCCGTTATCCTGAGCTCGTTCCTTGTCTCGGGCCGGCCCATCCAGCGCAGCAGCATGAATGTCAATTCGTCCGTGGCATTGCTGCCCGCGACATATTTTCGGTCGGTGCCGTTCAGGGTGCCCAGGGAGAAGCCGAAGGCGATGGCGTGATAGCCGCTTGAGTTGTGCATGACTGCGGCGAACGCCTTGGCGACATAGCTCTGGTAGAGGACCCCGCTGGCGCCGACTGTCACATTCGGCCGGAGAACATCTACAAAGGGATTGTTCGCGATGGAGATGTTCATGCCGTGCGATATTGGGGAATTGTCAAGACCCCTCAATGTTCCGTAAACGCCTTGGTTGTAAGTCACGTTTGATATCCCCAGGACGTCAAGGAAGAGAGAGCGATTCTCGGGGGATAGGCCGGTGTAATTGAACAGGTCATCGCCCGAAAGCCAGAGACGGCCGCTGTAATTCAGCAGGTAGGACCGCAGGTTCTCGGCTTCCGTGTCGTTGAGGCCGGCAGTGCTGTTCCCGCACACCCAGAATACGGCACTGTAGTTCTTCAGGTAGTCGATGCTCGGCCCTCCGCGGTCCTCATCGACCACGAACGGGGCATTCTCGACGCCGTCGGACTCGAATTTGTATCCCAGCCTCATGAGCGACTCGGTGAGCAATGCCGTGTCGTTGACGAAGCCGCCCCCATTATTATCGCTGGAATCGTCGTCAACCACCAGTATCCTGAACTCCACGAACACCTCGCCGCTGTGGACATGGGAGGGCACCTCGTTGTTGAATTCGTTTGTTTCCTGGATGAGGTTGTTGGGGTCCACCCTCCACTTGAGCGTGTGCGTGCCCAGCCTGTCCGCTGCCCAGGTCCCTGTCACGGTGGCGGTGCCGCCGTTCCCTGGGACCGAGACGGTTCCGTTCCAGACTATCGGCTCGTTGCCGCCGTTGATGAACAGCCCGGCCTGCGTGTCGAGGTCGTCCGGCCCGTTGTTCCGGATGACCGCCGTGACAGTGACCTTCTGGTTGAAGAACACGAATGGCGGCTCAAGTGTCTGTTCCGAGACTGCCAGGTCATTGCCGGTTCTGATATTGACATTGCCCAACCAGTTCAGGACCTTGTAGGCCACCTGTGCCTGGTTGCTCGTGTCCTCTATCCTGGAGAACTCCCAGGGGAAGAACACGATTCTGGAATCAAGTGCCTCGTTCTCGTAGTTCAGGGCATGGCCGTAGGCAGGGTCCATCAGGTTTTGGTTGAATGTTACCTCAGCAACAGAGTCAACAAGAATTTCCCAGCTGAATTTGTGGTCTGGGAGCCATTTTGTCATATTATGCAACGGTATGGTCGTGGAATTCCACTCATTGCTCACTGGATTGCCGGCAATGCCTTTGAGCTCGGACCCGGGGCCATCGAGGGACCCGAACTTGCCAATCACCTTGATTTGGTGATTGAAGAAGTCCGCGGAGGCCGAGTCGTTCAGAAGATACTGGCCGATGAGCCAGAGGCTGCCCGCCTTCCCGATGTTCATTTCATCGGTTAGAAAATACTCGAGGTTCTGGCGGTCAGCTGAAGTGAGCAGGCTTTCAGTCTCGTAGCCTGTCATCCAGATTATGACATCGTAATCGGTCATCTTCTTGTCGCTGGTATTGTACCGGGGCCCGTCCTTCCCGCTGCCGACCGTGTATACATCATACTTGAAGTCGCAGGAGTCGAGAGCGCCTTTCATATAGCTGGCAGTGTCCTTCGGCGAGAAATCCGTTCCCTGGTTGTCATCGTCCACCAGCAATATCGTGGGCATCACTGTGAGGTTGATGTACCCGATATTGTCTGAGGGGTCCGCGTCGACGGCCAGCACCGGCAATGCCACAATCTTGAGTATGTGTTTCCCGCCAGGGCTTATCTCCCACGCTATCGTCCTGGTCACCTGGTCAGGGCCGTCCGATATGATGAAGCTCTGGTTGCTTATCTCTTTCCCGTTCGGGTTCGCCACCGGGTCGATGATGTCGAAGAGGGCGAGCGTGCCGTTGCACCATCCGCCGTAGTTCATCACTGTCACTATGAGGGAAACTGCCTGGTGGTTGGTGGGCATTTCCGTGCTGATGCGCATGTTTCGCTCGTTTATCACCAGGTTGGGCTGCCCCTTCAGGTCAAGGCCCACCGCGATCCGGCCGGCCGCACGGCTGTGCATGACCGGGGTATCATCATCGAACGCGTGGACTATGGCGATGTGATAGCCGATTGGCACGGTTCCGGCATTTGGCGCCATCAAGGAATCGCTCCTGAACACGCCATTGCCCATGTGGTACATCGCGATGGTGGGGGAGAGGGTTATCGATGAGAGGTCAACGGAGACGGATGCGTAGTCCAGGTCCCCGTCCGGGTCATAGATGTCCGCGAAGATGTAGAACGTCCTGCCGAACTGTATCGGGTCCAGGCGGATGCTGTCCAGGTCCGAGTCCGCCCTGATGTTGGATATTATGGGGCCGAACCTGTTGCCCGCGCCCTGTATCTTGGCGCTCCACACCAGGGCATTCTTGCCCTTGTCCAGTATGATGGCGCTGACCGCCGAGTCCTGTTTGATGTCAGTGGCATTTCTGGGGAATGTCCATCTCTCTCCGGTGTCCCAGTTGGCATCCCCGTTGTCATAACCCCTGTGGCCCGGCACTTCCGGCCCGAGGCCGTACTTGAGCTCGTCCATTTCGCCTTTGGTGTCCAGCGAGTACGTCTCCGAATCTATGGTAATGACTATCAGGGCCCATTCATCGGTCATCACCAGGCCGCCGGTGTTCGTGATGTGTATGTAAGCGCCGGTGGTCCAGTTATTCCATGGCTCGATGGTGGCTGTGAAGTCCGTGTACACATTGTCGCCGGGAGCGGGGAACTGGTTCACCATCAGGATGATGCTGGAGAACAGCACCACCGTGATGCTCAGCGTGAGTATCGTCCCGATGACCTCGGAAACGCCGCCCCGGTCCCATACTATCCGTCTTTTCAGGTTGCTCAAGCCATCACCCCATTATGGTCTCGCCCATCACTGTCACGTCGTCAATGAAGAAGCCGCCGAAGCCCACTGTGTTGTCCGCATAGTGCAGATAGCTCGGATGGTCGTTGGTCACCAGCCTGAACCTTATCTGTATCACATTGCCGGAGAAGCTGGATAGGTCGGTGTTCACCCTTGTGAGCGTTCCGACGTCCACCCAGTAATTGCCCTCGGGCAGGCCGGTGTAGGATTTCCCGTCAATGTTGCCATCGTCATCATCCGTCCCGGTCCCGGACACGCCCCAGGACGCCCTGACGCCCAGGTTTATGGGGTCCCAGGTGACGCCGTTGTTGCTTGTCACCTCTATCCTGAAGCCGTCAGGAGGCGCGCCGTCCGCCGTGTTGAAGTTGAATTTCACCAGGGCGCTGAGGAATGCGCTCCTGGCATTGGTCAGGTCTATAGGCTGGGTCATCAGGTAGTTGTCAATGCCTGCGGCCACGCTCAAGTTGTTCAGAGCCGGGTTGGGGTCCCTGTTGTACCATGCCGTTGTTTCCTGGTTGTTGAGGTCGGTGGTCTTGACCATCTCCCACAGGTCCCTGCCGCCGCCGGTCACTGTCACCCTTACGTCATCAATGTACCAGCCATAGCCGGTGCCGTTGCCCCACTGGGTGTAGTTGAACTTCATGCGGACATCGCCCCGGTTGGCTATGGGCACATGCTGGAGCAGGTTCATCTCCACATACTCCCAGCCGAACGTGCCGCGGGCGCTGATGCCGTTCCAGCACCATTTTACAGGGTTGTTGTTGCTGTCATAAATCGTCTGAGCTGGATTGAGGTTCCCGGTGTAGGCATTGGAGGGTATGACGTAAATCCATTTCCAGACGCCCGCGACCTTGTACCCGACCTGGAGGAAACCGCCGTTCTTCCCGGGCAGGATGTTGTACTTGTGCCAGAAGCTCAGCTTCGCGGATGTCAGATTGTTCAGGTCTACCGATTCTGTCACTGCCGCTTTGTTGTAGTTGTTGCCTTCGGGCGCCTTGCCGTACCAGTCCACCACACCGCCAGTTCCGCCCTCCGCCGTCCTGAACTGCCAGGAGTATGGGATTGGGTCAAGCACGTTGTTGGCGTGGTCCAGCGCGTTCTTTATTGTGACGGTGTGCAGGGTCTCCGCGACGAAATTGTAGTGGGCTATTGTAAGGACTGTGCCGTCATCGCTCCAGAGATACAGCAGGCCGCCGGGATTGGGCGTGATGGATATTGAAACGGAATTCGCATTGATGAACTTGGTGAACGTTATGACCACATAAGCGTCCACCGGGACGGCAACGCCATCTGGAGACTTCGCTATAACAGTGGGGCGGACATTGTCGAAGATGTACGGGCTGACAGTGTCGGGAAGCGTGGTCCCGTTGACTGGCGGAATCTGCATGGAGCCGTTGCCCTGGGCAATGGCCTTCCACCAGTACGAGCCAGACTCGGTGAGGGTCATTGGGAATGTGCCGTCGAACGTGCCGTTGACCTTGGTCTCGTTCCCCGCGAATGTCCAGTTCAGGCTGCTGTTGCCGTAATATATCCAGATGTAATCAGGGTTGCCGACCCAGTTGTAGGTGATGGTGATGTTCGCCACGTTGGATGTCCCGACCGGGCCGGTGGCAGTGGCAGTGGGCCCGCTGGCCGTCTTGAATGACCATTCATATGGAACCATCACATTGCCGAAAAGGTCCTGGGCGCCGCTCAAGCTGAGCGTGATGTCGTCCAAGGGGTTCCAGTTGCTGTGAGTCCAGACCGCGGTGGTCTCGTTGTACCAGTACTGGAAGCTCCAGCCGCCCGGGTCGTAGCCGGCTGTCTGTATCAATGTGGGCCTGTTGGTGGCGCCGTCGTTCATTGGCTCGTCGAAGGTCACGAACACGTTCTGGCTTGTGGAAATGCCGGTGACACCGTCATCGGGGACAGTTTTCACTACCGTGGGCGGTGTGTTGTCAACGGTGGTGGTCGTGAAGCCGGCTATCCGCGAGTTGTAGAAGCTGGTGCCCCACTGGAAAGTCCCGGTGGCCTTCGTCGGGCTGGTTGCAAGTGTTCTTTGCGTGTAATAATACACGGTCCAGGTGTCGGTGTCCAACTGGGACACGCCCAGCTGGGGCGTGGTGAATATGACCCGGACGGTCGTCGGGTTGACCGTGTTCACGTCGCCGCAGACCTTGATCACAAGGCTGTCCGTGTAGTTGAGATTGTACAACTTGGAAGGGGTGTAATTGACCCACTGGATGCCGCTGCCTGTGTCACCCGCCGCCCTGGTCACAATGGCCACGGTGCCGCCGTAGAGGAGGAACTCATTTTGTGTTGTTGCGTTCCTGATGTAGGCCCGTATGCCCCAGGATGTGCTGACATCTTTGTTGTTCTCAATGGATATTGACTGTCCCGTTATTGACTGCGTGGTCCCGAGCAAATAGGCGGTCAGGCCGTTGGCATTTATCTCGTTGAACTCCCCCCTCATGTACCTGGTCTCGGTCTTCTGTATCGACCCCCTGGTCCCGCCCGTGCCGTTGGTTCCGCCGGGCGGCTCCTGCAGCCAGTAGGCGGAGTTGAAGCTGTGGTAGAAGCCGGGGTCGGTTATTGTGGTGAGGTGTTGGCTCTGGGTGTCGTTCCACTCGTCCACTATCGCCGTGTCCAGCGTGGTCTCGTGGAAGTACTCCAGGGCGCCCTCGCCGCTGATGTGCATGACAGTGCTGGCATGGCTCCACTTGCCCGCGCCGGACTGCATGTCGTCCCAGAAGAAGTAGACGTATGTTGTGCGGATGGCCACATTGTTGGATGACTCGAATATCTCATCGACCTCGCCCATTTCCTTGGCGGGATCCAGGTCCAGCGGGTCCACCAGCACCCTGATGTCCCTCGAGCCTGCAAAGAGCGGGACCCAAATCGTCTCTGCGGAGGTCTTGCCCCCGGGAGACACTGAAACGGATGGGGAACCTATCTGGGTGTCGCCGTCCATGAACCTCACCAGGACATTGGCCGTGGTGCCGCCGGTGTTGTGCACCGTGGCCCTTATCACGTAACCGCTGCCTATCTGCGGGCGGTCATTGGATATCGTGATGTCGGCATTCGTTATCCTGGCCTCTATCCTTTCCTCGGGCTTGTCGAACCACCTGAGCGCCATGAACACGAATTCCGCCCTGTGCTCTTCGTTTGTCAGATTTGACAGCAGCCAGGATGTGGTTATTACTCTGTAAGGCGCGGTGCCGCCCGGTGCAGTCCCGCTGTACCGGACCGAGTTGAAGCCTTCCGAGCTCCGCGTGAACCCGTAGGTCTCGCTTACTGGCACCAACACATCCGCGTAGATGTTGTTCGCAATGGGGAACTCCATCCCGTGAGATATCTGGTCATTGTTCCTGCCCATAAGGGTATCTCCCGTGCCGCGGTTTACATTGACGGAGGCAATCTTGAGATGGCTGCTCCGGAACGTTGTGTTGACCATCGTATCGACGCCCGTGCCAACGTACCAGAAGTTGCCGCCGATTTGCATGTACTTCACAATGTTGGAAACATCGTCAGAGGTGAACGGGTCCGTGGCAGAGCCGCCGCCAACCCATATCACCGCGTTGTACTCGTTGAGGCCCGGCTTATTGGTCGTGGCCTCGTACTCCGGGCCGGTATCGCTGTTCTGAACCGCGTATGCCTCATTGGTGTATCCGAGGCGGTCCAGGGCGGCTGTCATGTTATAAGTCTCGTTATGAACGGAGATGGCGCCGCCATTGTTCTCGCTGCCGTCATCATCCACCAGAAGGACACGGTACTGGACATTGAGCTCGCCCGCGCCCCAGTAATTGGATATGATGTTGTTGAGCTTGTTGTTCTCGGGTATCAGGTTGAACGGGTCTATCATTATCCATATCCTATGGTAGCCCAGCGTCTCGGGCGTCCAGGAAATGTTGACCACGACCGTGTTCTCGTTGCCGGCGCCCAGAACCTTGCTCAGATTGCTGTACACCTCCTTAATAACATAATTGTTCCTGTCGTATATCCTGAGTATGTACTCCACCCTGTCCACTCCGGGCGTATAGACCTTGAAGCCGTTGTTGCGGACGGTGAAGCTTATGGTGACTGGCTGCTTGAAGAACACTATTTCAGGGGTAATGGTCTGGCTGGATATGGCCAGGTCCTGGGTGAACTTCTGCGTTATGTTCCCCAGCCACAATATGGCCTTGTACGCATACTGGGACTGGGTGGCCGTGTCCTCTATCCGGGAGAAGTCCCATGTCTGGACCAGTATCCTGGAATCCGTGATTTTGGAGCTGGAAACGCTGTCCGACCTGGCTGTCATCGCATAAACAAAGTTCGGAATGTTCGGTTTCCCGAGGTCTCCCAGTGCCACGGTGGCCGTGTTGTTGATCTTGATGTGAAGCCAATAAGAGACATCATCCGTGCCGGGAACGCGCTCCAGCGTTTTTATGGGGGCGGTGGCGAAATAGTCGGTCACATTGTTCAGCTCGTTGCCGTACAGGTTACTGGGCAGCGAGCCATTGAACATCTCCCCTGTCTGCCAGGATTCGCCCGGGTCTCTCAGGTACAGCATGGCAAACTCCATATACTGGGTATTGGCACTCGCCTCCTTCCAGAATCCCTGGCTGATGAGCCAGAGGCTGCCGCCCACCCCGCCGATGTTGCGGTCGCCCCATTCGTTCCCCGTCAGAAATTTCGTGAGGTTCTTTATGTCGTTCGACGTGAGCGGGGACGGCTTGTAGCCGGTCATCCATATCACGACATCATACGCCTTCAGAGGATAATCCCCGACCCCATATGACGGGCCGTCTCCGGCTCCCACGGTCATGAAGTCATAGGTGAAGTCCGCGGATTCCAGGGACGCCCTCATGAAAGATACGGTGTCCTCGTCGGTGAGGTCGTTCACATGACCGTCATCGTCCACAAGCAGTATCTTCGGCATGACTATGATGTTGGAACTGTTCGTGTTGTCGTTCTCGGTTTCGGGAAGCTCGAACACATCCATCGGCCAGGCTGCGACATATATTGTGTGATTGCCGCCTGGCGAGGCGCGCCATTCCATGGTGGCATCGCGCTCGCCCACCTGGGGCACCGAGATGGTCGTGTTCCCTATCCAGTATTCGGTGTTCATGGCGGCGTTCTCGTCATAGATGCGGAACGTGACATTCACCCTGGCGCCGACGCCGCCCAGATTCTGAATGGTGGCGGTTATGCGTATCGTGTCGCCGTTCGTGGGCTCGTTGTCGCTGAAGAGGATGTAATCGCTCCTCACGACTATCTGGGGGTTGTCCTTCAATATCATTCCGACCGGGAAATGGAACACAGCCTGGGATGTGAGGGTCTTGTTGGTGAGGGGGTCAATCGTGGTGCTGGACGCATTGAACGTGAAGAAGTAATAACCGACCGAGACGCGCGGCGGAGGATTGCAGAATGCCAGATAGATATTGTCATTCGGGTGGCCGCGCACGACGCCATCGATCGTTATCGTGTCATTCAACTGAATCGGCGAGCTGGCCGAACCATAGATGGAGCTCATGTCGACCCAGATATTGCCCTTGTCCAGGTCGTTGTTCGGGTCCCGTATCTCGGCATAAACTATGAAATTGTCAATATAGGAGATTGGGCCGGGGTCGTCCACGGGCGTGGCAACGTCGCTGTCTATCCAGGCCCTCTGGATGATGGGCGCATAATAATGCGTGGCCTGGCCCAGCGTCTCCTGCCACACCAGCGTGTTGCGCTCCTGGTCCACGATGGTTATGGAGAATTTGGAATCCTCGCCCAGGGTGGCCACATAGGTTTCCTCGCCCCAAACCTTGGTAATCAAGAGGCTCCAGTACTCGCCGACGTTCCACTTGCCATCGCCGTTAGCGTCAATGAGCCCGTCATTGACCCTCTCCACAAGCATGGTGTCGTCAACAGCGATGTAAATCATGATCCACATCTCGTCCATGACCTGGCCGCCCTGATGCAGTATGATGAAATTGACTCCCTGGGTCCAATCCTCCGGGTTCACGGGGCGGAGGCTGCACTTCAACTCAACTGTGAACGTCTGCTTTGGCGAGGGCATGCTGCCGACCATGGTGATAACGCCCGAGAACAGAACCACGGTTATGCTCAGCATGAGGATGGTTCCGATAATCTCGCTCACACCGGTCTTTTCCCATACGATTCTCCTCTTGATTCTTCCGTCGTTCATAACTATCTCCTCTTTTTCCTATGTGTTAGTATATGCTAGGATGATATATAAATCTAAAGTGGTTATAATCATGATTTAATCAATAATCAAACAGAAAAGCAACAAAAAATCATAATGCCCCGCCTATGAGGGCGGGGTTCAGAACCTTATGAAAACAAGTTACCGATTAGCATGTAACTTTGAAAACCCCGCCTGTGCAACGAATTGCGTGCAATGCAGATGTGGGCAATTCGTCTCACTCGCATCGTAAGAGTTCAGTCTTCTGAAGTTCGGGAATGGGGAAAAGTGGAATGGGGAATCGTACGGAATGGCTGTAAAATCAGCCATTGAATCCGTTACCGACTCCCGATTCCCGCAATTACATTAGGCAATCAGATTCCCGTTATTGCATTAATCCAGCAGATTCCCGACCTGGCAACTTCATTTCACTGAATGCTTACCTACGATGCTCGTAAGGGCGGGGATGTATTGACAACACCGGCTATCCCGGGGTTAGCAGCGTTTAAATAGTTATCTGCGAAGCTATTTAAATGTCCGTCCAGTCCTTCGATAAATACCGATATATACCATTTTCTATGGAAATAATGGTGTAGTATAATAAACACTGCGATAAGCTTATATATGAGATGGGCTTAGCTTTAAGTCCAAAATTACAAATACGATGAGGACAGCATGAAAAAGTTGGGTACCGTGAAGAACATAATCCATGACGGCACCATCCTGCTGAGCGCTGCCGGCCAGGACATCCCGCCCCAGGGCGCGAGGGTCTATGACCAGAGGGGCGCCGAGGTCGGGAAGGTGGCGAGGGTCTTCGGACCCGTGAAGGAACCCTATATCTCCCTGAAACCGAAACCGAACACCGAGACCTTGGGATTGCTTGGAACCTCTTTGTATTTGGACCCGGAAGAGCGTCCCGCCCCAAAACGAACGCAGACGCGGGTGCGCACCTTCTCCGACAGGGGGAGGCGTTCTGCCGGGCCGCCGAGAAAGAAGGGGGTGAACACATACCGAAGAAAAGAGAAGCCACGGAAGAAGTGATCCAGTGCCCGGAATGCGGGGGCGGCCATCTCATAAGGGATTACAACCGCGGCGAACTTGTTTGCGAGGACTGCGGTCTGGTTCTTGACGAGAACCTGATCGACCAGGGCCCTGAGTGGCGCGCATTCGATGCCGACCAGGGTGAGAAACGTGCCAGGACTGGGGCGCCCATGACCTATACCATACACGACAAGGGTCTGAGCACCGAGATTGGCTGGAAGAACAAAGACTCCTACGGGAAGAGCATCCCGACCAGGAACCGCGCCCAACTGTACAGGTTGAGGAAGTGGCAGCGCAGGATTCGCGTGTCCAATGCGACAGAGCGGAACCTTGCCTTCGCGCTGAGCGAGCTCGACAGGATGGCCTCCGGAATGGGGCTGCCCAGGAATGTCAGGGAGACCGCTGCGATGATATACAGGAAAGCGGTCAACAAGAACCTCATCCGCGGAAGGAGCATCGAGGGTGTTGTCGCGGCATCGCTGTACGGCGCATGCAGGCAATGCAATGTGCCGAGAACACTGGATGAGATAGCCAGTGCCAGCCGTGTCGGCCGGAAGGAGATAGGCAGGACATACCGGTTCATGACAAGGGAATTGAAACTGAAGCTCATGCCAACCCGCCCGGAGGATTACATCTCCAGGTTCTGCAGCGAGCTGAAACTGAGCGGCGACGTTCAGACAAGGGCCATGGACATACTGAGCGAGGCTGCCAAGAAGGAACTGACGTCCGGCAGGGGCCCGACAGGGGTTGCCGCGGCCGCCATCTACATCTCTTCCATACAATGCAATGCTCGCAGGACCCAGAGGGAAGTGGCAGATGTCGCCGGAGTGACAGAGGTCACCATCAGGAACAGGTACAAGGAACTCACCGAGCGCCTCGGAATAGAGATACAGCTCTGAACGAAATGTGCCGCCTTCGGGCGGCACAATCTTTCATTATCGGATTGTGAAAACGGCCTGTGCTGGCCAATTTGCATTCCGGCTTGTGATTCATTATAAGAAGATTGCTCATTGATTGTGTCCTGATGGTTATTCAACCATCAGCTCGTTCATGAATTTGTGATGCTCCTTCAGGGACACAATCTTGCGGTCGAGGACATGGATGTTCTTTATAGATTTGAACACGAGATAGCCGCCAACCGCCGCCAGCAAAGCGCAGAGGCAGTAAACGATGAGCAGCAGCGCGCCCACGTCAGAGAATTCATAGAATTTGGAAGTGGCTATCAGGACTGTGAGGACCGAGAACGGCAATGTGAAAACGGCTATGCCGGTCCTCAGCATGGCGAGCATGGCCATCTTCTCGGAGAGAAGGAGCTCCACCTTGGTCACCACAAAAGCCCTGTCCATGCCTGTCACGCCTGCCAGTATGCGAGATTTTTATTTAACGTTTTCCAGAGTGCCGCGGAGATGCGTCTTTTCTGCGGATTTGACCCTGATGTCATACCATTGACCCATATCGACCTCGGCATCCACCACGACCGGCCTGTATTCCGGTGTCCTCAGGAAGGCGGTGCCTTCGACCCGCCGCTCCGTCGCCAGCGCCCGGACGGTGCGCCCAATCATCTCCCGGTAATTCCCCCTGGTCAGTTCGAACCGGAGCTCGGCCATGGCCCGGGAACGTTCCTTTGCCGTCCGCCCGTGTATCTTGGGTTCCATGGAATGGGCTTGCGTCCCCGGCCTGGGGGAGAACCTTGTGACATTGATTATGTCTGGCTTTGTCTCCCTCATCAGTTCCATGCTTTCCGTGAAATCCCCGTCTGTCTCGCCCGGGAATCCCACTATGATGTCGGTGGACAGGGCCATGCCCGGAAAGCGTTCCCGGAATGCGCTGACGATGGCACGAAAGTCACTGGCTGTGTGGCGCCGCCCCATCCTTTCCAGCACGGCATCGCTGCCTGATTGCACCGGCAGGTGCAGGAATTTGAAGACCTTCTGGCTTTGGAACGCGCGAAGTATGGGGCCCAGGTCCGCCATTACATTTGCCGGGTTCATCATGCCGATGCGCATCATGAAATCCCCCCCGGCAGACGAGAGCTTTTCCACGAGCGCCGCCAGGTCAAGGCCCATGTCCCTCCCGTAGATTGCCGTGTCCTGGGCGCAGAGCTGGACCTCGGCCGCACCTCTGGCGACCAGCGATTCCAGCCTCTGGAATATCATAGCCGGCGGCCTGCTGCAAAGCCGCCCCCTTGCAACTTTGGTTATGCAATATGTGCATGAGCCCGCGCATCCGGTGGCCACCGGCAGGATGCCCACCGAGGAACGCATCTGTGCTTTTTTGGATGATGGGGCGGTCTCCAGAAATCCCATGCCTTCGAGCTGCCGCGCCGGGCCTATGAGCTTTGCATGAGGCGCGATTCTCAGTATCTTTTCGGGGCAGATGGTCACAAGGCATCCGCAGACCAGCAACAGCCTCTTCTTGTTGCCAGAGATTTCCTTTATCCTCTTTAGCATGTGCCTCTCTGTGGTCTCGATGACGCCGCATGTGAAAATGGCGCATGCATCTGCATCCTGCTCGGTCAAAGCCGGAGCGTGGCCTTTTTCGATGAAGGCACGTGTGAACTCCTCTGCCTCGCCGCGGTTCATGGTGCAGCCGTAGGCCTCGACCAATATCCTCATGGGCATTAGGATGCCTGCCAGATATAAATCACTTCCTTATGAAAACGTTAATGAAGGTGAACAATATCTGCATAGGGCCGACGCAAAGATGTCGGTTATGTGATAATCATGAACATCCATAAGCACGTCAGCCTTAACCTGAACCTCCGCGGCCTGGGCGAATCAGCCACACTGGCCATCAACGAGAGATGCCGGGAGATGAAGAAGAACGGCACAGAGGTTCTCAATCTTGGAATCGGCGAGTCGCCCTTCCCAGTCCCGAATTTCATCGTCAAGGCCCTGAAATTGTACGCAACCGAAAGGACCTACCTCTCGACTAAGGGGCTGCCCGAGCTGAGAAAGGCAGTGGCAGACTATCACTGGCAGAAGGACGGCGTGAGAGTTGACCCGAATAACGTTCTGATCGGGCCGGGCTCAAAAATCCTGATGTACCTTCTCCAGCTTTCATTCTACGGGGAGATCATCGTCCCCACGCCATGCTGGGTGTCCTACGTTCCGCAGGCCCAGCTCATCGGCAGGCAGGTTCAGCTGATCCATACCACGTTCGAGGACAAGTGGCACATGAGCGCGGAGAAGCTCACCGAACTCTGCGAGAGCGAGCATGACACCTACCGCCCCAGGATAGTGGTCATGTGCTATCCGGGAAACCCGGACGGCGGCACTTACTCTGCCGAGGACCTGATGGAGATAGCGGCGGTCGCCAGGAAGTATGAGGTCATACTTCTGTCCGACGAGATTTATGGCCAGATACATCACAGGGGCGAGCATGTCTCGGTCGCGAAATATTACCCTGAAGGCACAATAATAAGTTCCGGATTGTCGAAATGGAGCGCGGCCGGAGGGTGGAGGCTGGGGACGTTCACATTCCCGGAGAACCTTGACTGGCTCAGGTCGGCTATGACCGATGCGGCCAGCCAGACATACACCTCTGTCAGCAGCCCCATACAGTGGGCCGGCGTCACCGCATTCAAGGGCGGGTTGGAGCTGGAGCGTTACCTGTGGCATGTGAGACGCATATTCAGGGACGTCAGCAACAGGTGCGCCGACATGCTGAGGGAATCCGGTGCGCGCATCCATCCGCCGGAGGGGGCGTTCTACCTGTTCCCGGATTTCACTCCCGTTGCAGACAATCTCGAGAAGCGCGGGATAAAGACGAGCAAGCAGCTCTGCGAGGCCATACTCAACGAGAAGCATGTGGCCACAGTCCCGGGCGTTGCGTTTGCCAGGCCGAGCGATGAGTTCACCATGCGCATGTCATACGTCAACTTCGACGGCACCAAGGCTCTCGCCGCCAGCGAGGGCATCCCCCTCCATGAGAACCTGCCGGACGATTTCCTGGAGAAGTACTGCGGAAATGCCTTGGAGGCTACCAGAAGGATATGCGACTTCGTGAGCAAGGGCGCCTAGATTTAGGGCTTTCTGCAACAGGGCAAATGACACCAGCATACGATTCCGTTCTTCGCCGATTCCAACGAGCGTGTCAATAATTTAGTGTTGTTAAAATAAGTATCGAGGGGCTAGGGGCTTTGCTTGTAGATTGGTACAAAGGGGCTAGGGGCTAAGTTTTTAATTAAAAAGGGATGGGGTCTTTGTTTATAGATAAGGATTCAATGAAAAGAAGTAGTCTGGTCGGGAAGCGGGAACCCGCCAGGTTAATGCAATATCGGGAATCTGATTGGTTACTGTGATTGCGGGAATCGGGAATCTGCTTGGTTATTGAAGCTAAGGGAATCGAGATGCGGTGACGGATTCAATGGCTAGTTATGCAGCCATTCTGTTCGATTCTCTATTCCCCATTCCCGACTCCCGAACTTCACAAAACCGAACTCTTACGTTTATAGAATAGTATTAAGGGTCTAAGAATGGCTGACGTTTCTATCGCCAGCCAGATTCGGTACCCTAGACCCTGAAC
>JAWOHM010000128.1:0-7011 GCA_046485165.1 Thermoplasmata archaeon
GGGTCCAGAGAAACGATGTTCTTCCAGTTTCCCTGATAGTATTGAAGCGCCCACCCGCCCATGCCCACGGTTTCCGCAGAGGGGTTGCACAGCTCGATCCATTCCGGGTTCGGGAGGCTCACTATCTCATTGATGACTATGCTGTTTATGGGGTTGCCCACCGTCACCGAGGACTGGGCCTGCAACAGGGGCTGAGAATCCCCATTATGGTCCTTGTAATCGCAAGTAACCGTGTTGGTGAGCGTGGTTCCCGGGGCCACAGCAGAACCTATCTGTGCCTGGAGAACAAGGTAGTTTGTGCCCACCGGAACATCCTGGAAGTACCAGTATATGTTCTGGCCGCTGACGGATGTCGGGGCCGGGCTACCAGAAACATAGGTCATTCCGGCAGGAAGCGTGTCGTTCAACCAGACATGGGGGGCGGAAACCGTTCCGGTGTTGTTGTAATAGATTGTGAATGTCACGCTCTCGCCGGGGAAGGGCGAGGCCAGGTCGACTGCCTTTGAGAGGATCAAGGTCGGGTTGGGCGCTTCCACAACGGTGTCGAACGAATCCGAGGAACCGGTCTGTGCTCTCGAAAGCTGGTCCGTGTATTCGAGGGTCGCGCTGTTGGTCAAAATTGTTCCAACAGCTACCCCGCTATCCACCCGCACCGAGATGGAAAATGAATGCGAACCGGGAGGCACGTGAGAGAAGTACCAGCGGTATTCCTGACCGGAATATGATGAGTACGGGGCGCTGGAGGACATGTAGCCGGTTCCGATTGGCAATGTGTCGTTCAGCCAAACGTGGCGGGCGTTCCCTTCGCCCGTGTTGTTGTACCACACGTAATAGGTGATGGTGCCGCCCGGCGCTACATTGGCCTTGTCCCCGGACTTGAAGATGGTCATTATCGGCGTCCTGCGGTCGTTGGGCGCCCCGCTTGTGGGGGCGATGGAAGTGTACCAATCGCCGGCCGCATCCGTGTCCTGTGGCATGCCCCAGGTGGCGTTCTTGAACCTGGCATGCGCAACTCCCGAGACGGGCACGGGGCTGGCGACCTCGTCAACGATGGCGCCACCAGCCACCAACCTCACATTGGACCATTTATTATCGAGAAATTGCTTGCTCGTGCTTGCAACCAGGTACTCGCTGCCGCTGCCGAAAGCCCCTATGGTGGTGCCCGCAGGGAAAATGTATGCTATTTTGTAATTGCCGATGCCTCCGCCCTGCACCTGGATGGTCCAAAGCCCGATATCGATGGCGGCAGCGGTGGGGTTGCAAACCTCAACCCACTCTGCATCGCCGAAGGCCGAAATCTCATTGAGCACGACATTGTCGCCTGCTGGAGAACGCGTGCCAGAATTGGCCGCGACGCCCAGGCCGAATGGCTGTTCCGTGGAATCTGTGCTTCCTTTCCAGTCCTCGATGGATATGTAAACCGTGAAATTGTTTCCCGGAAGCAAATCAAGCCCCTGCAGGTTGATTGCGCCCTCCATCCTGTTCCAGTCTATTGCTGTGCTGACATTCCCCGCAAATACCCATCCCGTTTCAGAATTATCCGGGTCATATCTGTACAGTTCGCTGGCAATTATGCGATTGCTCTTTCCGGATATCACAACCACACGGTCAATGCCGATGCCCCCCCTCAGGTTCTGGCCGGTGCCCGATTCATCATCCGAATCTATCAGGATGTAGGCGCGGTCATCGCCTTTCATATCCTGGCTCTTCTCATCTCTAGTTTCTACAGGCCCAATATAAATAGACACGAACCTGCCCGCATAAGGTTCCGGAAAGTCATCCGGGATGGTGGTGTTGAGCCACCGGTCCGGCCCGCGTGGATGGTCTGCGATGCCATCGCCGTCAACGTCCGGCAAGCCATCCGGCGTCTGCATTCTCTCATCGGTGATGCCGTCATTCGTGAAGTCAAACGGGTGTGGGTCAAGCAGGTCCGGCACAGTGTCGCGGTCGGAATCCGTGTATTGTGTGGCTGGGGCGGACCCGGGCCTGTAACGAACCGTCGGCAGGCTCTCGCCCCCCATCATTGTGCCGTGGACGGCCAAATAGAATAACAATGAATTATCTGCCATGGTGAATGCGCCCTCGGCAAGGTCTATGTTCTTGTTTATGAAGCTAGCATTTGCAACCGGAGATGAAACATCGTCCTCCGGGTCTTCGATGGCAGAAATTGCGGCCCAGTCACCGAAAGCCCCGTCAATGCTCATTTCGCCGGGCTGGCCGATATTGTGCAGTATGGTGTTCTGGTTCCGTATCCTTGAGCCCCCCCCGTTTTGAACAATGTCTGTCAGCGACACCCCCACGGCCTTCCCGGTCGCAGATGTGGCGATGCCAGTCTCCAGGGTCAGTACTAGTGTGGTGTTAATCGCGATGTCCAGGTAATCCGTGAATGTCACGTTGAACCCGGAATTTCCATCGGCAGTAACAGTTGCCGGCACTATCTGGCCGCCCGGCCTCCTCAGCACAGGGCTCAGGAAATCATCGAAAGCGCCGTTTCCCGCGATGCGGAATTGCAGGCCAGCAATGGTGCCGCCCGTACCGGAATGGGCGCTCAGCGTAATCCGGCCCATGACCACATCCTCGGTCCCGGGTTGGATTATATCATCGCCTTCCTGGATGAATGTCGCTACCACGCCGCCCGTTTCCCGCGCCATGATGTAATCTGTAATATCGAATTGCCTCTCCGAGTCGAGGGTGATGACTAACATCCCGGCGTCGCCGAGCCTCGGCACCATCGCTCTCGGTATGGTGACGCTGGCTTCCATAACCGGGCCGCTGCAAGCCGCAGCCGCACCGCCCACTCTCGCGAACCCACCCCAATCATCCCTGTTCGCAATGGCGTCGAATCCCAGGACGTTGGAACCCACTACAGTCCGGTTCCACCCGAAAATCTCCACGGCCAGGTCCACGCCCATGTCGCCCATGGCATAGCCTGTTTCCTCATCTCTGTCTATGTCTATGAACCCCCACACCGAATTAACGCCCCCATCAGTCGCAGCAAAAGCATCCCCTCCGAACAAGACGAACAGGTTTAGCCGGTCGCTTTCCTGCAGCAGTCTGCTTTCGAGAATTCGCATCTCCGGGGCCAGGGCACGTTCTTCCAGGAAATTGTAATAGCTTCTGACGCCATTCCAGTCTGCGAAATTTCCGTCTATTTGAATGCTGCTCCCCTCCTCCTGCACGAAGAGGTTTCCTATCATCGACATCATCAGCACCACGGTGACGAACATCACCATCGCGGTCAGTCTGTAACGCCACATCATGCGCTCTCTGCGCCTCTGCCTGAGCCTTCTGAGGTTGCCGGTCCCGTTGACCATTCCCTCCCCGTTCACCAATCCGAGCCCGTTCACCAGGCCGCCGTTCACAAGCCCCACGCCAGTCCCGTTGATCAATCCTATACCGGTGCCATTGATGCGTCCCTCTGCCAGTCCGTTCGTCAACCCATTTACCTTGCCGTTCACCCTTCCCTGCACAAGTCCGTTGACCCTGCCATTGACCCTTCCCTGCAACAACCCATTCGTTCGGCCCATAACGCCGTTGACCCTGCCCCGGATGATGCCGTTGACCTTCCCATTTGTCATGCCGGCCAGGCTGCCGTTGATGAGCCCCCTCTGGCTCAGAAGCCCGTTGACCCTGCCGTTGACCCTTCCCTCTCCGTTGGTCAGGCCGACGCTGGGCTGGGGCAATCTGCGCCTCTTTTCGCCGCCCCTTTGGTCCTTCCTCAGTTCCGAATATGATATGTTGATGGACCTGTCGAAGCATTCTACCGCCTCCTGGTGCCGGCCCAGTTTTTCAAGGCATTCCCCCCTCTCCTGCCACAGTGCGCCGTTGTCTGGATTCAGCACCAGCTCCCTCTCGATTTCCTCAATCCTCCTGAGGTTGCTTTCTGACAAAACAGCTTCGTCAATGGCCAATTCCCCGATATCATCTATGGTGGCCATTTCAGACAGGTCGACCGGTTTCTCGCTGGGTTCCACACCCATGAGTTCCAGCATCAGGCGCTTGTATTCCATCTCCCTCTCCGGGTTCATGTCCACCGCTTTGTCAAGGAAGGCGATGGCCTCCTCCAATTTTCCCTCCGATGCAAGCGCCCTGGCTTTATCTTTCCAGAACCCATGGTCCACGTTACGGTCAATGCCCGGCGCTGCGCCGACATCCCCGATTTCATCATCCTTTTTGATGTCCACGACGGCCGAGTTCTTGGTCTCGGCGGCTTTTTTTCTTATGGTGCTTTCATCCACCGGCTCCAGTTTCTTCCATCGGTCCAGGAAGTCCTTCGAGACCCCGCTCCTCTCCTTCTTTGGCTGCTCGAGCAATTCGGCCTCAATCTCCTCGATCTCTGTTGCCATCTCCCTGGCGAGCTCTGCCGGGTCGATGTGCTCGCTCTGCACGGAACCGGCAGGCCCCAATTCCAGGTCCTCGATGTCATCGAAAGCGGTGCTGCACGAGGGGCATTTCAGCGTGTTGGGCAGTATGAAAGCGCCGCAGATGGGGCACAAATACAGCGAATCCTGTGACAGGACCTCGTCAAGATTCCCCGGCTCAGAAGAGGGCGCCTCCGGTGCAAGGTCCAGAATCGTGGGCTCTTGGTCGGTTGCCGCAGTGTCCAGCTCGTCCTCCATTTCCACCAATTCTATGAGGTCGTTCACCTGTCTTTCCAGGTCACTCGCCTTCTCTTCGCTCATCTTGCCGGCGATGTCCGCATCTTCGCGTGTGTCCTCCTCACCCTCGAATGCCAGTCCGCAATTCATGCAGCTCGATGCGGCATCCGAGATGAATGCCCCGCAACCCGGGCAGATGAATATGGTCGACCGGTCCTTGTACCAGAACCCGTCTTTATCCTTCTCCACACTGAAGTCAAAACCGCAATTCGCGCAATTTTCCGCGTCTGGCGCGAGCTCGGTATTGCACATGGGGCATGCCCGCGGCCCGGTCGGCGGCTCCGGCTCCTCATCCTCTTCCAGGGCAGCACCGCAATTTCCGCACTGGGTGGCGCTCTTCGGGATGAACGCGCCGCAGCCCGGGCACATGAACAGCTCTGTCTGGGACTTGTACCAGAATCCGTCCCATTCCTTGTTAAAATCAAATCCACACTCCGCGCATGTCTTGGCGCCCTCCGGCAGCAAGGCCTTGCACATGGGGCATGCCATGACCTCCGGAATGTTTTCCTCTTCTTCCCCATCTGCTTCGAACACGATGCCGCACGCCTCGCAACTTTGCGCATCCCTCTTGATGAACGCGCCGCAATTCGGGCACATGAACAGTGTTGAATCCTCCTTGTACCAGTATCCATCCGTATCGCCGGGCGCGGGTGCCGGCGGCGCCTCCATCGGCTCGTCATCCGTGTCAAACTGAACGCCGCATTTCGGGCACACATCACTGCCATCGGAGACCAGGGAACCGCACTCAGGGCAGATGAACAGGCTCGTCTGTTTCTTGTACCAGAATCCATCCTTTTCGTCGCTTCCCGGTTCGGGCAGACCGAGCTCATCCGGATTCCCATCATCAACCTCGTCGCTGAATGCAATGCCGCAGCCCGGGCATTCAGAGGAGCCGGAGCTGACCATGGATCCGCACAGCGGGCAGATGAGCAGCTCATGGGGGGTTTCCGGCTTTTCATCCTTTTGCTCGGAAGAGATCATTACCAGGACAAAATTCAAGATATCCCGGGCCATCTCGAGATTGATGCCAGGCACCTTGGCAAGCTCTTTCGGGTCTGCCTTCGCGATGTCGGAGAGGGTGCTGTAGCCCGCAGCGTGCAGAGCCCTTGCCTTGGCTCGCCCCACTCCCGGAATAAGGAGCAACGCTGCAAAGTCGTCATCGCTGTTGATCATATACAAGATACTGTTGGATTCCCCGATATATAGACATTATAGTTTGATAATGGGCACAAATGGTTTAAATAACAACATCTTTGGTACATTATTTTGTATAAAATCAGCAGAGGTTGCAGGTCATGAACGGGTTGATGCCAATCTCCATGGCGAACCTGTCCGAGGCATAGCCCATCTCCACCAGCATCCTGTCCAGGCCTTTTTTTATGGTGGTCGGCGGTTTCCCCCCCTCATTCTCAAGCCTCTTCATTATGAATTCGGAGAATTCCCGGGATTGTTTGTAAAACGCTTCGGCGCCTTCAGGAAGCAATGTGGTGGAGTAGTACCTGGAATGCACGCCGTCAATCACCGTGGTGAGCAGCCCCCCCGCTTCCAGTTTATTCAGGGTTCTGGCTATGGTCTGCCTTGACTCCCCGGTTATGGCCGCGATGTCCGATTGTGACAGCCCGGGGTTCAGCAACACATTCCTGTAAGTCGCGCCCCGCCTGGAGTGGTTGATGGAATGGAAAAGTGTGAGATTATCATGGTTGATCAACCCATCCGGAAAGAAGACGGATTGACGAACTCAAGCAGGCTGACATGAGGATAATTCTCTTTCAGAAAAGCCAGTGAGCTGTCCTGTGAGCCATTATCGGCAACCCATATAGTTATATGATCACCTTTTGAATGTTTGGTGACCGAGGGTAAAAACTTTCTTAAGAAACCCTCTCCGTTCCAGTTCAATATAACTATGGCAAGCCTTTTCATGTGGCAACCTGCTTTTTATGTGACCATCTTCTATGTGACCATAACCAGTATTCAGGCTTCCTGGTTATCTGGTCTTCCAGAAGTTTTATGTGATTTTCTGTAATTTCATACATATTGGTCGATTGTGAATCTTCTGTTACAGGAATGATCTCTACCTCATAATAACCCCGTTTAACTTTATTCATTGAGAAAAAGACAACAGCCTGGTTCAGGCGCCTGGCAATTTGCTCAGAACCAAGCATAACAGGGGTATCCTGATTCAGGAATTTTGTCCAGTATCTTATATTTTCCTTTATAGGCCTCTGGTCACCAAGAAAATAAGTAATAGTAGGAATATTTTCTTTATGATGCTCTAAGATGGCAGCGTAGCTCCTGATAACCGGAACTACCTGAACACCAAATCTTTGTCTAAGCCTCTTAATGAACCTGTCAA
>JAWOHM010000152.1:0-6907 GCA_046485165.1 Thermoplasmata archaeon
GAACGCCGTCGAGATAAACGAGATGCTGGCCAAAGATTGAGGCCAGCATCTCGTTTATCTCGACGGCGTTCATGTGCCCTTCTATCTTGACGTTGACCTTGGCCACGCCTTCCAGCTTGACAAGGGCCTTCTTTATGCTCAGAGCCAGCTGTATCCCCAGGGGGCAGAACGGGCTTGTGGGTATGAAGGTGAGGCTTATTGCCCCGCCATCAATCTTCATGTCATGTATCAGTCCCATGTCCCAGACGCTGAGCCCGGTATGTGGGTCCAGCACGGCCTTCAGAGTCTCTATCGCGTTTTCCTGCAATGCCATCTCAATCACCTTTTCCTATCAGTATCAGTAGCTCGCCGACACTGACGGACTTGACCTCTTTTCCGTCTATCATCGGCGCCTTGATTATACTCACCATGCTGCGGTTGATTTTCACTGCCTCTCCATTGTTGAGCTGCACATCCAGCTCACCGGATTCCAGGGCCTCGGCGACCTGCTCCGGGTTAACGGCCGCAAGTTTCTCTGCGACCTCTTTCGCATTCTGTTTGAATATAGGCCCCAGCACAGCGTGCACCGGCTTTATGCCCACTATCTTCTCGGTGACATCGGATTCTGCCATCATCAGAACATCCTTGGCCTTCAGCGTGCCAGCGATGTCCGGTTCGGAGCCCATCAGGTATTCAGCCTTCGCGCCGATTATCTCCACCACGCTCAGCTTCGCGCTCAGGGCGAGGCCGTTCTCCGACTTCCAGCTCCTGATGGCGGCGATCACGTCCTTCAGCAGTTCACCTATCTCAAGGTCATCCTGGTCGTCATGGACCGGCGATGGCCAGTCGGAAACAGTTATGCTTGGCGCGCCATCATACTGCTTGTAGACCTGCTCGTATATCTCATCGCAGATATGCGGCATTATGGGGGCCAGCATTTTCAGAGTGCCCAGGCCCACTTCGTGCAGGGTGTATGCCAGCGCCCTGTCCTCTCCGGTCATCCTGTGCTTCACCATCTCGATGTAATGGTCCGCAAATGCATGCCAGACGAACTGCTCCAGCTTCCTCATGGCCCGGTCGAAGTGGAACTCACTGTAATCCTTGGTGACCTCGGTGACCAATCGGGAATACTGAGTCAGGAGCCAGCGGTCGGATGGCCGCATCTCCGATATCGGCACAGCCTCGGGTGCGGTAATTGCCTTCGAGAGGAACTTGTGTATGTTCCAGAGCTTGGCGCAGAACCTCTGGCCGTGGACCACGTCCTTCACACGGATGGCGCTGTCCTCTCCCAGGGAAACTGTCGAGGAATAGTAACGCCATGCATCGGCGCCGTACTGGCCCAGCAGTTCCAGGGGGTCGATGACATTGCCATCGGAGGCATGCATGGGCCTGCCGTCCGGACCGAGGATGAAGCCGTCCACCATGATGTCGTTCCATGGCTTAGTCCCGACAAGGTAATGGCTCCTCAGGATAGTGTAGAACGCCCACGTGCGGATGATGTCATGGCTCTGGGGGCGGAGACTGGCAGGCCACAATCTCTCGAAAAGGGCGCTGTCCCTTTCCCAGAATGAGATGTAGAGCGCGGAGATGCTGGAGTCCATCCATGTGTCGAAAACATCCGGGCAGCCAGTAAGTTGCTCGCCGCATTCCGGGCATTCGGGCACCGGCGGTTCTGCGACAGTGGGGTCGATGTAACAATCCTCCTCCCTGGCCAGGACAATGTCCCCGCAGGCATTGCACTCCCATATCGGTATCGGCGTGGCAAAGTACCGCTGCCTGGATATCACCCAGTCACGGTTCAGGGAGTTGACCCACTCCTGCAATCTGATCTTCATGAACTCCGGGTGCCAGTTCAGCTCGTCGGCGATCCGCAGAATGTCGTCCTTCGCGTCCAGGGATTTGAGGAACCACTGGGGCATCTGCAGGAACTCTATGGGGCTGTGGCATCGCCAGCATGCGCCAAAATTCTGGGGCGTCTTCTCCTGTTTCACCAGAAGCTCCGAGGCGCGGAGATCTTCGATTATTGCTGCCCTGGCCTCCTTTATTCCCAGGCCCTTGTACTTTCCGGCGGTCTGGTTCATTATGCCCTGGCCGTCCATGGCGTTCTCGATGGGCAATTTGTACTTGTAGAGCCATTCCAAATCGTCTTTATCTCCGATGCTGCATATCATCACCAGGCCGGTGCCGAACTCCGGGTCCACCTTGTCATCGGTGATAATCTCGACCTCCTTGCCGTAGATTGGCGTGATGAGCTTCTTTCCGACCAGATGAGCGAGCTTCCCGTCCTTCGGGCTCACTGCCGCCATCTGGCAGGTGCAGATTAACTCCGGGCGGGTAGTGGCCACCAGGGCATCCTCGTCCTGGCCGGCGACGCCGAACCGGATGTAGTTCAGGGTGGATTCCCTGTCTTCATACTCGACCTCGGCATCCGCAAGCGCAGTCCCGCACCTGGGGCACCAGTTGACCGGAGCGAGACCCTTGTAAATCAGGCCCTCATTGTAAAGCCGTATGAAGGTTATCTGGGTGAGCCGCCGGTAATAATCCGCGTCAGTGCGGTAGAACTGGGAGCCGTCCATGCAGCAGCCCAGCATCCGGAACTGCTGGCTTATGTGGTCAATGTTCGCATCCGCGAATTCCTTGCAGAGCGTTATGAAATCCTGGCGGGGCGTGTCGCGCATGCGGATGTTGTGCTTCTTCTCGACATTGACCTCGATGGGCATGCCGTTGACGTCCACGCACAGCGGGAAAAGAACGTTGTGGCCGGTCTGCCATTTGAATCTCGCGGCGAAATCGATATGGGTGTAATGGGTGGCATGGCCGACATGCAAGGGGCCAGACGCATACCTGGGCGGGTTGTCGATGCTGAATGCCGGCTTGTTCGATGTTTTATCGAAGTTATATAGCTTGAGCTGGTCCCACAGCTCCTGCCATTTCGATTCGATCGCTTTTGCATCGTAATCTTCCATTGATTCACCAAGACTCAGATGTACTGAGCATGGGCCACAATAGATTATTTGTTATAAATCTTTTCAATATGAATGAAGGTGTGACAATTGTAGATTTTAGATTGTAGAATTACGATTAAAACTTCGGGAATTGGGAATAGGGAATCGTACGGAATGGATGCATTGACATCCATTGAATCCGTCACCGAATCCCGCTTCCCGATATGGCATTAACCCAGCAGGTTCCCGCTTCCCGCGGTACGAGTCCCGATTCCCGAAATTACAATAACCAATCAAATTCCCGATTCCCGAACAACACAAATCAACATCATCATTCTGAAGTTATCAGCGTTGTGGTGGAGATAACCCCGGGCACGCTCCTGACCTTCTGGATGACCAGGCTGCGCAATTCCTTCAGGTTCCTGGCTTCCATCCTGCATATCATGTCGTACTCGCCGAAAACCTCGCGGATGCCCTCTATTTCCTTGACCTTGACCAGATAGTCGTAGACCTCGTCTTCCTTCTTGGCTTCGACCCTTATCAACACGAAACAAGTGAGCATGTTATCAAGTATGGTATTATCATCGACATTAAAAGAGTTTGCCTCGTTTGTCACTCAGGCGCCCAGTTCCCCGAGCCACGTATCCATATCGCCCAGGAAGCGCAATAAAGTGCGACCCAGGTGTTCTTTCTGCACCTTGAACGCAGCCGATGCGGATTGCAGATGCTCATGCGGCCTGGCTATGTCCAATTCAACCTTCGGGGACACTTCTTCGATGTTCTTGGGCCTGCCAATCTGCCTGAACCTTTGAATGTATGGGAATGCCGGACTGGATTTTACAGATGAAAGAATCTCTTCCAGCATCGCGGCCTTCTGTTCCTCCAGTGCCGATTGGACCTTGGTTGTTGCTTTGCGCAGGGACTTCCAGAGAGCGAAAACATCCTGGCATGCTTTTTCGAGAGCCGCAGGGTCGGTGATGCCCAGAGTTTCCATCGCTCTGGACAGCTGGCCTTTATCGGCCTCGAATATCTCCTTGGCCCTGTTGCCGGCAACATACTCGATGCGCACTATTCCATCCTGAATCTTCTTGGTGCCAAGGATGATTATGCGAACAGCCTCGGAAGTGTTGTTCAGATGTGTGCCGCCGCAGGCCTCGGTGTCCAGGTCGCCGATGCGCAGGACGCGGAGGGTATGGCCGGGTATGGCGCCGCCCTGGTACAGCCGGAAACCGAATCTTTTCTCCGCTTCATCCTTGGGCAGTATCATGGATTCCACTGGAATGGCATCTGCAATTATCCGGTTGGCCCCCGCCTCGATGTCGTCGAGCTGTTTCTGGCTCAAGGCGTCGTAATGTGTGATGTCCAACCGCCCTTTCTCCTCTGTCTTCTCGGCGCCTGCTTGCCAGATGTGGTTGCCGAGCACCTGCTTGGCAACGCCGTTGATTATGTGCGTGACAGTGTGATGCTGCGCGAGTTGCCGCCTGCGGGATTCATCGACATGACCTTTGACGGTGATGCCAGTCTTCCATCCGGCAAGGTCTCCCTCGACCCTGTGGACAATGATTTTATCCTGCTTGAAGGTGTCCAGCACCTTCAGAATGCTTGGGCCTTGCAGCTGCCCGACGTCATGCAGCTGGCCGCCTGATGTCGGGTAGAAAGCCGTTTCCCTGAGGACGATATTATTGTCAATGATGGCCAGCACCTCGCTCTCGAAATCCAGCTTCATATAATCATCGTAATACAGAATGCCGGTTTCCGGGATATCTCCCAGGTCCAGCTTCTCCGCCTTCTCGGTCTTTGCTGCAGCCTCGGATGTCTCATGCAGCGCTGCTACCTGGGCGAAGAAATCACCGGGCATCTTCACATCCAGGCCTTCAGCGACCAGCAGGTCCGGCGTGATGCCCTGCGAATCGTAGAGCTGCAACAGGTCCCTGACAGTGACATGCTGGGACTTCCCCTTCATCCTCTTGACCGTTGCCAGGGCCTTCTCCTTGGTCTGGAGGTATTTAGAGCGCTCGTTGTCCAGAATCTCCCTGACCTCGTGCATGGCATCCAGCATCTCGGGGAACTGAGGCCTCAGATATTCCGCGTGCCACTGGCAGACATCCGCAAGCTCGACATTCCAGCCATATCTCTTTATGAAATCCATCGCCCTTCTGTAAATCAGCCTGAGGTTGTAACCGCCCCCGGAATTGGAGGGCAGGCCGCCGTCGGTGAGGGCGAACAGCAGCGCCCTGGAATGGTCCGCTATCGAGTAAAGGCCGGCATTCATCATCACCTGGCTCTTCAGCCTGTTCACATCGACGCCAATCTTGGCCGCGATATCCTGCCAGACCTTGTCGATGTCATCGGAATCCTCGAAGTCCAGCAAACCTGAATAAGGGAGAAAACGTGCCATGGTCTCCTTCTCCTCGCCGTTTGGACTTATTCCAGCAATGCCGAAGAGCTTTTCCATGACAGTTGGGAAGTTCGGTTCATAGGCGGTGGGAGTCCCGTGCGAGAACCAGGCAGGCCGTTCCTGGCCCATGCCCATGTCCAGCACCTTGATGTCCAGCGGCTTTAACGTGTCCCCGACCCGCTCGTACATCGTGTAGACCTGGTTGCCTATCTCCAATCCCCCCGAGAAGAACTCCAGTGAGCAACCGAAGTTACCGCCGCCCGCCCAGGCATCCTCATGATACACAATATCCTTCAGCGGGATGCCCATGCCCTCCACCAGCCATGCATGTATGTCCTCGAAATACTTGGCCTGGTCGTATTTTTCCTGGGATTCGAACGCATGCTGGCCTATCATGATGAAGCCGGTGTTGTGCCGGCCGGTGATTCCGACATTGTCCACATCGTTGAACCTGAGGCAGGTCTGGGGGACTACCAGTGGATTGGCTGGCGGCTTGACCTCGCCCCTGACGACATACGGCTGAAAATCTGTTATGCTGGCCAGGGTGAACTCAGAGGTTGGGTTCCAGCGGGAAATCGAAGGATAGCGGTTGATTGGGGTGTAACCCCTTTTGGACATGAGGTCGGAGAAACGCTGCCAGACCCCGATGAAATCCATCTGATGGGTACAGGCCTTCTTCCCGATGAAGGAATAGCCACCTTCGCACATCGGCTCGCCGCAGACCTTGCGCTCCGGGTCCGCGGACCAGAAATAATTGCCGCATTCCGGGCAATGCCCCCTGACCAGGCCCAAGGCTCTCATTGTGTCGGTGGGGAAGAACTTCTCGGGGTCCCTGGAGGCTTCCTGCTTGACTTGGAGCTTCATCTGCTTCTCAGATAGCATGATGATGCTGGGAAGGGAAAGGAATATATAGGTTTTCGGTGGGGCGATTTTCGATTGTAGGCTTGTGCCAATATATAAGGGGCTAGGGGCTAGGGTCTAGGGTCTAGTGCGGAATGGCTGCTAAAAACAGCCATTGTTGTTGTTTTATTGTTCGGGAAAGGGGAATAGGGAATCGTACGAATGGCTGGATTGCCATCCATTGTTGTTGTGTTATTGTTCGGGACTCGGGAATAGGGAATAGTGTATAGGGTTCAGGGTCTGGGGTCTAGGGTCTGAACTTGCCTGACCTGACGCCAGGCAAGCATAGAATGCGATTTTCAACAACCAACAGCGAAGCATTTCCACCCGGGAACATTTTCCCAGCGATGGCGAGGGATGAAACGGTTTAAAACGATGAGATAACAATTGGTGAACGCCGCATCAGTAATTGGATAACAGAGGCGTTCGCCCTGGGTAGTCAATAACCAAACAATGACTCCCAAACCGTATGGCCGGTAATCGGCAATAAGGAAACGATGAGATTACCGGGGTCCAGGGTCTAGTGCGGAATGGCTGCTAAAAACAGCCATTGTTGTTGTTTTATTGTTCGGGAATCGGGAAAGGGGAATAGGGAATCGTACGAATGGCTGGATTGCCATCCATTGTTGTTGTGTTATTGTTCGGGACTCGGGAATAGGGAATAGTGTATAGGGTTCAGGGTCTG
>JAWOHM010000017.1:0-22114 GCA_046485165.1 Thermoplasmata archaeon
CTCGTGACCATCGACGCCGATTTCCCCGGGGACAACATATTCTTGCCGTCCAAGAACATCGACTATCTTTCCCTAACGGTCCCCATTCTGGGCATCACCAGGAAGGGGGCCACCGCCTCGTTGATAGAGGAGACAAAATCCGGAGCCTGGGCAGAGCCCGAGGACACCGAGGGCATTCTCTCGCTTCTGAAGACACATTGCGAAAGGGTGGAACAGGGTTATGAATTCTTTCCGGAGCATGGGAAGGTTATGAGCTATCAAGCATCGAAAGTCATACGCCATTTCCTAATCCAGATAGGTGGTAATAAATGAATAATTGCACTAAGGACGTTGAAAACAACATTCATTTGAAAGCCACACTCCAATGGCTTTGCAGGGCTCAGGACGCTGCCGGTTGCGGCGGCGTATCGGGCGGATACGTTCCTGGCAAGGGATGGAAGCCGCCATACCCGGAGACAACCGGGTACATCATCCCCACATTCTTGAATTATTCGACCTTCTCCGGCGATGATTCATACAAAACCAGGGCTATGGCCATGGGAAACTGGGAAATTGAGATACAATTGCCTTCCGGCGGTGTGAGAGGGGGTATCGGCCTTAAGGCTGAACCGATGATTTTCGACACGGGCCAGGTCATTCTAGGCTGGATCAGCCTGTATAGAGAAACAAATGACAGAAAATACCTGGAAGCGACTACCAGGGCGGCAAACTGGCTCGTGAAAATTCAGGACTCCGATGGAAAATGGAGCAAACACGAGTTCCTGGGGCATCCACATGCATACAATACCAGGGTGGCTTGGGCACTCGCCCAGGCCCATGAATTGACGGGAGACATGAAGTACCAGGAAGCCGCGGGGAATAACATGCAATGGGTTCTGTCGCTTGCGGAAGAGAATGGGTGGCTCAAGCACATGGCATTCTCGCCCAATGAAAAACCTTTCACACACACCATCGCATATACGCTGAGGGGGTTGTTGGAAACATCGAGGTACCTGCAGGGCGATGTAGCCGCGAGGGCAATATTGGCGGTCGAGAAAGCATCCTCAAAGATAATCGAAACCCACCGGCTTGACAGAACCGATGGCAATGCCACATTCCTTCCGGGCCAGCTCAACCCCAATTGGAAATCCTGGTCCCGCTATGCATGCGTCACGGGGAACGCCCAGTTCGCCATCCTGTTCCTGAAATTGCATGAAATGTTGCATCATGATAAGTTCCTGAAGTCAGCCATGAACCTCCTGGATGCGGTTGGCAGGACGCAAGATCTCGGCTCTGATGACCCCGGTATACGCGGCGCCATACCTGGCTCTCATCCATTCAACGGCAGATACCAGAGAAAGACCTACCCCAACTGGGCTGCTAAGTTCTTTGCGGACGCGCTGATGCTCAAAGCCAGGAACCCCTGATTTCAGAGCATCACCGAAAGATATAAGCTTCAAGAGAATTTCCTCGAACCGTGACCAAACTCGCTATATTCTACCAGCAGATAGTGCCGCTGATACCGAAGTTGAAGAGGAATTACTTCAATCCGCAGGATTATTTCGACAACATTCATCTGTTCACATTCGATCGGGAACTGTCTGAGGAGCAGCGGCAGGCCATCATGCCCTCTCTCGGGAAAGCGAAAGTCACCTTCCACCCAATCGGCGGCTTCAACCTTCACAACATCTATTTCAGGAGGCGGCAAATCGCCGAGAAGATAGGTAAACTGAAACCCGATGCTATTCGAGCATATTCCTCCCTCACCGACGGCTACCTGGCAACCTATTCCAGCATGAAGGCGGGAATTCCAGCCATCATTTCCGTGCATGGCGACAGGGACAGGGACAACAGGCATAACATTCTAAAAAACAGGAGATACTGTCACTATCTCGCTTCTCTCCTGCATAGGGCAACTCTGGAAAAGCCCTCTCTGAAAAGAGCTACCCACATCATTGCAGTTTATGAGTTTGCTGCTCATTATGCCAGAAGATATTCCAATTCCCCAGTGACAGTGATTTATAACAAAGTCGACACGAGAGTGTTTTGTCCTGGCTCCAAAGATAAATCCCAACCGTTCACAATTATCAATGTTGGCCGGTTCATCCCCGAGAAGAACCAGGAAGTCCTAATCAGCGCGATGCAGCACATCGACGGAAAGCTTGTGCTGGTCGGCGACGGGCTGTCTCTGGGCGATATGAAAAACCTTGCCCGGGAACTGGGCGTTTCCGAGAAGATTGCCTGGCACTCCTGCCTGAAAAACACGGAGCTGGTCGAATATTACAGGGACGCCCATGCCTATGCAACTGCAATCAATTATGGAGGAATTGCGATACCAGTCATGGAAGCGATGGCCTGCGGTTTGCCGATAGTCCAGAGCCCGCCACCGTTCGAGAAGGTGCCCGAGTTTATTGATGATGCCTGGGAAAGAGTCGAGCCAACACCGGAGGGATTCGCCAAAGGCATTAACAGGTTGAAAGACAACCCTGATTCGAGAGAAAGGATGGGGATATTCGCAAGACAGAAGATGCTGAATTATAATTCCGAGGTTATGGAGAAACTCGAGGCGGATGTTTACAGGAAAGCAATCGAAAACGGATGATATTATCCGCGCCAGATTCTTACCGAAACCTTCCTTCCTAGGTCCAGAAGAGGACGAAGGGTGCGGGGGAACATGTCGAACATCCGATTGGTTTCATCGTCCGAGAATCTTCTCCTTCCGAACACATATGAGATTGAAACCAATGAGATGACTATGCCAGACAACAGTGCCAATATGAATTGAATATTAAGGTTTGTGAACATCTCTATTGCGTACCAGGCCGGTATGAACAGTGCAATGATTATTGCCAGTTCGACCACCAGAACCTTGAGGAGACCAAGTATAAACTTTCTTCTTCCAGTCTCGCCACCTTCGGGTTGTTCCCTGATGAAATAGTGTCTTGTGATGAAGAATGAGACAACATTGGAAACCAGAACAGTGACGGCCGCTCCAAGGATGCCGAAATAGTAGACCATTGTCATACCCAGTATGATGTACATTGAGACATTGATTATGGTGGGGACGAATTGCATGTGTGGCTTTTCAATCGCGGTCAGGGCAGACGAGTAAATAGAAATATAATACTGGACCACGAATCCAACCAGCATAATTTGGGTTATAAGTATTGATTTCTCATAAGCGGGCCCCCATATCACCGGTAGAGCATAGGGGATGAAAAGGACCAAGGTGACGACCAGGGGTATAAAAAACATCGACCAGTACTTGAACATTATGTGAATGGTGAGACCGAACTCCTTCATATCGTTCCTTGAATGCGCATCTACAAGGGCAGGGTATGCTATTACGTTCAACACGGTCTTGAAGACGGTCACCACGCTCATTATCAGCACAGCGATAGTGTAATACCCCCATTCTTCTGGGGGAAGGAAGTAACCGACGGCCAGGGCGTTTATGTAAACGCCCCACATTGAAATTAGTTCCAGTGAGGCAGTGGAAGCCCCGAATTTTAAAATTTTCTCTTGGGTGGGTGTCGCAGAATCCACAGATTTTAATTTTTTTATACGGTCCTTGTTCTTTATGATAATCAGAGCAATGCAGCACAATGCGACACAGATACTAGCCAGGAAGGAGCCGGCCACAATGATATCGTCATCGCTCGATACATATCTCATTATGACATAGATAAATGAGAGGGTGAGCAATAGATTGAGAGCTGTTGACATTGTCTGGATGGTGCCATAAAGCTTGAATTGCTTGGACGCCCTGATGACCGTATCAAGTATCTTCACCAGAATATTCACGAGGAGGAGGATCGCCACGATCTTAAGCGGCAGGTCCATGATATCCGTATTGTAGAGCATCTGGGATATCTCCCTTGAAAACATGAATGTTATCAGCGATATTGTTCCTGCAATGGACAGGCTTATCATCGTGCTTTTCTTCAATATGTATTTGAGATGCCCGTATTCCTTTCGGGAGAGATAATAGGTCGTGTACGTCTGGATTATAGATATGGAACCGAGGGTCGAGATGAGGATGGCTATCTCTATGAACGTCCCGCCCATGCCTATCATGCCCATGACCTCGACGCTCACCACTCTGACCAGGATTATGGAATACACAAATGAGATGAAGAATGCCGCGTAAAGGGCGAATGTCAGTGAGAATGATGATTCCAGAGATTTTTTAATCGACATGCGATTTCAGGTTACGTTTTCCCCGATATAAATCTTTGGAAATTTTCCAGCAGAAACTTATTATTATCCAAAGCACCTCTTGAGTGCGCATGGACACGCGCGTGCTGATGAGCGGAAACCTGGCCGGGGTTGCTTATACATATGCCAAATACCTCCGTCGAATGAATGTCGACGTTTCGCTGTACCTGTGGAACTGGGAGATGAAGAAGGATACCCGAAACCCGATGAAGACCGATACGGAATGTAAAACATTGCCTGACTGGGTCCATACCTTCACAGATACGAGATTCATTTTCGGGGAATACCGCAGGAAAGCGAGAGATTTCGACATAGTCCATGCATTCAACACCGACCCAATCTATGCCCAGTTCACAGGAAAGCCATTCATCTCCCATCCGGTTGGAACAGACGCGAGGGAGTACGCGTTCGGCAAAGGCTTCCATCCTGCCCTTCTGAGGCGCGCTTACCGGAAGAACGATTCCTTTTTCTTCGGTTCCCTGGATTATTACAGCAATGTTCTGAGGAAAATCAGGGTCCGGAATCCCATCTACATTGACGCCATCCAGCAGATGGACATAGGAAAATTCGAGCCGCGCCCGGTCCCGGAAAGGGGCGGCGCCGATGAACTGTTCTTCTACCCAAGCTCCCACACGCCTGGGAAAGGAGCCAGTAATTTGATTAAAGCGTTTGCGAAGTATGTGAGAACCAACAATTCAACGAAAAAAATGATAATGATCGAATGGGGCGAGGATGCCGCAAAGAGCAAGATGCTGGTCAATGACCTCGGAATATCAGATTGGGTTATATTCAAAAAATGGCTTGACAAACAGGATGTCTTCAATCACATGAAATGCGCCGACATCGTCTTTGACCAGTTCATAGTGCCTTCCAGCAGCACGGTTCAGAGGGAGGCCTGCGCCCTTGGCAAACCCGTGGTCAAATTCATGGACGACAGCTGGTTCAAGGAGTATGACAAGATGCCATTCATCCCGGCGGGTAGCGAGAAGGAGCTGTTCGACGTGATGGTTGATTATCACGAGAATCCGGAGAAATTCCGCGCCATTGGGGTTTCTGCCAAATCGTTCGTGGAGAAATATTATGACTGGAGATACATCACAGGAAAGATAATTAAAACATACGAGAGTATTTTATCGGGCTGATGAACCATTGCCTTGCTGGCCTGAATCATATTGGAATTAGCAAAGATTTTTATGCCGGTTCCATTTAATGAATTATTCCAGGGCTACACCCCGATGCGACTCGACGAGTCCCAAAAAGAATCCCGTGACATGAGGAAATTGGTTCAAATGTTCAAGGAATCCAGGTTTGAGATGAGATTATGGTTCTTTCACAGTATGTCCAAAGTACCGGGGCGGCTCGGGGTCAAGCTGCGCCGGGCGTTCTTCAAGAAGTACTTCAAGCATTTCGGCAGCCATGTGACGATAGCAGAGGATGTCACCATCGAAGTGCCCGAGAACATCTCCATAGGTGACAACAGCGGGTTCAATGCCGGTTGTTGGATCTCGGGGGGCGGCGGCCTCACCATTGGGCACAATGTAATAGTCGGCCCCCACACGGTAATACACACTCAGAACCATGAATATGATGATGTGACAAAGCCCATCTGCGAGCAAGGGCACACTTCAAAGCCCGTGACTATCGAGGACGATGTATGGATAGGCGCCAGGGCGGTCATAACGCCCGGTTCCAAAATCGGGAGGGGGTGCGTGATCGCGGCAGGCGCAGTTGTGGCGGGATATATTACCCCACACTCGGTAGCTGCCGGCGTTCCGGCGAAAGTCATCAAGAAAAGGGGGACAGACCCTGAAAGTAAGCTTTAACCTGCCCTCGATCCCGAAATACCTCAACAGGTTCGAGATGCTGAGATGCCTGGGCAGAAAGGTTGATGAACTGGCAGTCGTCACCAATGATGCGGGCGGATTCAAAAATATCAATGACATGCCCAGTATTATAGAATTGCCAAGGAATCGAACAAAGTTCCTTTTCTCAACGGTAACCAACAAGAATATCATGGGTTCCGACATCATTCACGACACATTCGGCTATTTTCTCCCCCTGGGCATGCTCAGCAAACTCAGGATGCACTGCAAATATGTCACTTCGGTTTACGGATCGTCGGCCGGGTGGCTGGAAAAGGCTGCGGAAATCGATTATCAGAACAGGGAGGAGATAAAACAGAAAAAATACATGGCCTCCAGGGAATCCATCAATGCGAAAATTTCTGATTTCATTTTCGTGAACTGTTCTAATTTCAAAGAGGATTATGTCAACCATTATGGAATAGACCCCGACAACATCGAGATAATCCCGAATTCTGTCATTGTGGATGAGAATATCCCCCCGCCGACAGAGAGGGATGCAAAGGCGCCTTTCAGAATCCTCCATGTCGGCAACATATCAAAGATAAAGGGGAGCCTGCTGCTGCTCGAGGCATTCAATAAATTAACGAATGAGAAATATGCTGCCGAGCTGACAATCATTGGCAAGCCAGTCCCTCATGATTTGAAATACCTCAAGAACATGAAGAACAGCAAGGTGAAATTGCTGGGCCATGTGCCGGAGGAGAGAATCAAGGAACATTACATCCACGCGGACGTGCTGGTCCATCCGTCATACCAGGAAGGCATGCCCCGGGTGATAATGGAGGCTCTTTCCTGCGGCCTCCCAGTCATCGCTTCCGACCTTCCCGGAATCAAATCCATAGACAGCACCGGAAAGTTCATCAGAGTCATGAAGAATTTCGAGGAAGATACCTTAACGCAGCTCATCATTGACGATATTGCCAGGCCGAGGAAATCCGAGCGCTTTTTCCATGAGTCGAGGGAACACATGGGGGGATTCTCGCCCGAGAGCACTGCCGGCAGGATCCATGGGCGCTATATGAAATTGTAAGCCCATCATTCTTTACAAAAACAAGCTCAGACTGATTTATACCAAACCGAGGTCCCGATTGAGGAATAAACAAGACTCATTTCTTCACTTGTATACGCCATCATGACTTGCATATTGGAATCCTCCCCAAAGATGCTGTAAGACCATTTCGTAGGCTCGGCCATTACGATAAATGTGGGGTACTGGCCTAATTTGGGATCCTCCGGGTAGAACCAGTATGTGCTTTGCGCTATGACGCTTGCGGGCAGCGAGACGCCAATCCTATTTACGCCATACAGCGCATAGGAATTGTCCCGGTAGAAATATACTATGGAATGGGGTGAATGTTCGTAAAGATAGAGGTGCCTGTCCGCGTATTGGGGCGCTGTGAAGTAAATGCCATTGTGGTAATGGTATGTCAAGCCGTTTGCCAGGGGGGAAAGTATCAGCAGAATTGTTAGAATAGCCAGAATATTCTTCATCGCAGTATTCTGCCTCTTCACCCTGAGAAGGCCTGATAATGAAAAATCGGATGGGACAATGTTCCTCAGCAAGAGTATGCTACCGAATATCAAATAGAGAAACGATCTATCCCCCAGATTCATAACGGGAAAAATTATATTGCCTACCGTGAAGAACAGAAAAGAGCCCGTGGCGCCCAACAGAAACAGGTTCATGCTATCCATCTTCTTCTTTTTAATGATTACCCAGACGCACCACAAGGTAGCAATCATACAGGATGCAAGAACTAGGATCCTGAGCGTCTCGGGTATTATGTAATTAGTGCCAAATCGCTCCATCCCCAATGTGCCATATCCGAGATGCTCCGGAATTGAGTGGGACACATTGACCATATTTACATAAGACACTTTGGCAGACAGCGGGCTGAGCCATGTGATTATTGATTTGACTCGCATCGTAATGGATGGGTTCATGAGAAGCATTCCCGCAGTGAAAAGGACGGCTGTAGGTATGCTGATGTTCACAGTTGCCTCTGCCCACACCCGTCGCCTGAAGAACCAATGCAGAATGCTTGTAAAGAGGTATGCCATCGTAAAATACAAAGTGTAAGGGCCGTGGGTGATTACCAGGAAGGAAAACAGCAGGATTTGGATAACAAGAATTTTTCCATGATTTTGCCGTTGTGCGAGTATGGTGTAAATCAGAATCGTCGTGAACAAAAGGCCGTAGGCGGGGGGAGAATAGTGGAATTGGAGGTAAGGATTAGCAAACACCATCAGGACAGTGAGCAACCTAGCGACTCTCAAACTCATCGATCTCAGCAGTATGAAATACAGCAGGGAGAAGAATGAAAGGGTGGCGAGAACCTTGAATAGGGAAATGAACGGAACCGTATTAGAATTGCCTATCCCGGCGATTATAGAGAATACTTTCGTGTATAGGAATGATCCGCAGTACAAGTAAGGATATGCCGTGGGACTGAAAAATGGATTGGCGCTTTGGGCTAAGCTAATCCCGCTGGTATACCGACCATAGGCATCCGTAGCCCCGACAGGATTGCAGTACAGCACCGCTTCCAGGCAGGTGAATGTGAAAATGAGCAGGAGCATGGAGAAGAAGAAGTATCCCCACCTCTTGTTGTCAAAATTGGCCAGCAACAATAAGGCGCTCAGGGCGATGGCGACGTAGTACTCTGGGGGCAACATCTGCAGGATGCCGAGCTGTGCCTCCACTGGCAGAGAGATTATGGGGTTGCGTAAAACATATGACAGCATTAACAGCAGAACCGTGAAAGTGAAAGTGAGTGTGAAACCATATTTTGAGCTGAGCCAGTTCTTGGCCCGATGCAGTTGTCTCTTCAATCCGCTCTGCACATCATTGTTCATGCGCGACCTCGAATCATATTGTGTTGGCTCGCCTGCCACTGTGCTTTGAAAACCTCACAGTGTATTTAAGATGTTTGCTGTAAATATGATTGCTTATCATTCATATAGTGCAGTTATCCACAGGCTCATTTTATGGCGGCCTCGAATAGTTTGTAATATTGCTTGGCCTGCACATCCCAGCCCATCCTTTCCTCTGCGAACCTCCTGGCATTCTCTCCCAATTTTTTCCGCAGCCCTTCATCATCGCGAAGGGCGCTGATGTTCTCTGCCAGAGCCTTCTCGTTCTGCGCATTCACAACCACCGCGTCATGCATGTGGGTCAGGGGCACTGCCTTCTCGAAACCTTTTATGCCGATGATTATCGCCTTTCCCATGGCCATGGATTCGGCCAGAACGGTTGAGAAACCGGGCAGGTTCGTGACATCCGGGTAGACCACAATATCTGCCGCTGCCTGGTATGCGGCAATGTCTGCCTGCGGAACCCGGCCCGTGAAATGGACATTGTCCAGCTCCAATCTCTGGTGTAGCGATTTTATCTCCTCCGTGTCCTTCTTGCCTATGTTGCCGCCCGCGAAAAGGAAGAACATGTCTTTGCCCATCCCGGACTCGCATAGCTTGGCTGCTGCCCTCAGAAGGTATGGGGCGCCTTTGTTGGCAGATAATCTCCCGACATAGGCCACAGTGAACCTGTCGCCTATCCCGAGCCTTGCCCTTGTCTCCTCCCTGCCCTTTCCCGGCGTGAATTGGACCGTATCCACAGGCTTCGGCAAAACTGATATACCCTCATCGGGGATGCCATACTCGCGCATGAAGCGTTCCTTCCCCATCTCATTGTACACGATGATGTGCCTGGCATTTCTCAGCACGGGGCCTTCAACCTTGCTCAGAGCGGATTTAAGGACGCCCTTGGGCGGGATGTCTCCAGGATCCACATAAATCATTGGGATGCCGTTCGCCTTTGCCGCAAAATACGTCTGGTACGATCTCGGGGTGAGGGTAGTGTAGGGATTCTCGAATATCAGGTCCGGTTTCAATTTTTTAATAATGCCCGGGTATTGAGCCGAGAACTGGAAGAAACCGCCAAGGCTGAGATTGGACTTGCTGAAATATATCAACCTGGATTTGAGGTAGAGGACATGCATGTTCTTGGGAATGGGCGGAAGTCGGCTTCGGGGAAATCGCTCTGTTTTAAAGAAGCTGCGGTCCGCAGGGGACGCCACGTCCGGCACCAGGACGGAATATTTCACGCCTGGAAGCTTGCATAGCTCCATCCCGAGTCGAAAATCCTTGTCCCCCCGGTACATGTCATAGAATTCATGGGAATCGGCTATGTGGATGGGCAGCCCCCCTTCACGACGGCCATGTATTTATTCATATAGGATTCGGAAGAGAATTTCATTTCAAAAACCTGTTTGACCGCATCACGGGGGATGCGGGGAACGGTCAGGCTGGCAAGCCCGGATTTGAGTTTATTCAGGGGGATGACTAAATCGGCAGATAGCAGCCCCACGGCTTCAGCGGTCCCTCCCGTGTCGGAACATATTACGGGCGTTCCGACGGACATGGCCTCCAGCGCGACATACGGGAAGTTCTCTGGCCCGGTCGAAGGGATGAGCAACGCATTAGCCTTCCCCAGATAGCCCCATTTCTCTTTGCCCTTCCAACCGAGATACTTGACTCTGGGAGCCATCTTCCTTTCCAGGATTGTCCTTTCAACAAACCCGGACATCGATCCGCGGCCGATGATGATGAGCCGATTCTTGGATTTCGCGAATGCGTCCAGCAGCACGCGGATGCCTTTGTGTTCCTCCAGAACGCCCATGTAAAGGAAGAAATTATCTTCCTCAATTTCCGGTATCGTGCGGGGCGGTTCGGGGGAGAAGTTCGGAAGAATTGCCAAGGGTATGTTCAGTCCAGCCAGCTTCCCGGCCATGTATTTCGAGGGGCATATCAGGCAATCCAAATCCCCCAGGTCAATATTCTTCCTCCAGAGTTGCGGGGGCTTGCCCGAGTTCAGCGAGCAGGAGGTGCAATGCCTGTCCTTGCAAGGCTGGCCATTCCTCATCATCGTGCTCTTCTGGCATATCAGCCAGTGGTCATGGGCGGTGTAGAGTTGCCTGTAATTCCCGATTTTTCTCAGCAGCCCATGGCCCAGCAGCGATATGTTGTGATGGTGAACAATTTCTGGTTTCACATCCGAAACCAGTTTCCGATAATTGTTGAGAATGAAACTGGAATTCCCGAATGCGTAGACCTTCATGGGCGTGAGCCGCCCGTATGGCGACTCCACTGTGTGGACATGGACCTTCCCGTTATCGGTCTCGGATGGAGAATCTTTCCTCTTCAGGCGGTACGCGTCCCTGCTGTGCATCACATGGACCTCATGGCCCCTCTTTGCCAGTTCCTCTGCAAGGTACTTCACATGAACAGCATCTCCGCCCAGGTGGTAGGGCGGGTAGAATGTGCTGGTCATTACGAATCGCAGGGTTTCCATATCAAATACCTTCTCAGTGGGCTTGCTCCCTGAGATGCCTTCTCAATGAGCGTGCTCCATTCTGTGAAGCACGAAGTTGTTTATTATCTTAATTGAGTAATTCAAGGCCAGCCTGAAGTCTCCGGGGTTTCTCAGGACATGGGCTATGTTGGCAACATACCAGGGCGGGTAGGTGTACAGCGCTTTGTAGGCCTTTTGCCTGGCCATGTCCAGTTCCAGTGGGGACATGTCCTCTGTCCCAACCACGGATTCATGCTGGTATAGCTGGCGCCAATCTGTTTCTTCGAGTAATTTCTTCTCCAAAGCCCATTTGTGAAGCTGGGTGCCAGGGTAAGGAACAGCCACATTGAACTGGACGCCGGTCGGTAGTGTGTCCTTCACGAAGAGTATGGTTTCATTAACCGTGTCCCAGGTCTCGCCGGGCAGGCCAAAAATAAAGCTGCACAGAACCTTTATCCCGTGCTTTTTGGCCAACGTTATTGCATTCTTTGCCTCGGCAATCGTGATTCTTTTGGAAGCCATGTCAAGTATCTTCTGGCTGCCTGACTCCACCCCGATCGACATGCCGCGGCATCCGGCCTTCTTCATGGCGATTATCAATTCCTCGTCGAGAAGGTTGGCCCTGGTGTTGCAGTACCACTTTATCTTCAGGTTCTCGGAAACTATGGCGTTGCAGATGTCCAGCACCCTTTGCTTGTCTATTGTGAATGTTTCATCGAAGAAGGACACCAGGGTGATGCCGTATTCTTTCTTCAGGTGCTTCAGCTCGGCCACCACGCTCTGGGCGGACCTGGGCTTCCAGGGCGTTCCGGCGACTGTGCAGTAGATGCATCTGTAGGGGCACCCCCGGCTGGTGTACATGATTGTGAACCTTTCTCCTGATGGGGTGTTGATAAAATAGGGGTCCAGGGATTCAAGAAGGTCGTATGCCGGCAACGGCAGTTTGGAGAGGTCCGGGATAAGTGCCCTCGTCGTGTCGTTGATTATTATCGAACCGGCGTCCCTCCAGGCCACGCCGCCGGTGGATATTGCAGTTGCAGGCAATTCCTTGATAAGCGCCGGAACCACAGCCTCATAATCGCCAGTGATGAAATAATCCAATTCTGGAACGGACTCAAGCACATCCGCAGGGACATGGGAGAGGGACCAACAGAGCCCCGCGGTCATGCATTTTTTATTAAATTCCTTGGCAATGGCACAAATCTTCATGTCATGGTCGAAGGTGGTTGGAGTGAACCTGAAAATAACCATATCTGGCTTGAACGATTTCAGCTCCTCCCCAACCTGCCCATAGGTCAGGTCGAATCCGTTGGCGTCGATTAATCCGACCTCATGCTTCTCAAGTCGAAGTATCGCAGCCAGCTGGAGAAGGCTGTACGGCTCGAGCACGGAGTACCGCTCTGTTATCTCGCACCTCTCCTCCCTTATCACGGGAAGCCCGTTAAATCTTGGAGGATTGACCAGCAGCATTCTCATCAATTCACCCCTGAAGCGCCTGTCTGTAGCATTCCAAAGTGCGGTTCGCACATATGTCCCAGGTGAATTTGGCTTTTACGTCCTCCCTGGCCTGCTGGCCCATGAATTTGGTTTTCTTCTCGTCCGACAGCATCTGGATCAGCGCATGGGCAATTGCTTTGTGGTCCTTGGGCTTTACCAGGATGCCGTTCCGGCCGCTGTTCACGGCCTCGGGTATCCCACATATGTTCGAGGCGATTACAGGCGACCCGGAACTCATGGCCTCCAGCATGCGTATCGGAAAATTCTCGTAGAGTGTCGGCAACATGTAGCAGAAGGCCTGGGAGTACATGGCCGGAAGCTGTTCGTAATCCAGGTAGCCGTGGAAGGAGTAATGCTTCTCCCCCACGCCATTTTTCTTCAGGATGTCTTTGTAAGGTTCCTTGTCCCCGGCGCCCACGAATGCGAAATGAACGTCTTTGTGCTCCTTCAACACCAACGGTATCGCGTCTATCAGGTAGTTCGCGCCCTTGACGGCCGTCATCCTGGATGTGAATAAAACGATAGGTGAATCAACATCCTTCAGCACCTTCTCGTCCCGAGGCTTGAAAACCGAGGGGTCCGTGCCGTTGTAGATGACATTCATGTGTTTTATGAAGGGAAATTCGGCCTGAACCTGGCCTTTCATCCAATTCGACATCGTGATGTAGTTCGGGCATCTCCGGAGGGAGAATTTCTCGGCCATCAGCAGCATTGGGTAGAGTGCGATCTGCCATTTCTCAGACGGCTCAAGGTTGCGCAGTTTCATATCAGAAACATCGCTGGCCTTCTTCTGGCCGCTGATTGTCGTGTGAAGGGTGGTGATGCTTGGCACCCGCTTTCTCATCAATTTGTAGAGAACATCGGACATGTGCGCATGTTGGGTATGCAATAGGTCAATGCCATGGTCCTTGACAATTTCGGGAAGGTGTTTGAACAGGGAATGCTGGAAGGTCGCGTTGTAAAGGAACGTGTTCTTCGCATCGGAAAGCACATGCACCTTTATCTGGCCATCGAAGAACGCCTCCATCTCCTCCTTGGAATAGCCCTTCTTCGAATCGTCGATGTTCCTGTTGACAGTCAGCACATGCAACTCCACCTTGTCACAAAGTTTTCTGGACAATTCGATGCAATATGTGCCGACACCGCCCCAGTTCGGCAGGAATTCCGGGGCTATCATAGCTATCTTCAGGGTTTCCATCGGTCGCGAGTAGTTTATGTGTGTATTTATTGCTTTTGATATTTCAGACAGGCAAGTTCTTTATATCACCATCAATTCCCTGCAAAAGAGAACATGAAACTCCTCATCACCGGCGGAGCCGGCTTCATCGGCTCCCACCTCCTGAAACGCCTTGCCGGCAAGCATGAAATCACAGTGTTGGACAATCTCAGCGAGAGCGCCCTAGATGCCATATCCAGATACATCGACTGCGGCAAAGTCAAATTCGTCAAGGCCAGCATATCTGACACCGCGGCGCTGGACTCTGCCATGGAGGACGTTGAGACAGTCTTCCACCTTGCGGCACACAGGGACGTGCGGGCGGGTGCCGAGAACCCGCAGAAGGACATTGACAACGGCATACTGGCCACCTACCAAGTACTGGAGTCCATGCGCCGGAACAATGTCAAGAACATAATATTCTCATCCAGCCAGGTAGTTTACGGCGAGGTCACGGACAAGCCCGTGACAGAGGACTTCGGCCCCCTAGTACCCATATCCATCTACGGCGCATCCAAGCTGGGGTGCGAGGGCCTGGTGATGGCTTATTCCCACACTTACGGCATGAGGTCCTGGATATACCGGTTCGCGAACATTGTCGGGGAGGGCGGCACCCACGGCGTGATTCCCGATTTCATCAAGAAGTTGAAGAATGACTCCAAGCGCCTGGAGATCCTGGGCGACGGCACCCAGACCAAGCCATACCTGGAGGTGGGGGATTGCGTGGACGGCATGCTGTTCGGGTGGGAGAATTCTTCCGAACCGGTCAACCTGTTCAACCTGGGGACCGAAGGATGGACCAGCGTCACCAGGCTGGCTGAGATAGTCGTGGAAGAATGCGGCCTGAAGAACGTGGAATTCCATTACACGGGCGGGAAGCGCGGCTGGGTGGGCGATGTGCCCCGGATAAGGCTGTCCAGCGACAAGATCCGGAAGCTGGGATGGAAGCCGAATTACGATTCCGACGAGGCCGTCAGGGTGGCGGCCGGGTCCCTCAAACCGCTTCTCTGGTAATATCAGAGTGTTTTGGCATACTCAAACACATTCCCGGCTTTCAGAATGTCCTTTTGAACCGTGGATAGGGGCTCCAGCTTGCCGATGATTGCGCCATCCTTCTTTATGGTCCCGGCATCCGAGTCCATCTCGACCGTATCGCCGGTTCTGACCTTGGCCAGGTCTATCTCTTTTATCGTGAGTATGGGGAATCCGGAGTTGATGGCGTTGCGCTTGTAGATGGCACCGAACGACTGGGCGGCGACGCAGCTCACCTTCAGGGCCGCGAAGCAATCAACGGCATGCTGGCGCGATGAGCCGGATCCGAAGTTCTGACCAGTTATGACAATATCCCCGGGCTGCGCCTTCTTGGCGAAGTCCTTGTAGCCTTCCAGGTTGTCGAAGGCATACTGGCCCATTTCCGCGATGTCAGTTATCGCGAGATACTTGTTGTGGAATATCATGTCGGTATCGATGTCGTCAATCAGCTTCCCTTCCCTGAGCAACATCCAGGTCCTTCCCTTGAATATCATTGTATCTCCTCCTTTGTGGCTATGCGACCGAGAATGGCCGATGCAGCCGCGGTCTCCGGGGATGCCAGGTAGGTATCGCCGGCACCCTGCTTGCCTGCGAAGTTCCTGTTGGAAGTTGATATGTGAACCTGCCCTTCGCCGGTCATGCCTATCTGGCCGGAGGCGCAGCCGCCGCAGCCTGGGTTGGAGACAACGAACCCGGATTCAATCAACGTGGAGATATGGCTTTCCTTGAGAAGCCGCTTCCAGGCCTTCATGGTTGCCGGGACCAGGGTGGCGACAATGCCCGGTTTTACATTTCTGCCTTTCATTATCTTCGCGACGGTTACAATGTCCTCGTATGTGCCATTGGTGCAGGAGCCGATGAATACCGAATGAATTTCCCGGCCGCCGAGCGATTCGACGTCCACAACCGCGTCCGGCTTCGGGGGCTTGGCTATCTGCGGCTTCATTCCAGATATGTCCAGGTCGATTATTTTCTCATAAACCGCATCCTTGTCCGGGGCCATTGCCTTCTTCTGGCCGAAGTGCTTCAGGACTTCCTTGTTGGGGACTATGAGCCCGATTATGGCGCCCATCTCGGTGGCCATGCTTGCGAGCGTGATTCTGCCGGCCAGGTCCAGCTTGTCGATTGAGGGGCCGCGGAACTCGATTGCCTTGCCGAGCGCGGTCTTGGTGCCCAGCTTTCCGGTTATGAAGAGCGTGAGGTCCTTGGCGGAGCAGTTCTTCGGGAGGTCGCCATGAATATTGACAACAATGCTGGCCGGAACCTCGAACCATGTCTTGCCGGTCTTGAAGACGAATGCGATGTCCTGGTCGCCCATGCCCTGGCCGAAGGCGCCCACAGCGCCCATGATGTTGAGGTGAGAATCGGTACCGACCACTGTTGAGCCGGGGTATCCCAAACCTTCTTCTATCATCACATGAGAGCCGATTCCGGCGTCAACATCGTAGACCTTGACGCCCTGCTCCTTTGCGAAGTTCCTGCAAATCTGCTGGTTGTTGGCGTATGGAATTGTGTTGGCGGGGGCGTTGCAATCGAACGTGAAAAATGTCTTTGCAGGATCCTGGGCCCTGCCACCCGGGTAATACTTCTTGAAGTTCTTGACGACGTTCGCGCCGCCGAAATCCCTGGCGGAGCGCACGTCAATCCCTATCCAGACAATCTTGCCTGCGGTCACATCTTCATCGGCATGCGCGGCCAGTATCTTCTCGACCAGAGTATTTCCCATTGAAGCACCAAAATCAGAAAGCCGAACAGGTTAATAAGCTTAAGTTTCGGGAGCTGGCTCGTAATTATGCGTTGTTTTGCACAGACAGGCTAGCAAGGTTCCGGGACAGACGGATATCTACCGTAATGCCGGTGAGCGGAGCAATCCGATACGGCTCATGCGGGTCTCAGCGTTCCGGCGAAGACCTGCCATGCCAGGAGCGTTTTCGCCACCAGGCTCAGCACGATGTACATCCTTTCGCCATAAAGGTAATCCGCCCATTTTCCCTTCTTCCGGTACTGAAGCCACATATTGACCGCGAAGCTGTTGAAGAACACGGCCATGCTGAGGAAGATATAGTACACGAAATCCGGGGGCCCGCCGCTGGTGCCACCGGCGCCGAACAGCCATATGAATATCACTACCCAGGGTATGAACCCGGCTATGCATCCGAACCAGAACGGCGACCAGTCCGGCCGCTTTCTGCCCTCATTCATGGTTTCCATGATGAGGCCGAAGAGTATCATCATCATGTTGATGAAGAAGGCCAGGAGCAGCGTCCCGAAATCGGTTATGCCTACCAGCATGCTGATGACCACTATCATGAGGGACGAGCTGATCGCGTATTCATACCACCTGTACCTGTTCTGCCCCCTCTTCAGACCGGCCACGTACTTCTTGTACAGCACGGTGGAAATGAGGATGTGCGCGGTAGCCGATATGAAAAGGAACAGCGCCACCAACGGCCCTATCCAGACCTCGAAAAGTGTCTCGGACACGGTCACCAGGGCGGGCATGCCTCCAGTGGCGCCGGCGGGATATGCCGCTGCCAGATAGCTCCTGGTTACCGGCAGGGCGAAATCATTGCTCAGGAGCAGCATGAGCAGCCCCTGTATCAGGTGCAATACGCCCATCGTCATGTTGAAATTCTTAAGTTTCTTGAATACGGTCTCTTCCATAGTTATCCTCATCGGGAAAACGCAATTTGGTTTATAATGCTTGTCGCAGAAAACGCTTTCATCAATAAGCCCTTGCGGGTGAACATGACCCTGGAATTCCGCGAGGTGACAGAGGATAATTTCGAAGAGTTCGTTAGGCTGGAAGTGAGCCCGGACCAGAAGAACAATTTCTACTTCAAGAGGACGGACCCGAACCTTTGGAGCCTGGCGCAGATGCACGTATACAAGGGCAGCAGGATACGGGCCATATACGCCGACGATATTATGGTGGGGGGCATGTTCTACGCACCTAGCCTTGCCCCGGAGCACCCAGAGAGGGCCTGGCTCACTAGGTTCATGATTGACCAGCGGCACCAGGGCAAGGGTCATGGAAGAAAGGCCATGCTGATGCTGTTCGACAGGGTGAAGGCCGAGAACCCGAAAGCGACACGCCTGGGGCTGTCCTACGAGCCGGAGAACACGCTGGCAGCCGCACTCTACAAATCCCTGGGGTTCGAGGAGACTGGCAAAGTTGTCAACGGGCAGGTCGTGGTGCGGAAGAACCTGTGATTCCCCGGTTCAGCGAGCAACAGCCCTGTTTTTTCATAACTTTTCACAATGAATTTGCAAATGGAGATATACCCTGAAACCACATTGTGAATTCAGGACAGTGAGTTAGGATGATGTTCAAGACCAAGAAGGAATACGAGCAGGCCGTCAAGGACCTGGAAACCGCCCTGTACGAGGGGGCCCAGCGGGCGAAAGATGGGGAGAGGGCGGGAAAGGGGAGAAAGTAGTAGGGAAAGAAAAAGGAAGAGCTGAAACTGCGGTGTGGTCCCGTACCGAGCTGATGCTGCTAAAAGTTTATATCTGTCATCTTATTGGCAGTATCAAATTACATGGGCCTATAGATCAGCTTACAACACCAAACAGACTTCACTTTTAATTGTTCACAATCGCTAGTTTGGTGATACGGCCTAATTTTCTAAGGAATAAACAATCACATCCGAAAATTGGGCCTATACCGAGCTGTTGCTGCTAAAAGTTTATATCTGTCATCTTATTGGCAGTATCAAATTACATGGGCCTATAGATCAGCTCGGTAGATCGCCTGCTTTGCATGGTTTGGGGGCATAACGCCCAAACCCAAACCAGCAGGAGGCCACGGGTTCAAATCCCGTTGGGTCCATTTTCTTCATTTTTATCAATCTACCAGCGGTAGAAAATGGTAAGCCGAATTGAAATGAGCAAATTACAACTCAATTCGGCGCAACCGACAAACTAGCGACTGTACTCAAACAATACCAGAGTCTGTTTGTCCTATTGGCAATGACAATCAGAATATGTTTCTGGCAGCGCCATTCCCATAGGATTAGCCCGTGCCATTTTTCTTTCAAGACCAATTCAATTCAAGATTATCGGATATTTTTGTTAATTTAATTATCTCATCCTTTGTCATATTCCATTGAGTGGCATGAATATTACTCTCCAACTGACTCTTATTCTTTGCTCCGGGTATTGGTATTACGTTTTCTTTTGTTGTCAACCAATTTATGGCCACCTCGGCGGGGCTGACCCCATGCTCCCCGGCGATTTGCCCCATCACCGCGAAAAGCTCTCGCGATTTGATGAAATTCTCCTTGTGCTGAAATAGTTCCCAATTATTACGGAAATCATTTTCCGGAAAGACCGTGTTTTCATCATAGTTAGTTGTCAGGAAACCACTCAATAGGGGATAGTATGCCAGTGCGACAATTCCGTGTTGTCTTAAAAAGGGGAGAATCTCCTTCTCGATATTCCGATTCACCAGGTTGTATTCCAGCTCATTCACGATTATCTCGCCATTATGCAGGTTGTTCATCGCTTCCAGCACCAATGCATTTTGATAATTTGACACACCCACGTATCTTATTTTTCCTTCGGCCAATAGGTGGTCCATTGCTTTCATTGTTTCAGAAATGGGAGAGTAACACCAGGGCCAATGCACCAAATATACATCTAAATAATCGGTCTGCAATCTTTCCAGGCTCTTATTTGCTGCTTTTATGACCTCTTTGTAACTTAAGTGATTGTGTGAAACTTTAGTGATTAATGTCAAATCCTCGCGTTCTCCTCGTTCTTTAATCACCTCTCCAATTAATTTCTCAGTTAAACCACCAGAATATTCCTCAGCTGTATCAATCAAATTAATGCCATTATCAAGCGCGAAATTAATGCATTCATAGATTTTTTCCTTATTCTGGATTCCTTTGGTCTTATGGCCGAAGGCAAGCGTTCCCAAGCCAATCCGGGAAACTTTCATATCGGTTTTTCCTAGCCTAATATTTTCCATTTTCAATGCCCCATGCATGATTCGTAAATGGGTTTGCACATATTTAGCATTTGTGAATAATAACATATATCTGGAATTCCAAAATAAAATTCATGGAAAATCTGTCAATGAAATAATGCACATGTGAATCGCGCTATCGCGCCTGCATCTCGTACATCGCCAGCATCTCGTCAGTCGTCGTCGCCTCCTCTGCCGGCTTGTCCTGCCGCACCTTCCCGGTGTACCTGGGGAACCGTATCGCCAGTCCCGAATTCTTCCTGACCTGTTCCCAGGCGCAGGTGTGAATCGGGGAGAGCGTTATTTCCGCGCCCTTGACCTCCAGGACCAGGTGGGGCTCAAACCAATAGTCTGCCTGCATCTTTGAATCGACAAGGCGGTGCGGTTTCTCGACTTTATGGCTGTCGAGCAATTCCGGCAGGGCTGCCAGCATCTCGTCGTCGAACCCAGAGCCCAGCTTTGTCACGGTTTCAAAGCGCCCGGATTCGGAATTGTAGGTGGCCATGAGCAGTGCGCCGTATGCTCCGGCACGCCTGCCCTTCCCGGAGAACCCGCCGACAACCACCAGGTCCACCGTGTCGTTCATCTCGGATTTGTAATCGCGCTTGAACTTTATCCAGTTCCAGCCCCGCGAGCCTGCCCGGTAGAATGAATCGTCGGCCAGGGATTTGGCCATGATACCCTCGCCGCCCTTTCCGATGACTTTCGCGAAGTATTCCTCGGCTTCTTCCGGGTCGCCGGTTATGAGAACTTCTGCCAACTTTATCCGCTCGGTTTCTTTCACGCATCTCTCCAGCTTCTTGCGGCGGTTGGTGTATGATGTCTGGGTCAGGTCAGCGCCGTCAAGGTAAAGGCAATCGAACAGGTAGAGCATGACAGGAAAATCCTCGACCGCGGAAGTCAGCTCGTACTTCCGGCCGCGGCGGCGGCTCACGGTCTGGAACGGCAGCATCTCTCCCGTATTCAGGTCCACAGGCACGCATTCGCCCTCCAGCACCCCGGATTTGCCTTTGAAGGACTTGGCCAGCATGCCCACCAGGTCCGGGAATTGGCTTGTCACATTCTCCAGCTGGCGGGTGAACAACTGAACCTTGTCTTTCTTCAGGTGTGCCTGGATGCGCAGGCCGTCGTACTTGTACTCGAACGCGCATTTTCCACCGAGTTTTTCGATTATCTCGGGTATGCCGGGCAGCCGCTCGGCCAGCATGGCGCGGAGCGGGATTCCGACGTCCAGCTTTATCTCTTCCAGGCCCGCCAGGCCCTTGGATGAAAGTATCTTCGCCACCCTGGCCAGGTCGGAACAGGTGTTGTACGCGAGCTCGACTGCGTCCCGGTCCTCTTTAGTGGCATATGTGATGGCCAGGGTGTCCACGATGGTCATGTCCGCGATTCCCAGGCGGAGTTTTCCGGACAGTGTCCGGGCGATGTATTTCGCTTCGACCGGGGATGAATCGTGCATCAACTTGGCCAGCAGTTTGAGCTTCAGGTCCTGGGAACCGGAGCCAGTTGCAGAAGAAATCTTGAGCAGGCTGTCGAACACCATGCCGACGCTGAGGCTCTCGGTGAAGAGCGCGGTCTGTTTCTTCCGGGAAACCGCCATGAATGCCACGTCCCCGAGGTCGCCGTCCTTGAGCCAAGCCTTGGTTATCTCGGACTCGCTCACCCTGGTGGCCTCATAAATCGCTTTGAGCGCAAGTTTTTCCGCGATGCCAAGTTCGATGCCCGCGAAGTCGGGCGCCAGCTTCCCCTGGGTGAGCAGGACGACTTTCTCAATCTCGGATGCCGGAACCTGGCGGAACAACCCGACCAGCAGGTCGGCCATCTCCAGGCGCTTGCTGGTGCCCTCTATTTTCTCGTAGGATTCGGCGAGCGTGAGATAATCCATGAAAGGTGATGGGACTGAGAATATTTAAGAGTGAGGAAAGGATGTTCCGTTGCATGGAACCAAAGGAATTGATTGCTCGAGCTAAAGAGATAACAGGAAG
>JAWOHM010000157.1:0-4015 GCA_046485165.1 Thermoplasmata archaeon
GGAAGTGTATTGGATTTCGTCATCTGTTCTGATGGTATTAGTCGATATCATCCAGCTCACGTAAAATGATGCATTGTTTTCTGCGACTAATGCTTGAATGGCACATACTTGTACTGTAGTATTGTACTTCATGGCTCATTCCTCCTAAACCCTCTCAATAGAGAACTGGCAGAGAATTTTAATTTGTTCGGGCCCTCTCCAATTCATGAAATATAGTATAGGAGTCAAAGGTATAAAATAGTTATTAATACAAAATAACATGCTAGAAAAGAGTATGGCCGGTTCATGTTATTTAACATTTTAATAACAATGTTTATTCTGCACTGGCTCTTATCATATCTTTAATTGGTACATATCATTGAACATGTCCGCCTGGATACCGCAATTTTTAAATTTGCGGATGAAAGGCGGAATGGTTCAATTAAGGGCTCCCCCAGCAATCCTGTAATTTCATCAATATGGACTCAACCTGAATGAGTTCTTAACAATATGAAATCACGAAATTCAGGGTGACAACTGAAAGGGATACCCCCGGCTTTAGCCGTGGGGAGCCCTCATTTTCGAGCAGGCTCAGATGGGTCATTCCCAATATGCCAAGGTGATGTATATCTTCTCGCCGCTGATATCCACAAGGGCTCTTTCGATGTAAAAATTCCCGTTCGAGGGATGTTCTCCGGTGCAACCCCCGAGTTCGAGCGATTCGTATTCCGTGAGGTTGTAGACCCTTGCCGAAAGGTTTTGCGGTATCACGCGAGACACCTGCCCGGACATCCATATGCGGTTCCCGGAAGTTATGATGACGCTGTCCGCGGTGATGTTGATGCTGTACGGTTTGCCGCCGATGGATGTTGGAAGCTGCGAACTATCCCTTCCGAAACTGATGTTGAGAACGGTGGCCGCTTCGAGGCTACTGGCCTCATCCAGAACACCGGATATCCCGTCGGCGAGCTTCTGCCCTTCGCCGTCAACGATGACGGAATGCTGCCAGGCAAAGAGCCCCAGGACAAAAGTTGTCAGCACGCCGATAGCTATCAGGACTCCAATCTTCGATATCAGCCAATCAAGCAAAGCACATCTCCCCGTTGCGGGACAACCCCCGTGCCTGTTTAATGGTTTCTGCAGGATGGAATTTATTAACCCCCCGACGATACTGTTTCATGGACCTCACGTTCGATGCTTTCTGGAAATGGTTGAAAACCCTTCGAAGGGAACGCCTGGACAGGCCATCCATTGTGGCCTTTTGCATCACCCTTTTCTGGTTCGCCGGGAATGTGGCCAGCCCCTTTCTCGCGCCTGCCGGCACCATAGACCTGGGAAATGACGGCATCGTCGGTTCGGGAGACAAAGCACTGGAAATCTCCCAGATAGAGAATGGTTTCGCCAGATTCTTCTACAATGCCGGAGACGCCAATTGCCATCAGCACGCTGAGCGCTCGCTGTTCCTGAATGGCAATCAGATGCCGTTCTGCGCTCGCTGCACCGCGATATTCCTCGGCCTTGCGCTGGGCGTGGGCATCTTGATGTTCCTGGCCCTGGAACTCAATATCCTCTGGATAATCCTGGGGCTGGTCCCCATGGCCCTGGACGGCGGCATCCAGCTGCTCACGGATTACGAGAGCAGCAATCCGATGAGGCTGATAACCGGCGGCATTGCTGGGATTGTGACGGGCATCGCCCTCGGTTACATAGTGTCAGAGATGGGCAAGATGGCCATGCACAGAAAAGGGCTCAGGAAAGGTTCGTGATGACCTCTCTCAGATAATTCACTTTCTCCCCAAGCATCCTGTCGGAAATCTCCTCCGAGCGGGTTTCAACGGTCACCCTGATTATCGGCTCCGTTCCGGAAGCCCTAATGAGCATCCATCCCTCTTCATTGGCGGTCTTGATGCCATCCATGTCACTCACCATGTTTGCGGCATCCTTCCGGACCTGTTCAAGTATCCTCTCTTTGAGCTCTGGCCGGATCTTCAATTTTGCGCTCTTGATGCCATACTTCGGGAGTTCCGCGACAAGGCTGGACATCGGGCCGCAATTTGAAACGATTTCCAGCATGCGCACGGCCGCCATCATGCCGTCGCGGCACAGCTGGTGCTCCGGGAATATCGCGCCCCCATTCCCTTCGCCGCCGAGAACCGCGCCGATCTCCATGATGCGCCTGGCTATCAATGGCGAACCAACTGCTGTGTATTCAATCTTGCCGCCGTTTGATTTCACCACGTCTTCCACCATTCTCGAAGTGTTTATGGGCACAACGACGCGCCCCTTGCCGCCATGGCGTTTGAGCGCGCCTATCGCAAAGAGTGCCAGGCTCTGATTTCCTGTCACATAATCGCCCTTCTCATCTACGAATGTGGCGCGGTCAGCATCCCCGTCATGGGCAACACCCATGTTCGCATCATGCGCCTTGACGGTGGACATGAGCGTTCCGACATTCTCCATTAGCGGCTCCGGCATCCTGCCGGGGAATCGCCCATCTGGCTGTGCGTTAAGTGTAAGCACCCGGCATCCCATATTGGCGATGATGTCCGGCGTGTAATCGATAGCCACACTGTTCGCGCAATCGACTATGACCGTCATGTTTTTGTCTTTCAGCTTAATGAATGAACGAAGCTTCTCTTTGTATATCGATTGAATGTGATTTTCGAATGAACATTTTCCCACAGAGTCCCAACCGACCGTCCGGCCAGGTTCGATCGAATGGAGCCTCTCTACCTCTTGCTCATCCTTTCTGGATATCTCGGTTCCGTCCGCCGCGAAGAATTTCAGGCCATTGAACTCGGGCGGGTTGTGCGATGCCGTGACCATGAGGCCCCCGTCAAGATTCATCTGCTTTACTGCGAACTGGACAACCGGCGTTGGAACCGCGCCCAGGATTATTGTGTTGCAGCCTGTCGACAGAAGGCCAGAAACAGCGGCATTGAATATCATCGGGCTGGATGTCCTGAAATCAAATCCGATTGCAATCTCACTTCCCTTGCCATAGAAATTTCCGGCGTCAATGCCGAGCCGGACTGGGAAATCGGCACTCTCGTTCCCTATTGCCCATCTTATGCCATTCGTTCCGAAGAGGCGCGCCATTTTCACGCCTTCCGCTCTATTTTGGCACGATGGTCACTATGTTGTTGCCGCGGAGAACAACGATGCCCAGGCGTTTGACCTGGCCCTCTTTTGTCTCTTCGGCATCTTCGAGTATCATGTTCATGTACTCGTCGAAGCCTGTAAGCTTTCCTTCTAAAGTCCTTCCGTCCTTCAACGTCAGCATCACTATTTTGTTTGTGTGTCTTTCCAATATGTTCAAAGGCATTGCCAAGGGCACTCCCCCTGTATTTTCATTTAAAGCCATGATAGATTTCTTTCATTTAAAACTTGTGATGGGGTTTCAGCTCTGTTTATTATATGATTATTTGATTTAAGCGTTAGATTTAAATACTATACAAAAGGGCGTACAAATGAATTTATATACTCATTTATACATTCTTTACTTTGATGAAGCTAAGCTTGAGGCCCCATAGAATTCAATTCCCTCGTAAGAATGCTCTAGCAATGCTGCTTATCTCAATCCTTTTTGTCTCCATGTTCATGTCTTTTTTGGCAAATGGAGCAAATGCCGCTTATGTTTACGTCCCTTTGAGAGATGTTTCTGCCCAAAAAAACCTTGATGTGGCTGTCACGTACGAATCTCTTCATATGAAATCCGGGAGCACTCTGGCATTTTTCGTGACAGTGACAGAAAACGGTTTCCCCGCCAACGCTTCACTGGTGAATTTCACCCACGACGCCAAGGACTTATGCTTTTTTGAGTATGAAAACGGCGGCCTGACCGACCCCGACGGAAAAGTTGTTGTCCGCATGACAGCCTATTCCGAAAACGGCATGATGTTGAACGACACGGCAAGGTCATCTCTCGAGGGTTATATGCCCGGTTATCATGAGATAAAAGACATCACAGTTGAGCCACCAGTCGTAATAGATAATACTAGTAAAGTATCCTATATAGGCATAACCGGTCTTATTG
>JAWOHM010000037.1:0-21010 GCA_046485165.1 Thermoplasmata archaeon
GAGACCGTTTGCGTCAACCCGGGGCCGGCGATGTACGGCTATGGTGCCGTGATATCGATTGGCGAAGAGGTCCAGGTTGAACTGATTTAAGCGGAACCTCTGCAAAACTTTAATATCAATCCGCATATTGACCCTTCAAAGAGGAGGCAAAACATGCAAGCAGGACAGATGGCTTATGACAGAGCGATAACGGTATTCTCCCCCGATGGGAGATTGTTCCAGGTCGAGTACGCCAGGGTGGCGGTCGGCCGCGGGACCACGACAGTGGGATTGAAATTCAAGAACGGCGTCATTCTCATGGCGGACAAGAAGGCGAGGAGCAAGCTCGTGGAATCGAATTCCGTCGAGAAGATATTCCAGATTGACGAGCACATCGGATGCGCGACATCCGGCCTTGTGGCAGATGCCAGAACGCTTGTCGACTACGCCAGGATAATCGCCCAGATCAACAAGGTCACTTACGAGGAGAAGATAACAACTGACATGCTGGTGAAGCGCATCTGCGATTACAAGCAGAACTACACCCAGTACGGCGGAGTCAGGCCATTCGGGACCGCGCTTCTCGTCGGCGGCGTGGATACCCAGGGCATTCACCTTTTCGAGACTGATCCAAGCGGGGCGCTGAGCTCTTACAAGGCCGGCTGCATAGGCTCCGGCCGCGCCCAGGTGATTGACCTTTTCGAGAACAAGTTCAAGGACGGCATGAGCATGGACGACGCTGTGACCCTGGGACTGGAAGGGCTCAAGCTCAGCGGCGAGGACGCACCCACGGAAACCACTGTTGAGATAGGCGTCATCAAGAAGGGCGAGAAATTCGCCAGGCTGGAACCGGAACAGATCAAGAAATACACCGACAAACTGTAGGGGATACTATGGGAGGACCTAGAGGCGGTTCAAGAGGGGGCCAGTACGTTAAGGAGCACACAGACAGCCTGATGGACGGTATGGTCATTGCCAGGCTGGAATCGCACGGCCACAATTTTGAGATTATCGTGGAAGCCGACTATGTGAATGACGGCAAACCCAACGACTGGAAGGACATCATCGACCATATGCCCGCGGATGACGTATTCACCGATGCCAGGAAGGGCACCCGCTCCCCGAAAGAGGAGATGGAAGCCGCTTTTGGAACCATCAGCTCCAAGGACATTGCCATCGAAGTCCTCCGCAAGGGCCAGGTCCAGTTGACCACCGAGCAGAGAAGGCAGATGCAGGAGGAGAAGCGCCTGCAGATAATCGCGATTATTGCCAGGGAGGCCATGAACCCGCAGACCAAGACCCCCCATCCGGCGACGCGCATCGAAGCCGCAATCGTCGAGGCCGGGATACACATCGACCCCATGAAGCCGGTCGCTATGCAGGTGAAGGAGGTCGCGCAGGCGTTGCGGGCCATACTCCCCATCAGCTTCGAAAAGATGAGGCTGGCAATCAAGCTGCAAGGCGTTGATTACGGCAAGTGCTACGGCGACATCAAGGCCATGGGGACCGTGTCAAAAGAGGAATGGGGCGCGGACGGTTCATGGATGGGCGTCGTGGAGATTCCGGCTGGATTGCAGCAGGACCTTTTCGACAAGCTGAACGAGAAGACGAAAGGCAACCTCGAGAGCAAAATACTAAAATAATGGTATGTTTTAGGGTGTTTGCACAGAGAACGCATGAAGCCGTTTCAACGTCGGAAGCGGCATGATATTCGGTTGTGATGGCATGGGCGAGGATGAAATTCAGAGGACGGACAGGGTCGTTGTTGTGCCTGGCGAGCAGGTGGGCGATTCCAGCTACAAGTCCGGCACCGGAACGTACAGGAAGGGCGACCTCATCTTCTCCGCGCAGCTCGGCCTGGTCAATTTCAGGGCCGGTTTTGTGAACGTGATCCCTTTTGCCGGGAAGTACAATCCGAAATCAGGCGATTCCGTCATAGGCCTGGTCCAGGACGCAGGCCCGAACAGCTGGATGGTTGATATTTCCTGCCCGTACACGGCTTTCCTTCACGCCAACGAGACGCCCTGGAAGGTGGATTTCGGCACAACGACCCAATATCTCAATGTGGGAGACATCATCCTCGCAAAGGTCAGCCAGGTTGACGAGGCGCGGCGCGTGAACCTGACCATGAAGGAGCAGGGCCTGAGGAAGCTGAGTTCCGGCCAGATAATGAAAGTGGTTCATTCAAAAGTGCCCAGGATAATTGGCAAGGGCGGCTCCATGATATCCTTGCTGAAGGAACATACCGGCTGCAAGATTTTCATCGGCCAGAACGGCGTGATATGGATAGACGGCGAATTGGATGGGATGATGAAGGCCTCGGCCGCGGTGGAATTGATAGACAAAGGCGCCCACCTTCATGGCCTCACTGACGAGGTCAGGGCATTCCTTTGCGGGGGCATGCAAGCCCCGAATGTTGACAGGATGTGAATTTCATGGTTGACGATATCAAGCTGATGGATGTTAACGGCCTGCGCCTGGATGGCAGGAAACCGGATGAATTGAGGCCGCTGAAGATAGAGGCGGGAGTCCTGGACAATGCGGACGGGTCAGCATACATCGAGTGGGGCGGCAACAAGGTACTCGCAGCGGTGTACGGGCCGAGGGAGGCCCAGCCCAAGTACCTCCAGGACCCTGCCAAGGCCATAGTCCAGGTCAACTACAACATGGCGGCGTTCTCCAGTGACGAGAGAGTGCGGCCAGGCCCCAACAGGAGGGCCACAGAGATATCGAAGATCACCGCGGAAGCCCTCGAGAGCGTCATACTCACCAACCAATTTCCCAGGGCAGCCATTGACGTTTACATCGAGGTCCTGGAAGCGGACGCAGGCACAAGGTGCGCCGGGCTGACCGCCGCATCCGTGGCGATAGCAGATGCTGGAATCCCCATGAAAGACATGGTTGCGGCCTGCGCTGCTGGAAAGATAGACGGGCAGATTGTGCTGGACCTCGGGAAGAAGGAGGACAATCTCGGCCAGGCAGACATGCCTCTGGGATATGTCCCGGGTACTGGTGAAATCGCACTTCTCCAGATGGACGGTTGCATGACCCCAGCCGAGTTCCAGAAGGCCATGCAGATGGCCATACTGGCATGCAGGCACATTCACACACTCCAGCAGGATGCTCTGAGGCGGAGATATGCTGTCAATTATGCCGAAATCGGGGCCGGGGAGGCGGAGCAATGAAGCGGACAATCATCCCCGAGATCAAGAAAGAGCTCATCTACAAACTTGCCCAGCGCGGTTGCAGGGAGGACGACCGGTCCCTGGAAGAGTTCCGGCCGATATCATTCGAGACCGACCTCATCAGCACGGCAGAGGGCAGCGCAAGGCTGAAGCTCGGGAAGACCGACGTCCTTGTTGGTGTGAAACTCCAGCCCGGCGAGCCTTACCCGGACAAACCCGACCAGGGGGTGTTGATGACCGGCTGTGAGTTGAAGCCCATGGCCCATCCGGGCTTCGAGTCCGGCGCGCCATCCGATGAATCCGTGGAGATAGCCAGGGTCGTGGACCGCGGCATCCGCGAAAGCGGCATGCTGGACATGCGGGCTCTCTGCATAGAACCCGAAAAGAAAGCGTGGCTCGTGTTCATCGACATCCAGGTCATAAATTACGATGGAAATCTCTTTGACGCTGCAACCATGGCTGGCCTTCTGGCCCTCCACAGTGCGACCGTGCCCTCATCCCGGTTCGGCCTGGGCGAGGATTTTCCCTTGCCCGTGAATTCCTGGCCCATCACCACAACTTTCGTGAAGCTGAAAGACAAGCTCATGGTGGATCCCACATGCAACGAGGAGTTGAGCGCTGATGCGAGATTCACCGTGTCCATCGATGATAACGGCCATCTCAGGGCAATGCAGAAAGGTTTAAAAGGGGCACTAGTTTACGATGACGTCATCAGGGCATTGGACATGGCCCAAGAACTGAGCCTGGAATTGAGGACCAGGCTTCAAACAGGTGAGTGACATGGTAAAAGGCACCAACAAGGTAGGCATGACAGGGAAATTCGGAGCCAGGTATGGCGTCAAGATCCGAAAGCAGGTAAAGAGCGTAAGCAGGCACAGGGCAAAGCCCTCCCGCTGCCCGGAATGCCAGCACGATTCCGTGAAGAGGCTGAGCTCGGGCATCTGGCATTGCAGGCATTGCGACCTCAAGTTCGCGGCATCCGCCTATTCCACCAGGATAAGGAGCTACACCAGGGAAGAGGCAGAGAGCCAGGACGCCCTGTTCAAATCAGAGGATGAAGCGAATCTCGCAAGGGAACTCGGAAAGAAGCCGGCTGAACCGGAGCCCGAGGAGAGCGAGGAACTTCCCGAGGAGAAATAAACATGTACAGGTGCGCCAAGTGCAAGGAAAGGGTCAGGGGAGACATCAACAATGTCGGAATCCAGTGCACAGTCTGCGGTTCCAAGATGTTCTACAAGGAAAGGAACCCCAGCAAGAAGGAAATCAAGGACCAATGAGCCCGAAATGCCTAATTACCGAACCGCGATGCGGCCCGGGAGAGCGATAAGATGCCGGTGAAGAACTTCGAATTCATGACCATAGACTCAAGGCGATTCTCCAGGTCAACCGAGGTCCACAAGAACATCCAGATACAGGTCAATCACGAGATAACGCAGGTCATAGAGCGCTCAGACAAGGAAACCGAGTTGAATTTCCGGTTCGCAATAAACTACACTGGCATGGGCGCCATCGCCTCCATCAAGTTGGAGGGCTACGTCATGTTCGAGGGGGAACCAGGCATCGCCCAGAAATGGAACAAGGACAAGAAGCTCCCAGACGACGTGGCCAACGAGGTCCTCAACCTCATCATGCGCAACTGCCTCATGCAGGGCGTGGTCCTGGCCAGGGACATGCGCCTGCCCCCGCCGGTCCAGCTGCCGCAGGTCAAGATCGGCAAGCAGGGCGGCCAGCCGCAGAGCTCGGGGATTGAAGTGGCGTAGCCCCGCAAAATTATGATTCCATGAGTTTCTTATAATTTTGCGGAAATTTCACACCCGTAATCAAAAATGCATCCAGAATGTCGATTACGGGAATTTGTGATGGTGTTTGATGAATATATGCCCCATCAGGGCGAATACTCTTTATTGATGTAATTTAGTTCTCGTATTCACCGATTGTTTGTAGAATGATGGGAATTTATGGCGCTGGATTTAGCTGGCAGATTGCATCCGCGTCATGGTCGAACCTCTGCTGCGTGAATGCTGGTGGCGGTTCAACGAGGAAATTTTTGGATATGGGACACGCCCTACGCTATCCCAGGCGGCGCGAACCAGGATAACTTCCCGCTGATGAATCCGTGGCCGTGAAGGCGCAATATGTGCCCTCAAGCATCAGATTTTCGTACAGTGCCGGTGACAGCGCCCACAACTGCAGTTATTATGCCTATCACCAAGAGGATTGTGCCAATGTCTCTATGGGGATACGTTGTAGCTATGACCATTCCTAATACCACGGTCTCTTCCGGGAAAAAATATCCTATCAGCCCCACGATGGCCAGCAATATTCCTAAGACAATCAGCCCATTTCCAATTACATTTGATTTTTCACTCATATAAATTCCTCCATCGCGACTCAATCGCTCATTTTTGGCTGTGTGAGAAATAGCTTTGTCAATATATTCCCTTATTTCAAAATCATTGACAATTCAATACAGGATTAGGTATAAATTTCGCTTCCATCCATTGCCGAAATTCTCAGATGTTCTTCCTCGCCACAATGCTCACATACGCAGCCCATCTTGATAATCCGGGCAGCTTCTCCAGCAGTTTCCTGTCCAGCCTCACCAGGAATATCCCCTTCTTCCGCAAAATCCCCTGCAAGCTTTTGGGCGCCAGCGGGACGATGTGCGGCATCAGGTAGGATGTCAGGAAGAAGAACTCCTTTTTCTCGATGGATAAACCGCTCCCCCGGATGGCTTTCTCCATTGCGGAATACGGCAGTGGCCTTTCCCCCTCCTCATGGGCGCTGGTCCTCACGAATCCGCGGGTCCAGCGGGCCGGCGGGTTGCCTGCCAGCGGTTCCTGGGCGAGGAAAAGGCCGCCCGGCTTCAGGATGCGGGATATCTCCCCCAGGCATTTCCCCAGCTGGTCCGGGACATGGTGGAGGATGGCGTTGGCGCCTATAATGTCGGCGGAGTTGCTTCGCAGAGGTATGTCCAGGGCGCTGCCCTTGAGATGGGCGACGCCTTCCAGGCCGGGCCTTGGCGCAATGTCCAGGCATGCAACCGTGGCTCCGGGATGCCTTTTTGCCAGGTTCTTCCCGAACCAGCCATAGCCGCCTCCCAGGTCGAGAATCAGCCCTGACGTCTCTATCTTGCTGGACATTTCCTCCGCAGCTGCCGAGATGGGGTTCCATGCCTCTTTCTGGATTGCGGGGTCCACCTTCCATTCCACTTCCATTCAGTCACCCTGATGCATGATGCTGCAATATCTGGGGAGGGTATAAAATTGTCGCCCGGTAATCTCATCGTTTGCATAATGCCGATTACCGGCCATACGCAGTGGGAGTGTTTGTTTGCAAATTGACTACCCACAGCGGATTCTCTTGACGCTTGGATATAGTTGTCGAATCCACTAATTGCTGGATCATCGTACTATACTGTCACAACCCTCTAAATGTCAAGAGATTGTTGTCGGGTAGGAATGCTGCAATGCTCATTGTTGGAAATCGCATTCCATTCTTGCCTGACTTTCGACCAGGCAAATCCGGTCCCTAATCACTATTCCCTATTCCCTAGACCCTAGACCCTTACAAACAATTGCCATATCACCAAATCGTTATCCCATATTGCTGCACGCTTACTCCCGCCAGTTAATTTTAAATGGCCATCGCCCGATTGGGTCTCGGTGAATTATGCCATTCTGCCCGTATTGTAAAGAGATTGTAGGCGCGAATGTGACCGAGTGCCCAAGCTGCGGCATGTCCTGGAGCCCGGGTGCCAATGCCCCGGCAGAGCCGGTTCACACCCCCCCGAGAATCGTGGCTGAACAGCCAATGGCTCCGCAACAGCCTGCGTACCAGCAGCCGCAATATCAACAGCAACCGGCTTACCCGCAACAACCACAGTACCAGCAACCCACGCGGCAGCCAGCATATCAACCGCCTCCCCAGCAACCGTTTTATCAGCAGCCTCCGCAGCAATACGCCCAGCCCCAGTATGGCCCCCAGCCACAGTACCGGCAGCCTTACCCCGCTCCGGTCGCGGCACCCAAGCGGATGGTCGGTGGCGTGCAGATGACCTTGGCAATGGTCGGTGGCATTATGGGACTGATTGCCGCTTTCATGCTGTTTTACACCTCGACCTCTGCTACCGCAACAATGAGTTCCGTGGATGACCTTCCGAGCGATTATGCCTACGGCTGGCTCATCCCAGTCTTCGGCATACTGGCGATGCTGTTCGCCATCATCGCATTTGCGGCCCAGAACAAGGTCATGGGAACTCTGACCGGTGTGTTAGGCATATTGCTCCTAATCCTTCCGGCAGTATTGGCATTTCATATCTCCTCTGACTCAGGCACACCCATTATCGATATATTCTATTACTCGGAATCTACCATGGGTTGGAGCGTTACCATGGTTTATCTGGGGGGTATGATGGCAATGCTTGGTGGGATTCTTGCGACGACTGGAGGTTTCGGCCTGGCCAAGAAACTATCCAGGGTGAGGCGCCCCGCCCAGCCGCGCTATTATTGAAAATGCAGGCCCTCAGTAAGAGTTCAGTCTTCTGAAGCCTGGCGAATTTTAGATCTTAGATCTTAGATTTTAGATTTATGCCATTACATTGCCAAGATGGGATGTGCTGGCCGTAGTTGGTCGGCCAGCACCGTTAAATCTACACTCTACAATCACCAAATCTAAAATCGTTACACCTTCATTTCACTGAATGCTTACGGCCCTCAGAAAATAATATAAACCGCAGCACATTGCCCATGATAGCATCCGAAAACCAAATGCAGGGATAGCCAAGCCTGGCCAATCTCCTTTGCAGGTGAAGGCGCACGGCGCTAGAAGCGGCCACTTGTGGCCGCGACTAAGCCGTTAGCCAATCATAAACATCTGCATTCGAAGGCTAACGGCGCTAGATTCAGGGTCTAGTCCTTAGTGGTTCTCCGGTTCGAATCCGGATCTCTGCATATTTTTTTTTAAATATAAGCAATAAATAATCAGCTAACATCATTCCTTTCTCGACCTCACATTAACCAGACATGAGAAAGGTATGCACACGGACGAATTTTTCCATCGAATTGATATATATTCGTCCAGTGTCCAAGGCCGCTTGCGGTCTTGTCAAATCGCAAGGTTTTCCGGCGTCTCATACATACTCATGGTGCATTTTCCGGTTATTCCATGCGAAAATATAAAAACCAATGCTCCTTATGCTGTGTTTGTAGCAGAGGGGCGGCATCGTGATAGACAAAGGCTTCAATTACCTGATTTACGAGGACAAGTCAGACCTGGCGTTCAAGTTGTTCAATGAACTAGTCAACACAGGCTCTCCCGGGCTGTGCATCACCACCCTGTACCCGCAGAAACTCAAGAAGATGTACGGGATGGACAAGGCCCAGGTTCACTGGCTGTCCGATTCGACAGGCGACAAGGACACGCTCAGCCCCACCAGATTGGATTTTGAGATCACCAGGGTCATCACAAAGTTCATCAAGGGCGGCGGCGAACCGGTATTACTCCTGGATGGCATGGCATACCTCTCGCTGGAGAATGATTACGACAAGGTCAGGAAGTTCATCAAGCGCGTCAACGACATGGCATCCATGAACGATGCGACAATAATGATTGTAATCAATCCCGATTCTTTCAACAAGGAAACAATAGCGATGCTGGAGAAGGACTTCGACAGGGTCGGTTCCCCCCAGGAACTCACGGGCGAGCCCGCGCCTTCCCCCGAGCCGGCGGCCAGCGCGCCGATGCATCCCGCTCCATCGCCGGCCTCCCAAGCCCCAGTTCCGAGCAGCCTGCGCATCCAGGCCCCGCCCGAGTCTCCCGTGGACATACCGGTGGAAGAGGAGCTTGACCTGGAGATAGAGGATATTTACCTCATCCACCGAGGTTCCGGCACGCTCATCCAGCGCAGAACATGGCGCGAGCAGGACCTCATCGACCCAGACCTCATAGGCGGCATGTTCCAGGCCATCCTGGATTTCATCAGCAACTCATTTGCCAGCGACCAGGAATCAGATTTCAGCAGGATGGATGTGAAAGGCTATATCATCCTGATTGCCGACGGCAAGTACATATCGGAGGCCATTGTGTTCTCGGGCAAGGCCGAGGAGTACATCCACAAGATAATGGGCGACATCAAGAAAGTGCTCAAGAACAACATCGAAGGCATCGAAAAGCAGTATGCTGCAGTTTTCAAGGAATACAGCGGGGATGTGAGCCAGCTCAGGGGCACGAGGAAGGCTCTGGACGCCCTCGCATTGGACATAAACAAGGCCTTGGAGCCTCACATGAAGAAGGGCGCGAAGAAGCGCCTTACAGATGTCGAAAGGCGCCAGGCCCAGGAGAAGTACAACATGGCCATTGCCGCCGGAAGAACCAAACATTATGATGATGCCCTGAAGGCGTACGATGAGGCCCTGGAGATAGATCCCGGCCATCATCCGTCACTGTTCAACAAGGCTGTGGTCCTGCAGATGCTTGGCAGGGTGGCCGAAGCCCTGACATGCTATGACCGCGCGCTGCAGGTGAATCCGAATGATTCCGAGACATGGGGGAATCGCGGCATCGCCCTCAGAAGCCTTGGTCGAACCGAGGAGGCCATAGAGTCCTATTACAAGGGACTGGGGATAAACCCGGGAGATTCCGCGCTCTGGAGCAATCTGGGCATCGCCCTCAGAAGCGTCGGCCGCGTCAAGGAAGCGATAGAATGCTATGACAAGGCCATCGAGATAAACCCCAGGGATCCCGGCGTGTGGAGCAACAAGGGCGTGGTCCTGGGAAGCATGGGGCTTCTCAAGGAAGCGATAGAATGCTATGACAAGGCCCTGGCCATCGACCCGGGGAGAAAATTGGCGCAAAGGAACAGGGAGATAGCGACCAAGGAGTTGGAGAACAGGAATCAGAAATAGAGGGAAGAGCATGCTGGAAAAAGGACTGAATCATCTGATTTACGAGGCCAGGACGAATTTCACATACGAACTTTTCGCGGAGTTCCTCAAGAGCGGAGTGAGCGGGCTCTGCATAACCACGACATTGCCGAAGAAGCTTCATAAGGAGTATGGCCTGAAGAATGCCGAGATAATCTGGATAACCGACATGGAAGGCATCGAGAGCGCTTTGGACCCCAAAGGTCTGAACACAGTGATATGGTCGCAGGTCAAGGCTTTCATCGAGAAGAACAAGGAATGCGTCATCCTGATAGATGACCTTGGCTACCTCATACTCGAGAACAGCTACAAGGAAGTGGAGAAGTTCCTTGCCAACCTGGGCAAATGCTCAAATCGGGCAACTTGCACACTGATGGTCCCTATCAATCCCGATTCGGTGACTCCCGAGATATCCGCTGCGCTGGCCAAAAAATTTGACCAGGTCAAGGATGTAAGGAATTACATACTCACGGGCAACAAGGTGGAATGCCCGGAATGCGGCGCCATGTGGCATACGAATATTGACACATGCGACATCTGCGGCTATCAATTCTCCGCGGAGACTCACAAACCCGCTCTGACAACTGAGGAAAAACTCATTCCCCAGAGGGAGGCAAAGGTTTCCGGCAAACTGCGGGTGAAGCCTCCAGAGGATGAGGTGGAGCCGCCCAAGCCCCCGAAGCCGGAACCGGCAGCTTACGATTATGTGAATCGGCCCCCGGACGATTCATGGTTCAACAGGGGCGTGGCTCTTGAGAAGATGGGAAAGAGCGAACAGGCCATCGAGTGCTTCGACAAGGCCCTGGAGCAGAATCCGAACGATTCCTGGGCCTGGTTCAACAAGGGCGTATCGCTGCATCGGCTCGGATTGCTGGGCGAGGCCCTTTACTGCTATGACAAGGCGCTTACCTTCAACCCAAACGACCCGGACCTGCTCTCCAACAAGGGGATAGCCCTGCGCACCCTGGGGCGCACGGATGAAGCCCTGGAATGTTACAAGAAGGCGCTGAACATCAACCCGGGCGATTCTGGCATATGGTCAAACATGGGCGTAACCTATCGGGTGATGGGCATGAACGATGCCGCCCTGGAGGCGTACAACAAAGCCCTCAAGATAGACCCTTATGATGTGGGCGTGTGGCTGAACAAGGCCGCAGCTTTGCAATCCCAGGGCAAGTTCGATGAGGCCATACTCTGCTATGAAGAGGTTCTGCGCATCAATCCCTACCACCCAGTTGCATTGCGGAACAAGGAGTTCGCCATGTCCAGGACGCTTCGCAGCTGATGCATTGACAATCAACCTAAAACTATATATTTGCATTGTTCATATTATACCCCCGCTATTATAAGCATAGGAATCGAGGGGCAGGAAGGAACATGGCTCTGTTCAAGAAGAAGAAGCAGGAGGACGAGTCCGGGGCGGGCATGGGTGATGGCATAGGTCTCACGGGTGCCCTTGCCGAATCCAAGAAACCGGGATTATTCTCCAGGAAGAAGGAACGGCATGAGCCTGAGCCAGCCCGGGAAACGGAATCCGCGGAAGAACCCGTTCAAGATGCAGAAGATACAATCACGTGCAGTGTTTGCGGGATGCTTTGCCCAGTCAGCATGGCAGCTTGCGAGGTCTGCGGCAACCCCCTCAAAGGCGGAGAGTCATCGGTTGCTGAAGCCAACGAATCGGAAGAGGAATCACTTCCCGAGGAACCGGTCTTGCCAGAACCGGAGATGCCCGTCGAAGCCCCAAGTGCGAGCGATGATTTTCAACCAGAGCAACCAGATGAGGCGGAGCCTGCAAGCCCAACCCCCGAACCGGAGGCTGAACCCGAATTGCCACCGGCCCAACTGCCTGAACCGGACGTTCCGGATGAGCCCGAGGCCCTTCCGCAAAAGGTCACGGAAATCCCGATTGAGCTTGAAACCATGGATGAGAAACCAAAGGCACCTGCCTGGACGCCATTGCCTGACAAGCAGAGGAAGGCTGCCGAGAAGGCCATCAAGAAGGACATCAAGGTGCTGGGCAAACAATTGAAGAAGGGCCAGATTTCACAATCCGAACATGACAGCCGCGTTATGCAACTCAGGGTTGGCCAAGGCCTTGAGCCGCCGCAACCGAAACCCGTTTCCAGTGAAACCCAGCAACCCGAGAGAGTGCGACCCAAGGTTCCGGAACCGCCCCCATCCTTCGCTGAATCTCCAGCCAGGGAAGAGACATCCCCCCCGGAACCTGAAATGGAGTTCCAGGACGACATCAGCATCCAGGACATCAGCCAGGGCACCCAGGTGGTTGACACATCAACCGCTCCTGATATCACCATGGAGAAAGAAATGGATGAGATATTGCCCATAGAACTTCTTGCCCTTGAGGAATTGGTCGAGGAGGAGCCCGAGCCGGTTTCCGAGCCTGTGAAGCCTGAGCCAGAGCAGGAAAAGAAAGTGGGCTTCGTGGCTTCCAGGAAGATATTCGGTGACAAGAAGAAGCAGTTGGAGGAATGGGAGGAGAGCCTCAGGGCCGAGGAGCAGAACCTCATGGCCGGCAAGGCCGACCTCGATAACAGGGAAGCGAAACTTCAGGAGAAATATCTCGAGATACAGACCGAGCTTCAGATACTCCAGACAAAGAAAAGGGACATGACGATTCGCATTGAGAGCGTTGATAAGAGGGAAGCGGAGATTAATGAAGTGGGCGCAAAGCTTGCCCAACGCACAGAATCCCTGGATGCCAGGGAAGCGGAGATATCGACGCGGGAGGAATCCATATCAGAGAAGATGGCTGCCTTTGATTCCAAGGAAGCCGAGTTGCAGGAGCGCATCTCGCTCTTCGAGAAGAAGGAGAAGGAGATAGTCTCCAGGGAGAGCGAGACCCGCGAGAAATGGCTGGAGATGCGCGAGTTCGATCGCAAGATATCGTCACGCTCCGAGGAGCTGAGCGCCGCCGAGGAGGAACTCAACGAGAAGCGCATGGCACAGAGGAAGAGGGATGCCGAGCTTGATGACAAGCGCAGGGAACTGGACGCTCGCAGCAGGGAGCTCGAGGCCAAGAGCAGGGAATTTGCATCTCTGCAGGAACAGATAGCGGCCAGGGAGGAGAAGCTCATTGCCGAGGTGGAGAGCAACAAGGAGATTTCCAAGAAGATGGAGGAGACTTTCCTGAAGATTGAAGCCCAGAGGGAGGAGCTCCAGACCCATGAAGCAGACCTTTCGGAGAGGGAGGAGCGCCAGGAAGCCTGGAAGAAGCGCCTCGAAGCCAAGGAGAACGAGCTTGCGGTCAAGGCCAACGAGCTGAGCAGCAAGGAGGGCGCCATCCGCTCACAGGAAAGGGAACTGGATGGCCGCAAGGACAAGCTCAAGGCCAGGTTGATAGAGATCAAAGCGCTGGAGGACCAGACCCTGTTGAGGAAGAGAGAGGTGGATGAGGTCGAATTGCTCCTGATACAGAAGGAGAACGAGTTGTTCAACAGGGAACAGGGACTGTCGAGAAAGGAAGCCGCGAAGTGATACCATGGCGGAAATGCATGTCAAAGGCATCCATCTGGCAAATGTTTTCAGATTCGTGAAATGGAAGCGCGGCATCCTGGGGCTCAGAAGGTTCCAGGAGGAGATAAAGAATCTATCTAACTGCGCGAAGGCGAACGAGGCCACCTTCGTCGAGAGCGACTGGTATGACTATGACCTTTACATGAAACTGCTTAACGCGGCAGACAGGACCAGCGGCAACGGCGACCTTTCCAAGATATACGAGATAGGGCTGTGGAACATCCGCAACCTGGGTCACCTCAGCTACCTCGCCAGGAAACCAGACATACATGAATTCGTCCAGGGCGCGATAAAGAACTGGAGCAATGTATATGATTTCGGCGGGGTTGATCTGGTCGAGGAATCGCCCAAGAAGATAATCATGCGCTACAAGGGATTTCCCCAAGCCCCGGAGAAATGCCAGTACTTCAGGGGCAGCCTCACAGGCATGATGGAGATATGCGGGCTGCACGGCACAGTCGAGCACACCGCGTGCAACACTGACGGCGCTGAATATTGCGAGTTCACGTTGAAATGGAATTGATTGTTGGGGCTAGGGTCGAGGGACTAGGGTCTAGGGTTCAGGGTCTAGCTTATAGACTGCTTGTAAGGGACTAGGGTGCCATCAAAATGCCATCGGCTGGATTGTTTAACCCAAGCCAGTTTGTCCAGACCTTCTGTCGCATTTTATCGGCATAGCCCCTCTATCCCGTATTATTGACATAGCCCCTTTAAGCATTCTAATGGCATGGTCACTCGTCCAAACACAAACATACTTATATTACATATGTCTATATCATATGTTGTGAACAGATGGATATACCCACCTACAAATATTGCCAACTGATACCGAGCCGGTCAGCTCTGAAGGAGATGTATGACCTGGGATTCGACCTGTTCATGGTCACAGAGATCCTTGAAGAAGGTTATGACTGCAGCCGGAGCAGAAGGACTGCCGGAACCATTGAAAGGTGTATCGACAGGGGCGGCAAGACACTGAAAGCGGTTGCAGTGCAATCCTACAATCACAGCCTGGGCGCGGAAGTATGGGTGATAACCCATGTCGGAATGTTCACGAAACGGAGGTAAAATCATGGAAGGAATGAAATGCATATCATGCGGCAAGACGGCCAAACCAGCGAAGCTCAGCTTCCAGGGCCAGAAAATAGACGGCTGGAAGTGCGGCTGCGGAGAGGAATACTTCGAGCCGGAACAGGCGCAGAGAATACTGCTGCTCAACCAGGTCAGGAAGGAAAACTTTCGGGTCAAGGTCGGAAGGGTCCGGAGCAACCTCATCCTGCGGATACCCAAGCGAAATGCCCACGCCCTGGAGTTGAATGATGGCGAAGAGGATACCATCAAGGTGGAGAGCGGGAGCGAGATAAGGGTGCTGACGGGGTAATCTCAGAACCCGCCCAGCCCGTTCTTCTCCTGCGTGCCAATCGTCGGCCTCCCTTCCGCATCCCATCCTCTATATTTGAAGTACTCCTGTACATGCCTCTCGAACATTTCCCTGGGAATTTTCTGACCCTTCATGAGACCTGAACAGGATTCCTCCTCGTGGAATCTGGCAGGGAGAACGTCATCCGCATGCGTGCGCCCGGTCCTCAGATTGTACAATCTTGCCAGGTGGTGTATGCGCTCCCCGACCTTCAGCAATTCATCCTTGGTGTAAGGGTAGCCGGTCGCAGCCTCCATCATGGGCGCCAGCCTGTCCAGGCCGAACATCAGGAAGTCGCAGACTATCAGGCTGTTCCTCACATTCACGTCATCCTGGCCGGTGGCAATGTATGGAATAAGTTTCTCCAGCTCCAGGTTGCCCATCATCTCATCGGTGGCCGTCCACAATCGGGTGTGGCTCGCGAAATCCGATGTTGTCAGCGCAAGTGCCATGGAGTAGCAGCCCAGGGGATTGACTCCAGATAATTCCATTCCGCCGACCTGTATTGCGAAATACTCGCTGCCTTTCCCTATCTTCCGGGAAGCCAGCCTTGTGCCCTCGGCGAGAACGTCGCCGATGCCCTGGCGGTGGGCGATGCGGTTCACCAGTTCCAGCACCGCATCCGCGGACCCGAACTTGATCCACTTGCAATCCTCGGGAGAAAGAAGACCCTTCTCCGCCGCCTCCATTGCGAATGAGATGGTGACGCCGCAGGATATCGAATCAAGACCAAGGTCGTCGCAGAGGCTGTTGGCCGCTGCCAGGGCGCGCGCGTCCGCAAGCTCGCAGCCGGAGCCCAGGTAAGCAGCGGTCTCATACTCCGGCCCCTCGAAATCCCCGCCGTCATAAGTCACGCGTTTCGAGCACTGGATGACGCAGTTGTAGCAGCCGCAGGACTCCCATTTCAACTCATCCTTCATGGTCTCGGATGTCAACGACTCGTAGTCCTTCCAGGTCCCGTACTTGAAGTTGTGCGTCGGCAGGAACCCGCCAATCTCCTGGCCCATGCGGATCCACATGGGCGTGCCCAGCTCGTACCGCTTCTTCCGGTTGGGATGGGCCACAGTTTCCTTGGTCATCTGCAGCGCGAGCTGCCGGTATTTCTCTGGGTCGTGAATCTCCAGCCTCTCCCTGCCCTCCACGACGAGGGCCTTGAGGTTCTTGGAGCCCATCACAGCGCCGGCGCCTCCGCGGCCGAATTGCCTGTATTTCTCGGTGCTTATGCATGCGAATTTCACAAGATTCTCTCCGGCCGGGCCGATGCTGGCTACATGAGAGTCCGGGTGCTCCTTCTTGAGAACGTCCTCTGTTTCGTAGCAGCCCATTCCCCAGAGGTCCGAAGCATCCTCCAGCTCCACTCCCTCGGGATTGACTTTGAGGTACACAGGAATGTCTGCCTTGCCCCGGATGATGATGTAATCGTATCCTGCGCCCTTGATGGCGGTGCCGAAATGGCCCCCCGCATGTGAGTCAAGGAACCCGCCTGTGAGCGGGGACCTTGTGACCGCGCAGGACCTGTTGGAGGTGGTGATGGTCGTGCCGGTCAGTGGCCCGGTCAGGAAGATGAGCGGGTTCTCGGGGTCCAATGGATGCCTGGACCGGTCCAGTTCACAAAGCAGTGCCAGGCCCAGCCCCTTCCCGCCGATGAACTTTCTCAGCAGTGCCTTGTCAGGCACGCTTATGCTGGCAGCACCGTGTTCCAGGTCTATGTCTAGATACCTGAAATGGTAGCCGCCGTTCATTGCCCCTCACATCTCCCTGTGCATGTTCAGGACGTCGATCATTATGGCGAACCCGGTTTCCGACCTGCCGGCGCCGGGGCCCTGGATGGTCACATCCCCGGAGAGGTCGGTGCTGAATGTGAGGGCGTTCACTGCGCCGCTCACACCCGCCAGCGGGTCGCTCAGGGGCAATTTCACAGGTTTCACAGACGCTGTGATGTTGCCGCTCTCCAATCTTGTGGAACCTATCAGCTTGTATCGCATCCCCTCTGCCTTGGCCTTCCGGATGTCCTCGATGGTTATGCCGGATATTCCCACCCTCTCGGCATCCGCCGGGGCTATGTTGCCGCCCAGAACAACGTTGGACAGGATAACCACCTTGGCCAGCGCATCGAATCCCTCAACGTCGGCGGTCGGGTCCGCTTCAGCATATCCGAGCTTCTGGGCGAGGGCCAGCGCGTCCGAATAACTCATGTTCTCCTCCTCCATCTTTGTCAGCATGAAGTTGGTTGTCCCATTGAGTATGCCCTTTATCTCGCGGATTCCGTTGACCGCCAGGCAGTACTCCAGCAGGTCGAATATGGGGGTTCCGGACATGACCACGCCCTCGTACCTGAACAGGCAGTTCTTCTTCTTTGCCAGGTCAACCAGCTCTTTGAAATGCAATGTTATGGGGCCTTTGTTGGTGGTGGCCACGCACATGCCTTTGTCGAATGCGGCCTTGATGTGGCTGGTGGCCGGCTCTCCGGTCTTGATGTCCGTGAATGTCACTTCCACCATCAGGTCGGCTTCCGCCTCTTTGATCAGCTCCAGGGAGTTCAGTCCGACGATGGCATCCTTGGCCGGGAAGTCATGCACCGTCCCATTGGCCTTGAGATGTTCCAGGAAGGCTGGAATGTCCATGCCATCCTTGGCGAGAATGGAGCCCATCCTCATGTCGGCAACGCCCACAAGCACCGGCTCGAAATCGAATCTTTCTTCCAGCAGTTCCTTCTTCTTGACAAGGATCTCAAGGAATCCCTGGCCGACCACTCCGCACCCTATCAGGATAATGTTTCTCTGCATATTGTTCACCCGGCCAGGATTAAATCAAAGATGATATTTAACTGTATCCATATTCTGATTTTTCGTGCGAAGGTTTTATATGCGAGTGGATATTATATTCAACCATTGGGAGATTTAAAGAAATGGAAAAGGATATCTGCAAACTGGCACCGGACGAATGGATAAAGAGCCTCAAGTTCGACACTACGGACCAGGTCAAGATCCCGCCGCAACTCGCAGACCAGGTCATCGGCCAGGAGGATGCCGTTTATGTCATCAAGAAGGCCGCGGAGCAGAAGCGGCACGTTCTTTTGATAGGAGAGCCCGGGACCGGCAAATCCATGCTGGCCAATGCCATGGTGGATTACCTGCCAAAGGGCGAGCTGGAAGATGTCATCGCTTACCCCAACCCGGAGGACCCCAACGAACCGATAATCAAGGTCGTTCCAGCGGGCAAGGGCAAGGAGATAGTCTCGGCCCAGAAGGCCGAGGTCATGCAGCGGCAGAGCCAGAAGTTCCAGACCATGTTCACCATCATATTCCTGATAATCGGTTTTTCCATAATCATGTTCATAATGGATTCCGGCCACAACCCAATGTGGATATTCTTCGGCATACTGGCCGCGGTGTTCATCTACATGGCCACCAGGATGCCCGGCTCCCAGCGCCAAGACGTTGGCCAGATTCCGAAATTGCTCATGTCCCATCAACCGCAGGACAAGCCGCCTTTCATTGATGCCACGGGCGCCCATGCCGGTGCATTGCTCGGAGACGTGAAGCACGATCCGTTCCAGAGCGGCGGCCTGGAAACGCCCCAGCATGACCGCGTCGAGGTGGGGGCGATACACAAGGCCAACAAGGGCGTTCTTTTCGTCGATGAGATAAACATGCTCAAGATGGAGAGCCAGCAGAGCTTGCTGACCGCGCTTCAGGAGGGCAAGTTCCCAATAGTCGGCCAGAGCGAGCGCAGTTCCGGTGCCATGGTGAAGAGTCAACCTGTCCCGTGCAGCTTCGTGCTGGTGGCCGCGGGAAACCTCGATTCCATCTACGGGTCCAGGGACGATAACGGCATCCAGCATGGCGGAATGCACCCTGCCCTGAGGTCCAGGATACGCGGCTACGGCTACGAGACTTACATGAAGACCGTGATGCCAGACACCGACGAGAACCGCAAGAAGCTCATACGGTTCGTTGCCCAGGAAGTGGTCAAGGACAAGAAGATTCCCCATTTCACCAAGGAAGCGGTGGCGGAGATAATCCGCGAGGCCCAGAGGCGCTCCGGCAGGCGCGGCCATCTGACGCTCAGGCTCAGGGAGCTCGGAGGCCTGGTCAGGGTATCGGGGGATATCGCCAAGGAGAGCAATCTTCCGTTCGTCACCAAGCTGGAGGTAATCTCAGCAAAGCGCGTGGCAAGATCGCTGGAGCAGCAGATAGCCGATAGAATGGTCGAGGCGAACAAGGATTATGCGACTCTCCTGACCGAGGGGACCGCCATCGGCCTCGTGAACGGCCTGGCCGTGTTCCAGGGCGACGGCTCGCTGTCCGAATATTCCGGCATGGTCCTTCCGATTGCGGCGGAAGTCACACCGGCCCAGCACAAGAACGGCGGCGTCATAATCGCCACCGGCCGGCTTGGCGAGATAGCCAAAGAGGCAGTCCAAAATGTTTCCGCGGTCATAAAGAAGATGACTGGCGAGGACATCAGCAACCATGATGTCCATGTTCAATTCGTCGAGAGCAAGTCCGGCATAGAAGGCGATTCAGCGTCAATCTCCGTCGCAACCGCAGTATTCTCAGCGCTGGAAGGCATAGAGGTGGACCAGAGCCTGGCCATGACCGGCTCGCTCAGCGTCCGCGGGAAGGTCCTGCCTGTGGGCGGGGTCACGGCCAAGATTGAAGGAGCGGCAGAGATGGGCCTCAAGAAGGTTTTGATTCCCAGGGCCAACATGAAGGACGTTCTCCTTGACGATAAATACGTGGGCAAGATAGAGATCATTGCCGTGGATACGCTCAGCGACGTGCTGGAGCATGCGTTCGTGGGAAAGAAGAAAGAGAGCCTGCTGAAGAAGCTGGCGGCCGTGGTGCCAAGGAGCGCGCCCGTCGTCCGCCCTGCCCCGGCAACCGATATTGTCCCGGTCTAGGAGGCATGAAATGAGCGGCTTCATTTTCGATGGATTATCCCCGGAAGAGGATGACCAGTTCATAAACAGGGAATGCTATGTTTTCAACAAGAACATGGAGCGCAGCCTCGACGATGCCAGATGCATCCACTGCCGCTTTTACCTGACTGTCAACTGCAAGCACATCGATGATTTCGTTGACGAGGAGGGCGATGTCTGATGGTGACAGGTTTATTCCTGGGCAGGTTCCAGCCATTCCACGAGGGCCATCTGGAAGTGATGCGCGAGATAGCGGGCCAGGTGGACAAGCTTGTCATAGCGATAGGCAGCGCCCAGGACAGCCATACGGTGGATGACCCCTTCACGGCCGGGGAGCGGCATCTCATGATTTCAGAGACCCTGGATGAAGAGCGCTTCCGGAATTACTTCATCATACCGATAGTGGACATTAACAGATACTCCGTCTGGGTGGCGCATGTACGGTCGCTGGTGCCACCGTTCGACATAATTTTCACAAATAACGAGCTTACATCCAGGTTGTTCAAGGAATCCGGCATCGAGGTCCGCGGGACGAAGCTCTACGACCGTGACAGATACTCCGGAAAGAAAGTGCGAGAATTGATGATTTCCGGCGGGGACTGGCGTTCACTCGTTCCCCCGGGCACGGAAAAGGCCATAGAGATGCTTGACGGCGAGAAGCGGATAAAGGACCTGGCAGGCGGTATCTGATGGAACCCGCGGAGCAGCTGGGCAGCCTCCTTACAGCAAGGAACTGGACCATCGCGGTCGCGGAATCCTGCACCGGCGGATTGCTGGGCAGCACCATCACCGTTGTACCTGGCTCATCCACATACTTCCTGGGCGGTATCATTGCTTATTCCAACTCATCCAAGACGGAGGTCCTGGGCGTGCCTACCGAGACTATCCAGAGATTCGGCGCGGTGAGCGACCGCGCCGCAGTCGGCATGGCCGTTGGCATTCTCAACAACTTCGGCTGCGACTTCGCCATAGCCATCACGGGCATCGTAGGACCCGGCGGGGGTTCGGATGCCAAACCGGTTGGCACTGTTTTCATTGCAGTCGC
>JAWOHM010000097.1:0-13650 GCA_046485165.1 Thermoplasmata archaeon
CAATTCCGGAATGGATGCGACCACGCAATTGATCGAGTATCTGACCACTACCTATACAAACCACTCTGTAACATTCGTTGCACCTGCCGGAGATGACGGCAGCGGCTACGGCACAGTGGCCGCGCCTGCCGGGGCCCATCTCATAGTCGTTGGGTCTGCCGAGGATAGTGCGTTCAACGATGGCTCTTCAACCGAGATGCACCATTTCGGACAGGTTGCTGAGTGGTCCTCCAGGGGCCCCACTGCGGCCGGACTGATAAAGCCAGATGTGATAGCAACAGCATGGGGCGAAGTGGACCTGCCTCTCGGCATATCCGGCAGCTTGAGCTCATCCATAGGCGGAGGGGCATCTTCAAGAGACCCGAAATGGTCTTCGACCCAACTTTCTACCGCAGTTGCTGCCGGAACGCTTGCACTGATGTTTGAGGCCTACAACAACACAATAAAGACATATCCGAGCAGCGCTCTTGCTTTGGACATCCTCACGGGCTCCGCAACCGATCTGGGACTCGACCCGTTCACCCAGGGCTCTGGATTCATTGACGCCTACGCAACCGTCCTGGCCGCAATGGGCATCGAGGGCATCTACGCATCTGCTTCAAAGAAAGCCTTCGGCGATACTTATGGAATGGACTACTCATCATTCGTCAACGGGCTGAAGCCCGGAGAGGAAGACACCCTGACCGTTTCTTTCACAAATTCCGGCACGGCTTCCCAAGAGGTGGATTACACCCTGGAATACCTGATTCCCATCAACAGGACCGAATATGCATTCAACTATGGTGGTGCAAACAAATACAGAAAGGATATCTCTGTTCTGATCCCGCCAGAAGCCCAGGTTGTCAAGGTGACCGCACAGACAGCATATGATGGATTCATCACAGGAAAAGGTTCTTACTCAATCTCTCTGCATGATTGGGTGGACTTCGACCTTGACGGGGAAGGCGGTACAGGAACCGGCGAGGACACCAGTGACCATTATGGCATACTCACATCCACCGACTATCTCCCGGTGAATTCCATGACATGCACAGCATCAACCCGCGGCCTCAACGGCAAGTTGCAGGTCAGACTGGACCCGGACCTCTCAGCAGGCATCACGCTCGCGACAAGGCCTTGGACAATGACCATCGAATCTTTTGCAGTTGCGGACTGGCCGTGGCTGACTATTGATAAGACAACTGCCACAATAGACCCGGAGGCCGTATCGAACGTGAATGTGAACGCCAAGGTGCCAGCCGATGCCGAACCTGGCACTTATGGCGGAATGCTTGTTGGAAGTTATGACAAGACCGATGGCAGCTTCTCCACTTCGGGCGGCCCCTCTGTGGATTTCGATGAGTATTTCGATACCATAGAACTCGCCCCGCAACTCTGGGACGATGGCGCACTGGGGAACTACTGGGATGATTACACGGCCGAATATCCAGGCGCTACAAATGACAGCACCGTATGGGACGCGCCATACTCCATACCAGGAGCGGGAAGCCAGGACCGTTATCCGCTTGTGGGCCAGGCAGATGTGTTCTCTTTTGATTCGACCCTGATATTCAGGGCGTCAATAGAGATTGATGGCGATGATGCATTCAACGAGACTAACGGCGTCTCAATGGGTGACGGCACCGCTGCAAATCCATATATTATCGAGAATTGGAATTGTACTAATATATTTATTCAAAATACAAGAGCCCATTTCATACTCAGGAATTGTGCGGTGCATGATAGCCTGTATCCGTTGAATATTTACAACGTCAAGAACGGGACAATAATGGATTGTTTCATAAAAGGAACTCAAGATATGGGTCTAATAATTGATACTTCTAGCGACATATTATTGGTTTCAAATACCTTTTACAATATACAAGGAGATTGTGCGGTCTATTTGACCAATAGCAATAGGATAACTATGGCTAATAATTCAATAATCACTCAACCATCCGTACATGCATGGGTTTACGTGAGCCATCTAGAAAGTTCTCTCATTCATTCCAACTCTTTCCAAGGCAGTGTCGAAGGGTTTGCAGCTGAATATATGGAAAATAATATTATCAAGAATAACATTTTTTCCAATATTACAGGTGGAGGTCTCGCATTCTACATGGAAAACAGCAACAACAATCATATTTTCAGCAATATTTTTGAGAATAACGATGCCCACGCCAGCGACAGCGGTACTAATGCCTGGGACGATGGCACTTCCCAGGGCAACTATTGGGATGACTGGGTGTCAGGTTCATACGCCATTCCCGACGGCTCGAACGTCGACAATTTCCCGCTGGCAGCCCGCCCGACCTTGTTACTGATTCCGTACATGCCCCGGGCTCCGATAACTATCACCGGAGACGCAGAGTTCACAGAGGCGAACGGGGTCTCGATGGGTGATGGCAGTGATTCAAATCCGTTCATAATCGAGAACTGGCACATTGACGCGAATGGCGGCTCTGCCATATCCATCCAGAACACAAACCTGCACTATGTCATAAAGAACTGTTTCATAACAGATACGCCTGGCACAGGAACCGGCATGCTGATATCGAATGCGCCGAACGGAAGCATATCCTTCTGCGAGGTAACTGAGGCAGCTGACGGCATCCATATCACTGGCTCGGAGAATGTTCTTGTGTTCATGAACACGCTGACAAACAACGACGCGGGGATATTGTTCGACTCCTGCAATGACATTGTGGCATCATACAACTCCCTCTCGGGGAACGGCATCGGCATCCATGCCAATGCGGTTGACACTGCCGAGATATTCCAGAACACCGTGGATTCAAGCACAACCGACGGATTGCTCCTGGAAGGCTCCGGGAACGTGACTGCGTACAACAACACGTTCTCGGGTAATGGCATGGGATTGAGCAATGCAGATGCGCTCTGGTTCAGCAATTTCTATCACAACAATTTCATCGGAAACGCGCAACAGGCCTTTGACGATTACAGCGGCGAGACCCTGGCCGAGTTCGACACGATGGATTTCGATTACTGGGGCTATGATATCTCGGTTGAGTATTATATTTATGATGTGGACATAACAGTGAGCGGCATACCTCTGGACAGCGGCTCTTACACCCTGGACAGGGCAAATGGCCTGCTCGTGTTCACTCCCCCAATAACCGGCGGACATTCCGTGGATATCATTGCATCCTTTGCCCCCCATCAGATGATAAAGGCAGACATCAGTTTGCCGGAAAGGAGAATTCTGAACACCACTGCTTACCCCATGGAAATTGACATATACCGCATAAATCTCGACGATTCATCCGAGAAATTGGTTCAAGGCACCCATTATCTTGTATACCCACCTACCGGAAGAATAGTGTTCGCCCCGGATGTTCCCATGAACATGGGCTTTGTCGCGTACGTGAATTACACATACTACAACAGGACAACGATAACCCCGCTTGCCCTGAACGTTCTGATACCCACCAACACGAACTGGGCTGTTGGAAACCTCTCATCTACCCCAGGCACATACGGAATAATGCCGGTGAACGGTCTCCGTTCTGGCTATGGCACATCACTCGTCAGCGGCGATAGGCGGTATTTCTATTTCTATGTCCCGAACCAAGGCCGTTTCTTTGATGTGGAGAATTTCTACATGTACCTTGAAGCGACCTGGAACATGAACCTGACCGATATCAACATGGTGTTCCTCGGCAGGGGTTCAAGCGAAACATTGTATGGCTCGATAGCACCTTTCACAATGAAGAAATTAGGCGGCAGCGAGGAGAAGGCGAATTTCGAATTCTTCACAACCACGGGCAGCCCCAAGGAAGCCCTTATCATGCCGTTCAGCAACGAGTTCGTCACTGTATGCATGACACTGAAAAGCACAAATGGCACCGGGGAACCCGTGCAATTCTTCGAGGCGAGGGGCGGATGGATACAGCCGGAAGACAAATCGCCCAAGACATGGACAAACAACCTTGTCGGAAGCCTGGGTGTGTCTTTCATGTCAAGCATAGACCTCACGACCGGTGTGTATGCCTCCATAGTGGGGCCCGCACAGGGCGAAACCACTGTAGAGGATGTGTACTATGATGACCCGACCAACATCGAATGGACCGTTGAAGGCTGGCTCACGTATCTCGCTAGCGGGAAGTTCACGAAAGTTGTCACAGTGGAGAATGCCCTAAGCTGGGATGTCAGGGCGAACGGCCATCCAAATTCGGTCGACCTTGACCTGGCGATATTCATGGACGGCGCGAACGGCCAACCGAAGGATGGAATCGCACAGTGGCAGGAGATAATCACCCAGGACATGGTGACATTCGAGTGCTATGGCGATGCCTATGGCACCGGGCGCGAGGCATATTCCGCAGATGCCGATGCCGATGAGGCCGTGAAATTCATCAACCCGCCGGACGGCGATTACATAATCAAAGTGCTGGGATTCACATTGCTGGCCGAACCGGCCCAGTTCGACCTGGAGCTCAAGACCATCCTCGCCGGTGTCGAAGGCTACAAGATTAGCTCAACCGTGGGAGATCAATACATTGACGAGGATGAGACAAACGGTGGATACATGAATTACTCGGTAGTTCCCAGTTTTGAATCAAGAACTTTCGATGTTCTCTGGGCCTTCCCCGAGGACACCCCTGATGGCACATACGGCGGCATATTTGTCTATGGGATACCAGACGCACAGAAGCTCATAGTGATATCCATCGATATAATCCTTGACCGCGAGGCGCCGATGATATTCCCGGACCTCACCGGGCCCGGGACCATCACATCCGACAGGAACCCGACGATAACGGCAAAAGTAGAGGACTTCGAGAAAGGGGAGATAGACCCCAATGGAGCAACTGTCATATTCGACGGCGTGGATGTCACGGACATATCGGACATCGCCATAAAGATCAGTGAGAACTCTGCAGAGAAGGAAGCATACTGGGCTGGAGATATAATCTACAAGCCCAAAGGCCCGCTCTCAGAAGGGGGCCATTATATCTCTATCGAGGTCAAGGACAAGACTGGTAATGCCCGTTCCGTGTCTTGGGGTTTCACTGTTGACACCACTAGGCCAGCCCTCACACTTACCAACCCAGACGATACAATCTACACCAACACCCGAAATTACCAGCTTGCCGGAAGCATCGAACCAGACTCCGTGCTAAGCATAATCGGAGTTCCGAGCACCTTAAAACAGAAGATTGACAACACCTTTACCATTGACCTTGAACTGAGCGACGGAGCAAACTCCGTTTCAATCAAATGCACAGACAAGGCCGGCAATGTCTTCGAGGAGTCCAAGAACATCGTGCTGGACAGACAAAACCCGACCTTCAAGCGCGTCGTGGCATTGGACGGTTCCACAACAAACATGAGGATGACCGGGATATACGGCGAGATGAGCGAGCCCGGTTCCCTGCAAATCAACAGCATGCCAGTACCGGTCAACTGTGATGGCACATTCAGATACCCGTCCATATCGCTGACAGAGGGCCGCAACCAGCAAGTCCTGGCATTCACAGACCTTGCCGGAAATGTCGCGTACAACTACCTGAACATCACCCTGGACACGGCCGCGCCTGTCCTGACTCTCTCTGACATAGACAATACAGTGTATTCCGAGGCCCTGAACATAACCGGAAAGACGGAAACAGGAGTTGCTTCGCTCACCATCAACGGATGGCTGGCAGTCGTGGATTCTGACGGAAACTTCCAGCAGAGCCTGAGGCTCAGCCCCGGGACCAACACCATCGTCGTCGAGACCAAGGACCGTGCAGGCAATTCCGCCCAGGAGATTCTGACAGTGAACTACGTCACAGACACTGGGGGAAAGAACTGGGGCGCAATAGGTTTGATTGCCGCATTGTGTGTCATGCTCCTGCTGGTCTGCCTGCTGTTGCTTGTGCCAGGACTCTTCGGCGGCAAGAAGGAAGAGGCCCCCGAGGAAGAAACAGAGCCCGCTGTGGACGAGGAAATACCCGAAGGCGAGATGCCGGCAGAGGGCGATATGCCAGCGGAAGGCGATATTGAAGCCACAGATATCCCAGAGGGTGAGGAACAACCGGTGATGGATGATGTTGAGGTAGCTGATGTCGAGGCAGAGCCCATTCCCGCCGAGGAGTCCATTCCCGAGGAACTTCCAGCCGAAACCCCGGAACCGGAGGCAGAAACCGAAGAGCTTCCAGCCGAACCGGAACAGGCACCCGCCGAAGAGGATCCAAAGATAGCCAAGCTCAGGCAGGCCTACGAGTCCGGCAAGATATCAAAGGAACTCTACGAGAAGAACCTGTCGAAGTTCAAGGGCCAGTAGTAATGCGAATAATGGGCGGGAATACTCCCGCCCGCCTTTCCCATTTTGTTTTTAATATCAGGGAATTCCCGCGATTGCATTAAGTACATAAAAAGATTTGTTTGACTCATGGAGAACTCTGCCAAGCTCATTCTTGCGATAGTGGTTATCGGGATAGCACTGGGCATAATATTCTCACCCTTCATGATGATAGCCGCAGGCATGGCCCTCTGGATAATGCTCTGGCTGGCACAGGGCGGCATGACGGAAGGAAACCCGTACAAGAGGATGAACATGCGCGGGGGAGGGGTGCCCAATTGGACCGTGGTGAACCAGTACCAGAGAAACGAGGAGATAGAGACAAGGGACAGGGGCTCCACTTACACGGCGGTATTCTTCTTCGTTGCGGGGGCATTGCTCATAATCATCGGGCTAATATGGATGTGGCTGAACGGCTCATTCAGATGATCTTCCATTTCACGCCCTCGGCAGTATCTTCCAGGACTATTCCCAGTTCCTTCAGCCGGTCGCGTATCTCGTCCGCGAGCTTGAAATTCTTGTCAGCCCTGGCCTTCTGGCGTATCTCGATTATGACGTCCATCAGGGGAGCCATCATGTGGTCCTGGGCGCCCTTCTCGAACTGGAATATCGATAATATCTCATCGTAAGCCCTGAACGTGGCCAGTATCTCGGCCAGCATTTCATTTTTCGGCATCGACTCCAGGTACTTGTTGACCTCTTTGCAGAAGTCGAACATCGTGGATATGGCATCCCTGGTATTGAAATCCTCGTCCATTGCCGCATCGAACTTCCGCATGGCTTCCGCAGCTTTCGCAGCGAAATCATCAGTGCCCTCATCAGCCGTTTCCATTGCTGCCAGGACATTGTCCAGGGTGTTCTGCATCCTGCTCAGGGCCTGGCCAGCCTCCCCCAGGGCTTTCTGGTTGAAGTCTATCGGCTTCCGGTAATGCGTGTTCAGCAGGAAGAACCTGACCACCAGGGGGTCATATTCCTTGATGACGTCCTTTATCGTGAAGAAATTGTTCAGGGACTTGGACATCTTCTCGGAGCCCACATTCATGAGACCGCCATGGAGCCAGTATTTGACAAACGGCTTTCCGGAAAGCGCCTCGGACTGCATTATCTCGTTCTCGTGATGCGGGAACACCAGTTCGGTGCCGCCCCCATGGAGCTCGAAGCTTTCTCCCAGGTATTTCATGGACATGACCGAGCATTCGATGTGCCAGCCCGGTCTTCCCTCGGACCAGGGCGATGCCCAGAATGGCTCGCCTGGCTTCTTGTTCTTCCACAGAACGAAGTCCAGGGGGCTGCGCTTGCGCTCATCAACTGCGATGCGGGCGCCGGCCAGCATCTCCTCGCGCTTCCTGTGGCTGAGCTTGCCGAACTCGGCAACAGCCATCACATCGAAATACACTTCGCCGCCGGACTCGTAGGCGAATCCGTTATCGATGAGTTGCTGGATGGCCTCGATTATCTCCTTCATGTGGTGGCTGGCCACCGGGTAGATGTCTGCCTTCTTGACGCCGAGCTTCCCCATGTCCTTGTGGTACTCGCCGATGTATTTCTCGGTTAGCTCGTCCAGTGGTATCCCCAGTTTGATGGTCCTTTCTATGCAATGGTCCTCGATATCAGTGAAATTGATGACATAGGTTACATCATACCCCTTCCGGACCAGGTGCCTGCGGATGACGTCAAAAGTGACCGCGCTCTTGGCATGGCCCATGTGGCTGTCGTCATAGGTGTTGATGCCGCAGACGTACATCCCGACCTTCTTGCCGCTGAGTGGCTGGAATTCCTCCATCTGGCCGGTCATTGTGTTATGGACTCTCAATGGCATTCAATTCGCTCCGAGGAATCTTAAGGGGAAAGAGTATAAAAAATATGTCCCTTGCACTATTTCGTCCAGCGGAACTCGTCGATTGGTAGGGCCAGCGATGTCTTGCATGTCACGCATGATGCAATCAGGCAGACGAAATCGACAGCCTGCTTCTCATCCTGGGTCTCGAAGACGATTATGGCATCTGGTTCCCCGAAGAGGCCGAGGAACTCTCTCACTTTTATTCCTTCCGGGATCTTCATTCTTTTGAGCGCCCTGATGGTGTCCTCAAACTTTCCCTCGTTGGCCTGTATTGTGGTAACGAACAGCATCTTTTCACCTTTTCCTGATATAGTCTGAACCCGTATTTAAGATTGTCTCAGCCTATAAGCTTCTTCAATCGCATGACGTCATCAATGCTGGCATCGAATTTCAGCCTCTTCGTTGCCCAGGCCTTCATGGGCTTCAGCTCTCCTGTGAACAGGGCCTTGAAATCGGCGGTTGTGGCGTGCAGCGTTATCTCGGCCGTGTCCAATTTGCCGCGCCTGAAATCCTTTATCGCGCCCTTGTCCAGTATGAAACTGAAGCCTTCGTTGTCCGTCGTGTCGATATTGACGTTCCTGACAATATCTGCAAGTTCCTTTTTCAGTTCCTCATCCTCGGCAATCTTGCCCTTGAATTTCTCGATGGCCTTTTGAATATGTCCCTCTAGTTCATCCATTTTATCAACTCTCGAATCTATCCAGTTTGGTGATGCTCAACTCGTTTATTACCCTATCCACGGTTTTCCAGGATCTCCTGGTGTGGGGCGGCATCTCGCCATGTTCCGTGTACCAGCTTTTCAGGAAATTGATTGTCTTCGGGTCAGATGGATAGCCGCTGCCTATGTCCTGGCCCAGTTCTTTCTTTATCTCCTCTATCATGGAGTCGCGCCGGGTCTTGGCTACGATGCTGGCCGCGGACACCACTGGGTATAGGTCATCGGCGCCGTGTTTGGATATTATCCTGACCTTGCCGCCCAGTTCACTGGATATGTATCTGCCGAACAGCTCCTCGTCCGTGTCCGCCGCATCCACGTAAGCGACCTTGCCGCCGAGCCTTTCGATTACCGTGGCAAATAGCTTGGATTCCATGACGTTCATTGTCATGGACTGGCGCAGAAGGTCTATGTCCTCGGCGCTTGCCGTGACAACCTCGAATTTCGAGACGGCGACTATCTCTTTCAGAAGCTGTTCGCGCCTGCCTGGCGTGAGCTTCTTCGAGTCGCGCACGCCTATCTGCACAAGCTCCCTGTCATTGTCGACCAGCACCCCGGCTATGACTATCGGCCCCATCACTGGCCCCCTCCCCGCCTCGTCTACGCCGCAAATGGCGCCCCCGGGCAGTGCGAAATCCTCCAATCTGCGCATGGGAGGTTATTGTGCAATTAATATAAAAAAGCTTATATGCCTTCAATCGTTTTCGGGGCCAACGGCGGAAGGCCGGAAAACAATTGTGAGGATGGATGAAATGGAATATGAATTGAGATGGGGCAGGGCGACCTGGCTGGTTACTCTTGTTGTATCGGGAATCATCGGTGTGAGCATACTGCTCGCTAGCTACTGGGGCATGGGCGAGGCATGGCACAATGCATATTACGTGCCTCTGCTGGGCTACTATGTCATGCTGTCAATATGCCAGAGCCATTATTTCAAGATCAAACCGGTGCCCAGCTGGAAAGGCCTATCCAGGCAATTGGTGTCAATAATCGGCGCGATTGCCATATTCTTCGGCCATGAATTCCTGATGAAGGATGTCATCGGAATTCCCGTTGGAGCATTGATGTCCGGCCAGTTCATGTTCATAATCCTCGGTTTCTTCTTCTTCGGAATGGATGACTTCCTTTTCAACGGGCAGTTGTCCAAATGGATCAAGAAGGACTCTGTCAAGGCAGTCTTCTGGTATGCAATCGTCTGGGTACTGTGGTTCCCGCTGTTCGCTTTCGAGTGGGGCCTCAGCGGGGCATTGGGCAGCTTGAACAGCGTCCGGCTCTTCTGGTTCCTCGGCTCCTTCCAGTGGGTCATAATGATGCAGATGATGGTTGCCATCACATGGAAGGATTACCTTGGCACGGTCAAATTCAAGACCAATTACGACCGCGGCATAAAATTGCTCATATTTGCCGTTCTGGCCGGATTCATCATCGCATTCATGTGCTACCAGGCCGTGAATTTCCTGGAACCCGGCATTCCCGGGGCCGAGAAATGGCACCATGTTCTCTACATGGGCACATACCCGCTCATCCCGATAATAATATTCGGGATATACTCAAACCACTTCAATCACATCAAGAACGTTTACAAGAAGGCCCAGCTCAGGTCCATCTGGATAGCTACCTGGGTCGTGCTTGGCTGGCTGATATTCCGGTTGATAATAGCGCCATCCGGCATATTCGGCGACCATCCCTGGTACCATCACTTCGACCTGGTGTTCAATTTCACAGTGTCGATAATCGCGCTCAGCCATCACTGGTTCTGCGCAAGGATCGGTTTCGTTCGGGAGAAATGCCACTGCCACACCTGTGACTGCAAGTAGGAAAAGGGTTATGATATAACCCTAGGAAAAGGGTTATAATAGCCCGGGGCAATCACACGCGGGAGGGCAAAATCATGCGATTGGAACAACATCTCACAGGATGCGAGCCAGAACTGGCAAAACTTATATTGCGGATTGCCGAGAGTTGCAAGACCATAAAGAACGGCTTCGCAAGCCGCCAGTCCGCATCCGACACCGAGAACGTGTACGGCGAGAGGCAGATGGCCCTGGACAAGTGGGCCGATGAGGTGCTGATCGCGGACCTGAAGAAATCCGGGCTGGTGAGATACCTGACATTGGAAGAGCAGCCCGATATCCTTGAATTTGATTCCCCAGGGGAAATGGGCGTCACCATGGACCCCCTGGACGGCTCCTCGCTCATAGGGGTTAACCTCGCCGTGGGAACTATCATCGGGATTTACAGGGGCAACGTCCTGGCGCCCGGGAACACCATGATTGGCGCGATGTATGTCCTTTACGGCCCTCTCACCACGCTGACATATACCGCTAAGAAAGGCGTTCACGAATTTGTCCTTGACTCATCCGGCCAGTTCGTCCTTCAGGAGGAGAATATCCGCATCCCGGATGGCAAGATATTCGCGCCGGGCGCGTTGAGAAAGGAATACCTGCCAGCTCATCTGAAATGGATAGAAACATTGGAGTCCGAGGGTTACAAGATACGTTTCAGCGGTTCTTTTGTCGCAGATGTCCACCAGATACTTCACAAGGGTGGGGTGTTCACCTATCCCGGCTACAGGGGGAAGGAGAAGGGCAAGCTCCGGCTGCTTTTCGAGGCGAACCCCATGGGATTCATAGTTGCCGAGGCGGGAGGTGCGGCCAGCCATGGGAAAGGGGACATCCTTGCGGTTCAACCCGAAGCGGTCAGCCAGCGCATACCCATTTACATCGGGGGGAAGAAAGAAATCACACTCATCGAGATGATAAACAGGGAGGCATGACATGTACAAACCCATACCGGGAAATGTGATGTTCAGGGGTCTGAAGGACCAGGGAACGATAATAATGGCAGCCAATGCGCGCATGACGAGAGGCGTTGCCAGGGGCATATTCAGGGCCGCCCAGGACCTGGAGGCGCCGGTTATCTTCGAGATAGCCAGGTCAGAGTCCGACCAGAACGGCGGCTATACAGGGATGAAACCAGCGGATTACGCCGCCCAGATTCAAAGGGCCGCGGATGAAATCGGTTTTGACATATGGGCGCTGCATGCTGACCACATCACCGTGAAGAAGGGCACGCCGGAAGACATTGCCAAGACGAAAGAGCTCATAGACCTACAGGTTGAAGCGGGTTTCACAAGTTTCGCCATAGACGCGTCCCACCTGTTCAATTTCAAGGGCGGGAACCTGCGCGAGGAGCTTGCCCTGAACATAGACGCGACAACCGAGTTGGCAAAGCACATCAAGGGCAAGATGGGCTCGAAGCCTTTCGGCCTTGAGGTGGAGGTCGGCGAGATAGGAAAGGAGGACGCCAACGGCAAGGTGGTCACCACCCCGGACGAGGCTGTCACTTTCATAAAGGCGCTCAACGAGAACGGCGTTGAGCCGGATGTGCTGGCCATAGCCAACGGCACGACCCATGGGAACATCTACGATGACCGCGGAAATGTCATCGAGCAGGTCGGCATCGACCTGGAGCAGACGAAACGCGTTGCGGCGGCCCTCAGAGACATGGGCTCGCACGTGAGGATAGCCCAGCACGGCATCACCGGAACTCCCAGGGAACTGATAAACACCATGTTTCCGAAAGGTGACATACTGAAAGGCAATGTCGCCACATTCTGGCAGAACATCGTGATAGACGCCGTCAAGGTCTACGACCCCGAGTTCTACAGGGAGATATGGGACTGGGTCCAGGCCACATACGGCCCGAAGAATGCCGGAAAACCGCAGAACACGATATTCGGCAAGAACGTGAAGAACGCATTCGGCCAGTTCTACATGAGGTTCCAGAACCTGGAGTTCGAATGCGTGGACACAATCGAGGCCATATCCTATGCCGAGGCCAGGACCTTCTTCAGGGCTTTCGGCGCCACGAACAGTGCCGGCCTTGTCAGGGAAGCCATGGAGTGAGCCCATGGAGACTCCCATCATCATACTCAACATGAAGACCTATCCCGAATCCACCGGGAAAGCGGGAATGAAGCTCGCGGCAATATGCCAGGAGGTTTTCGAGGAGACCGGCAAACCGCTTGCGATAGCGCCCCAGAACTGCGACCTGGCCTTGTTCGCCAACACCTTCGGGCTACCAGTGTTCGGCCAGCATGTGGACAATGTGAAGCAGGGCGGGACAACCGGCAGAATCACGCCGGAAGCCATCAAGGCCATCGGTTGCGCGGGAACCCTCATCAACCACTCGGAGCACCGCATTCCCGCGGGGGACGTTGAAGCCCTGGTGTCCAGGTGCCGGGAGTTGGGGCTGACAACAATCGTATGCACAAAGGACCCGGAGGAGAGCCAGGCATATTCAAGGTTCAAGCCTGATTTCATAGCCGTGGAGCCGCCGGAGCTCATCGGCGGCGATGTCTCTGTGACCACAGCAAACCCGAAAGTCGTCTCGGACTCAGTGAAACTGGTCAAGGAAGCTGCCCCGGGAGTCAAGGTGCTCTGCGGTGCAGGAGTGAAAAACGGCAAGGATGTGGCAAAGGCCATCGAACTGGGCGCGGACGGAGTCCTGCTGGCGTCCGGGGTAGTTAAGGCCAAGGACCCGCGAGCGGTGTTACTGGACCTTGCGGGCGGGCTATAATCCCAGAATCACATCCAGCTTTTTCTGGATATCACCGTCGCGGACATTGAATTCGTTGGCCACGAGATGGTTCTTGTCTATATCATAAATCATTACCGAGGGATAGCCATGTCCCTTGAGCCGCCTGGATGTGGACGTGCCGCAGGTGATGAAATAGGTTCCTTCCAGGTTCCATATCCAGTTCTTGTGCCTGTGGCCGGATAAGACAAGATGAACGCCGCATTCCCT
>JAWOHM010000135.1:0-14162 GCA_046485165.1 Thermoplasmata archaeon
GACGTAGTCGAAGGTTTTGAGGCTGCCGTCGGCGTGGGTGAAGTGCGGGTGGGACAGGGTGTTGTCCTGCCAGATTTCGGCCGTCGGGCAGTCGTGCAACACCATGTTCATTCGCGCTAATGCCGAAGTGGCGTTGTCCATTTCCTGGCCGTAGAGGGCGAGGTCGAGGCCAGTGCGGCTCCTGGCTTCGTCGTGGGCCTTGAGCAGCAGCGAGCCGGAGCCGCAGGTGGGGTCGTAGATGCTCTGGGTCGAGTTCTTGGCCGCGCCCAGGTCGATGACCATGGCCATGACGCGCGAGACTTCCGCCGGGGTGTAGAACTGGCCCTTGGACTTGCCCGACTCCGTAGCGAAGTGGCGCATCAGGTATTCGTAGGCGTCGCCCAGCAGGTCGTCGCCCTCGGCGCGGTTGCGGCCGAAATCCATCGTCTCGAAGATGGCCACCACCGATGTCCATGTGGGTGACTATCCAGAGGGGAGGCAGCTTCCTCTTCTTCCCGGGTATCGAGACAATGATGTTGGGCCGGTAGCCTGCTGAGACCCTGGAATCCTTGACCTCCAGCATTTCAACGTTCTCGAACCCCAGCCTGGAAAGCTGTATCATGATGAAGCTGGCGCGCTCTGCCTCGCCGTCGCCGCCGCTCTCGGGCGCTATGGCGGGGATGCGGCACATCTCCGTCAGAAAAACAATCATCTCGCTTCTGAGGTTTTCGACATTTTGGCTCAGGTTCTTCATGAAATACACCCTTGTGATGTTGGCCGTGAAACCGGGAAGCGTTTTTAAATGTTTGTATATGGTGGGATTCATTTCGCATGAGGGGGGTGCGCATCATCCTCCCGGCCGCACGTACTTCTCGTACCAGTCCTCGACATCATCTGCCTCCGAAGGCTGGGGCTTGTCCCTGGCCATTACCATGCGCTTGCCCAGTGACACGGAATGGGCCCTGAGCATGTCCCAGGCCTTCTGGCTGCCTTCGAACTTGATTGCAAGATTCTCTGCTTTCTTCAATTGGACCGATGCCGCGCCTATCAATTCACCGTTGGATATGGCTATCCAGGACGAGCCCAGTCCGAACTTCATGCTGACAAATGGCACCAGGTAGTAGGCCAGATTGTCCCTGGCCGTGAGGACCGCATCGAACTTTGCAGGCCTCTTCCGTATCTGCTTCAGGTCCTCTTTGACAAGCCAGTGAAGGCTGTCAGACTGGCCGTTCGGCGCAAATTCCGACCTCAGAAAATAGCCCTTCACGAGGAATCCCTCGTCCTCCAGTTCCTGCAGGATGGTGCGTATCTCGAACATCCTGTACTCGCCCTTCGTGTAGTAGCCGAGCATCTCCGCGCTGAGTATGCCGAACTGGCGGAATATCCTCCGGACCACTTCTTTCCTGGCGAATCTCGGGTCATGGCCCGAATCCGGCGTCAGGTAGTAATCGTTATCCGAATTACGCAGAAGGAACAGCCCGGCCGCAAGTTTCTGCCGCGCGTCCAGCGTATTGCCGTAGCCCAGCGGCGAGAGTGCCACCATCTTGCTCCACTTCAAAGGGCCTTCCTCCTTGAACATGGACATCAGCAGGCTCATCTGCTCATCCGGCCGGACATCCAGCGCGGCCTTGTGGAGCGCCACCTCGTCATGGAGGGCGTAGGTCATGAGCCTCGGGATTATCTGGCCATAGGCAACTATGTCGAGTTTGTGAAGCTTCTTCAGCGGTATCGTGTAATCGCATCGGATTGCCGCGGCCTCGTCAGACCTGAAGCCGCCCTGGGCCTTCAGGCCATCGTGAATTGAAGGAAATCTCCTTTTCGGGAGAATGTGCTGTTTCCAGAGGAGGTAGGATATGAACTGTTTGTCTGTTATCTCCAAGTCCTCAACCGGCCCCTTCACCAGCCATTCCCTGATTTCCCTGTACCCGGCGCCAAGGATTATACGCCTTTCCGCGGGATCCAACTCCCGGATGTCCCTGCCCAGGACACGCTTGAGCCTTATCAAGCCCATCAGATTCTGCTTGAAGTACCAGGAGAAGACATCCAGCGCTTTCAGGAATGCCGGCAGCATGGATGTGTCGTCCAGCATCACCTCGCGGATGTCCAAGCAGCCGCTCATCTCCCACATCTCCATCATGCCGACGCATCTCGGCCCGTCGAATATGGGGTAGTACCAGGCATCGCCGAACCGCCTTCTCAGCTCCACCCTGTGATGCATGGTGATGGGGTCGTAAAGCGTCAGCACCCTCACTCCGGCCAGTGGTTCGGATGGCTGAGCCCTGAGCGCATCCATCTCGTTCGCCGGAACAAGATATTTCTCCCTGCCGCTCCCCTCGACAGAGAATTCCACGACCTTACCAGATGATATCTCGGAGGCCAGAATCGCCTTGACATCCCTGATTGTGAATCCCGCTGCCTGGGCCAGGGCCCTCGCGGACATGGGGGCATGGGCTTCCAGGAGTTTCAGCAGGACATGGCGGATGGCTTCCCCGCGCTTTTCGGGTTGCGGGTCCGTCTCCAGGGCGATGTACCTGTTGAAAGTGGACCAGCTCTCCCTGTCAACGAACTTCCTGACAATGAACATGTTCCTGTCCAGCTTGTCGACCATCGACTTCAACTTCTCTGCCGGAAGGCCAGTGTCCCGCCCGAGGGACATTATGTCGGTTCCGTTGCTTGCCGTTATGATGTCCAGCACCGCCTTCTCCGCGGCCGTGAGGGTTTCGTTCCTGTATATGGTGACATAACGCCAGGCATCCATCTCCCTGACGAAGCAGACGCTTCCGTCCATGAACCTGCCATGGAGTATGCTGCCATTCTTGCGGCGCTCCAGCCATTCGCCGTACACCTCTTTGGGGCATCGGGCCAGGACGTCCTGCGGCATCCATGCGATGCCGTATCTTTCGAAGTAATCGTCAAGCCCACTCAGAGGCGCGGTGTGCTTTGCCAGGAGGTAGTTCTCCACCTGGGGCTGGAGTATGGCGTCACCATGGCCGCGGCCCTGAAGCCGCGCCCTGTCCTCCACCAGCATGTACTGGAGCTCCGGCGCAGTGAACGAACCGCTGGCCAGGAGGCCCCTGGCATCCAGCTCGCCCAAAGCCTCCGAGACTGTATTCATCTGCAAGGCCAGGCCATAGGCCAGCTCGTCCATGGTCAGAGGCGCGAAGTACTCGATATGCCGCTGCACCAGCTTCCTGAGGAACTTCGCGTCCGGCTTGGCCGGCTTAATGCTGCGCACGGCCCATATTGTGTTCGCCTTGGCATCCTGGCCCACCCTTGCAACCATGTATGCGCGCTCCAGGGCGCTGATGTCCCGCCTGATGTCCTTCGGGTCGGGCTCCAGCTTCCTGGCAAGCGACAGGGCTGTGGCAGGGCCTTTGGACAGCATATCCAGGATTGCCTTCATGGACTTGTCCGGGGCCTTGCCTGTGCCGTACAGGGCTGCGAATCGCTCGAGTTCAGACGAATGGCAGAACAGGCTGCGCCCTGCCCATGCGGACGCTATCGTTCCGGATTCGAGGGCATGCGCAGCCATTGCTGCCAGTTCGCTCTCGGGAAGCTCGGAGAAATCATAGATGCTGGCATTCTTTCTGGTGAATATCTCCAGGGCGCCGGCCTTGGATAGAATGCCCGGAATGTCAGCGGCGCCTGCTATGGCCGGCCGCTTCTCGCGGAAATATCGCTCAACCAGCTCTGGCTCGAATTCCGGCTTCAGGGAATCCACCCCCCCGACGCGCATCAGGACCTTCCTGTGCAGCTCCTTCAGCAATGCGCTGCGGTCATGCATGAGGACTATGTCGGACATGCCCACCAGCACTATGTTGTGGGCGAAAGGCGAAGGCACATCGGAAATGCCGGCATGGCTCACCTTGATGCTGCCGTCCCGGATGCCGCCGAGTATCTGCGCCGCGGCATCCAGGCTCATGGCCTGGTTCATTATCTCGCTGACGGTTTCCTTCACAATAGGGAAGCTGTCCCTGTCCTCCAGGGCGCGGAGCACCTTCTGGGACCGCTGCTGCTGGCGGCCAACCGGAACCTCCCTGCCCTGGTAGTTGCGCAACACCATGAGGCCCCTGGTGGAGCAATGCCTGAACCGCTGCTTGAACAGCTCCGTGTCCCGGATGGCCTCAACCAGCAGCGGGACCACATTGTCCGGCGTGACAAGTTCCTCGATGCCTTCCAGCGATATCTTGCCGGGAACGGTGAGCATGAAGCAATCGTCGTTTATCGAGACGCTGACATTGCACCCGAACTTGTTGGAAACAGCCATGGCATAAGCCCTGGAAAGCGCGTCATTGGCCCTGCGACCGAAGCAATAGTGGAATATGACGTTCAAGTTCTTCTTGGGGTCCAGGTATCCCTCTATCAGCAGGTTGCGGTCAGTGGGAACAGCAGAATTAAAAGCAGCCTGCTCCCCGATGAATGAAGAGATGGTCCGGGCGCCGCCCATGTCCACGGGATAATTATCCAGCAGCCATTTCACCGGGTCCTTGCCGGAATCGATGACCCTTGCCATGACCCCCCTGAACCTGCCTATCTCCACGGACAGGTCGTAACTTCTCGGCAGCATCTCGCCTGTCCAGGACGGGATTGTGGGGCGGCGGCCGGTCGCCGGCTTCACGAATATGCTCATCTCCCTGGCCCGGATGAACTCGTAGGCGCGGCCGCCCAGCACGAACACGTCGCCCGGAGAGAGGCGCTCCACAAATCCCTCGGAAAGCTCGCCCAGCCTGCCCCCCGAGTCAGAATATACCTTGTAATTAGCCTCCTCCGGAATGGTGCCGCTGTTGAGGTAATAGATGAGCCTGGACGACTTCTTCTTGCCGAATTCTCCGGTTTCATCGTCCAGCCATATCTTGGAATACACATGCGGCATGTCCCTGCTCGAGAGATAATGCACCACGGAGATGAAATCCTCCCACTCCAACTCGTGAAAGCTGTATGAGTTCTTTATTATGGCATAGGCGTCTTCCAGTTTCCAGGCCTTCTCCAGGGCCATGCCCACGATTGTCTGCGCCAGCACGTCAAGCGAGTTCCTCGGCAGGTCAACGCGGTCAATGAAATTCTCGCTCGCCTTCTTGGCCAGCACTGCGCATTCCACCAGGTCGTCGTTGTCGAACGCGATGAGCTTGCCGCGGCTCACCTCGCCGTAACCGTGCCCGGAGCGGCCGACCCTCTGAAGGCCCTTGGCGATGCTCTTCGGCGAGCCTATCTGGCACACCATGTCAATGCTGCCTATGTCTATGCCCAGCTCCAGCGATGTGCTTGAGACGGCAGCCCGCAGATGCCCGCCCTTGAGCCGGTCCTCCACGTCAAGGCGGGTTTCGCGGCTCAGGCTGCCGTGATGCGCGGCTATGTCCTCCACGCCCAACTCCCCGAGCTTCAGCAGGACGTTCTCGGTGCCGCTCCTGGTGTTGGTGAATACCAGTGTGGTGGTGTTCTCCATGACGGTGTCGCGCAGTTTCTCGTACATCCTGGCATTGATAATCTCGAATGGAAATGCGGTCATGTCCTCCACCGGGGTCATGACCTCGATGTCCACCTTTTTATTGCTGGCCACCTCCACAAGGCGGACATTACGCTCCTCTTCGCCGTCATACCCGCCCAGGAAACGGGCCATCTCTTCGATGGGCGCCTGTGTTGCGGACAGGCCGATGCGGGTGGCCGGGAAATCGAGATGGGACTCGAGGCGCTCCAGGCTGACAGAAAGATGCACGCCCCTCTTGGAACTGCAGATGTCATGTATCTCGTCCATTATCAGCCACTCGGCAGTATGCAATGCCTGGCTGAACTTCGGCGTTGACAGTATTATGGCCAGGGACTCCGGGGTCGTGATGAGGATGTGGGGCGGCTTCCGAACCATCTTCTGCCGCTCGCTGCTGGGAGTGTCCCCGGATCGCACAGCCACACGAATCCTGGGCTTGGCCATGCCTTTCCTCTCGGCAAGCTCCTCCAGCTCCTTCAGGGGCTGCTTCAGGTTCTTGTCTATGTCATTGGCCAGGGCCTTGAGCGGGGAAATGTAAACGCAGTAAATCTTGTCCTCAAGCTCGCCCTTCTCCTGCTTGGCCAGCAGTTCGTTGATTATGGAGAGGAATGCGGTTATGGTCTTGCCCGAACCGGTCGGAGAGGATATCAGCACGTTCTGCCTGGCATGGATTATCGGCACCGCAAAGGCCTGCGGCTCTGTAAGCCCATCAAACTTCGAATTGAACCACTCCCGGACCAGGGGGAGCATGAGGCTCAGGACCTCTTTCTTGGTGTGCTGTTTACGTACCCTTCTAATCATGCTGTATCACGCGATTATCAAGTTGAATCGCATGGTATTGGGGACTGGGATTAAAAAGTGTTGCCTGAATTGGGATGGATGCCCAGCAAGCGCACACAAAAGGGTGAAGAAAAGCCTTCTGTGCAAGAGCTGGGTGTTTGGGGGCCACTGTGAGCGTGGGATAGGGCCCCAGACCCTGGCCTTACGGCCAAGGCTTCAAGGGATTTATGTGCACTGTGTATCACCTGACCTGGCTCGCCCAGCCAGGTCCACAACCCCGCCCTCTGCGCCGAATTGAGCACAATTCGGCTTGCTCGGATTGATGTCGAGAGACTGCTGGGTGCTACAATCCTCGTACAGGCGGGGCATGGTGGGGAGGGCCGGCGCACCGTTCCCTGTAACAAAATTTTAAATCGGTGCGCCTGTTCCGCTCACATAGATATGGTGTTACCATGACAATAATACTGACAGGCAATGACCTGAAGATTGAGGACCTCGTGAACGTCGCCAGAAACGGCGAGAAGGTGGAGCTCCACCCCGACGCCATAAAGCGAATGGAGAAGTGCCGCGCCATGCTGGAGAAGAAGGTCGAGAAAGGCGAGATAATGTACGGCGTGAACACCGGCATCGGGGAATTTTCCGAGGTTGTTCTCACAGCCGACCAGATAAAGGAATTCCAGAAATACCTCATTTACAATCATGCCGCCGGCATCGGCGACCCCGCGCCGGTCGAGTACGTGCGCGGCGCAATGCTGCTCCGGGCGAACGTTCACGCGCACGGGCAATCGGGCCAGCGCCCGATTATGACCCAGACCGTCGTGGAGATGCTGAATAAAGGAGTAACGCCTTACGTCTGCCAGAAAGGGAGCGTCGGCGCCTGCGGGGACCTGGCGCCAATGTCCCAGGCCGCGCTTCTCATGATGGGCGAGGGGAAGGCCTACTACAAAGGCGAGTTGCTGGAAGGGGCAGAGGCCATGAAGCGCGCCGGCATAACGCCGCCCGGGCTGCAAGCGAGAGACGGCCTGGCCATGATAAACGGCTGCAACCTCATGACCGCAATGAGCGCGCTGTTCATTCACGATGCGAACAACTGGCTCAAGCAGGCGGAAATCGCTGCTGCAATGTCGCTGGAAGCGCTGAAAGCAAATATGGGGCCGTACAATCCAAAGCTGCTGGATGCCAGGGGGTTCCCGGGCGGCGTGAGGAGCGCCACTTCCATCAAGATGCTGGTGGCGGGCGGCGACCTGGCCGAGAAGAGGCTGAAGATAAAAGTCCAGGACGCGTATTCCATGCGCTCCACCCCCCAAGTCATCGGCAGCGCCCACGACGCGCTGGCTCATGCCAGAAAGCAGATTGAAACAGAGATGAACGGCGTCGGCGATAATCCAGTATTCTTCCCGGATGAAGACCTGCAACTCTCCGGGGCCAACTTCCAGGGCACCCCCATATCCGTTCCCATGGACATGGCTGGAATGGTCATCACGATGGTGTGCGTTCTCTCGGAGCGCAGAATGAACCGCCTCAACAACCCGGCGCTCTCAGAGGGATTGCCGCCGTTCCTCACAAAGGGCGCGGGCATGTTCTCCGGCATGATGCTGAGCCAGTATACCGCGGATATGCAGATAACCGAGGCAAGAATATTGTCCGCACCTGCCAGCATCCTGTCGATACCCGCGGCTGCGGACCAGGAGGATTTCGTATCCATGGGCATGAACACGGCAATCAAGAATTTCCAGATACTGGACAATGCCTATGGCATACTGGGAATAGAGCTCATGGCTGCGGCCCAAGCCCTTGACTTCAGGGATTTCAAGTTCGGAAAGGGCACCGAGAAGGCCAGGGAGGTCATACGCAGGCATGTGAAGTTCCTGGACGTGGACAGGCCGCTGCATGCCGACCATACAGCCATGAAGGCGCTGGTGAAGAGTTGCGAAATCCTGCATGATGTCGAGAAGGAAGTCGGCAGCCTGGAATGAGCACTGAGCCGGTTATATAGTACAACACCCTCCCTTGCACGAGGAAGAACCAAGGGTGAGAGATTATCTGTCATGCATCTGCATCGCCGTTCTGCTGGCCAGCATCATTGTCGTGCCTGGCGGCGGGGCAGGAGCGGGTGCGGACGAATTATCTTCGGCAAGTCACACGATACGAGCGCCGATTCGCATCAACGGGAATGCAGGGTTCAGCGCTGCCAACGGCGTCTCGGCTGGCAATGGCACCCCGGATAATCCCTGGGTGATTGAGGGCTGGGACATCAGCGGATACGGGTTCGGGCACTGCATCTACATCGGCAACACCACCCAGCATTTCGTCATCCGGGACTGCGACCTCCATGACGCTTCGGGGGATTTCGAGCCCTATTACTCCACTGGCTCCGGAATTATAATGTATCTGACCAGCAACGGCACCATTGCGGGAAATGAGGTGCATGCCAACGACTTCGACGGTATATACCTGCACGATTCCAGCCATGCCATCGTCGAGAATAACAATGTTACCGGAAACACCTGGGGCATCATGCTCATGGCAGGTTCCCAGAGCAATATCATCCGGGGCAATGCCGTGAGCCAGAATGCCGATTACGGCATCGGCCTCATAGATTCATCCCTGAACACTGTCAGGGACAACAATGCCAGCAGCAACATCAACATGGGGATGTTCCTCGGGGATTCGGTGAACAATATAATTACGCGGAACATGGTCTCGGGGAACATCGACGGCATCAGCCTGGATTGCTCGGACGGGAACAGCATCTCGGAGAACAATGCCGGTTCGAACAGCGATTACGGAATATTTCTATGGAAGTCATCCGGGAACAGGATATATCACAACAATATCCTGGCCAACCCGAGGCAGGCGCATGATGACACTGGCGCAAATTCCTGGGACGACGGGTATCCATCCGGGGGCAATAGCTGGAGCGACTATTCGGGTATTGACGCGAACCATGACGGCATCGGGGATTCGGCGTACACGGCCATACTGGGCGGCATGGGTGCCAGGGACAGGTACCCGTTCGTGGACGCGTGGTTCCCGGATGCTGAGCCACCCGTGGCAAATGCGGGCGTTGACCAACAGGTGAATGAGGGCACGATGGTGCAGTTCAACGGAAGCGCCAGCACCGACAATGTGGGCGTCGCCGTCTACACATGGGCATTCGACTACGGCAGCGGGGAAAAGGTTCTCAGCGGGGTATCGGCGAGCCATAATTTCACTGTGCCGGGCATTTTCACTGTGACACTGGAGGCGAGGGACCCTGCCGGAAACACAGGAACAGACAGCATGACAGTGAAGGTCAGTGACACAACACCACCGGTGGCAGATGCGGGGCCGGACCAGGCTGTGGACGAAGGGGGCAGCGTGATATTCAACGGCTCGGCCAGCACTGACAATCTGGGCATCGTGAGCTATCTCTGGAGCTTCATCGATGGCGGAGAGAGAATTATGCTGGCCGGGTGTGTTCAGGCGCATGCATTCGCCCTTGCGGGCGATTATGCGGTCATGCTCAACGTCAGCGATGCCGCAGGCCATTGGTCGGTGGACAGCATGACGGTGACTGTCCGGGCCGATGCCACACCCCCCAATGCGGATGCAGGCCGGGACCTGGCTGCATCAATAGGCGAAATTCTGCATTTCAACGGCAATGCCAGCTCGGACAATGTGGGGATAACCGGCCACACCTGGAACTTCACGCATAACGGAACTGCTGTCACGCTTCATGGCACCTGGCCGGAATTCGTTTTCTGGGCTCCCGGGAATTACACCGTGACGCTGGCCGTGCGGGATGCGGCAGGCAATGTTGGCGTTGATTGCCTGAACGTGACTGTCACCATGCCCGAAGATGAGGTTGCCGAGGGCTCGGATGACGATAATGGGCTGGCACCAGAGGAAAAAGGTTGGCTTCTGGCAATTATCGCGGTCATCGGAACCGCGGCCTGCGCCATCGGCATCGTTATGCTCAAACACCCCAGAAAGCAGAAGCCGGAATAGCGTCAGAGAATCTGCCAAAGGTCATAGAGCGACTTGGCGATTGCCAGGCCCAGAACAAGTATGAAAAGCAGCTGGACCTGCCTGCCCTTGAGCTTCTTTATCCCCCAGCGGGAGCCAATGAATGAACCGGCGAACACCACCGGAGCCAGCGCCGCGACGTAGGTCCAGTCGATGTAGGTGCCGCTCGCCATGTATGTGGCCAATCCGATGATTCCGCTGACGAGCATTATGACGAAGCTGGTGCCGGCAGCCCTCTTGGTGCAGCGGCCCAACACGTAGATGAGAAGCGGAACATTGATGACGCCACCGCCCAAACCCAGCGCGCCGGACATGAACCCGGATACCAGAGTGCCGGTGGACGCCGCAGCCACGCGGTTCCTTGTCATCTTCGATTCGACGTCCTCCTCGCATATCTTCGCCTGCTTTGCCCAGTCCAGCAGCATCTTGATAATCACCGCGACGACAACTGCCAGGAACACCAGGAGAAATACTTCCTTTCCGGTGCTTATGTTGAACCAGACGCCGATGACGGTGCCTATCGCGGCCCCGAATGCCATGGTGCCGCCCAGCTTCCAGTCCACCAGTTTCTCGCGTTGATGGTTCCATAGTGCGGTGATACAGTTGGCCAGGACCAGGCAGAGGGAGATGGCGACAACAGTGTCTTCTGAGTAAATGGTGATGGCCAGCAGAAGCGGTACGAACAGGACGCCGCCGCCCATCCCAAGGTTGGAATAGATGAATGATATGCCGAAAACAGCCAGTACGCCGAGTGCGAGTAACCACATTGCATCATGTAAGAACATTCTGGATTATAATCTATTCGAATATCCTGTCTATCATCCATTTGGCATCGAAAACTGCGAATTGCTCGTACTCCTGGCCGGTGCTGACGAATATTATCGGTTTCTTCACAGCATGGGTAATGGAAAGGGCAGCGCCGCCCTTGGCATCGGCATCTATCTTGGTCAGTATCACGGCATCTATGCCGACAGCTTCATCGAACTTCCTGGCCTGCTCCACGGCATCGTTGCCTGCCAGGGAATCGCCAACGAACACCACCAGGTCCGGCTGGGCGATGCGCTTTATCTTCTTCATCTCGTCCATGAGATTGGTGTTTGTCTGCATCCTGCCCGCTGTATCGACCAGGACGACATCCTTGTACCGAGCCTTGGCATGCTCTATCGCATCATAGGCCACCGCGGCGGAATCCGCGCCTGCCTGGTGCTTGATTATCTTGACGCCCAGCTTCTCGGAATGCAGCGTGAGTTGTTCAATCGCCCCTGCCCGGAATGTGTCGCCTGCCGCCAGCACCACCGTCTTCTTCCTGGCCAGCAATCTATGGGCTATCTTGGCGATGGCCGTTGTCTTGCCGGTGCCATTGACGCCAACGAACATTATGACCGCCGGCTTCTCCCTCTTGTCTATGTACTCGTCAAAATCCAGCGTGGAAGCGGTGAGCACGTTCTGCAGTGACTTTTTTATCGCGTTGTTCACGGCGATCTGGAAATCCGCGCTGCGCTTGACCCTCTTCCCCAGGAGTTCCGACCTGAGCTGGGCCTTCAATTCCTCGATGACCTCAACTGCCACGTCGGATTCCATCAACCCGACCTCGAGGTTCCACAGGAGTTCCTCGAGCTTCGATTCTTTTATCACCTTGCCGCTGTCTTCAGTCACGGCATCGTCGGAGAGCGCCTCGGCCTCCTTGTCTATCTTGGAAAACATCCCCTTGAGAAACTTGAACATCCTTCCCACCTAATGGCCTTGACAGGTATCCATCTGGCCATAAGCTTCCTGAAGCATGGCGGACAGGTCCCGGGCCCTGGCCTCGGCCTTGGTGACCTTCCCGGAAAGCTCGGTATCGGCCTTCCTTATCTCCTCCAGCTGCCGCTCCAGGCGCTCGATTATGGAATCCAATTTCTGGCCCACAGCAACATTGGAGCCGATGCTGGCGATTGCCTTGCTTGTATCCCCGAGAACGGCGTGCACCCAGCAGTTGGCGCCCACGGGCACCAGTATCTCCTCGCCCTTCTTCTTGCCTTTCAGCTCCTCGAGGGCCTGCTTCGCCCGGGTGTACTCCTCCAGCGTTATCTGGATGAGCTCGTCCTGCTTGTTCAGGTTGTCCAATTGCATCCGCAGCATCTCCAGCTCCTGGCTGGCCGCGGCTATCTCCTGCTCTTTCATCCTACTGCACACCCAGTTTGTGGCTGATGATGCTGTCGGTAACGTCCTCGGCCTTGAGTTCGACTATCTCCTTGATGGAGATGTCGTAGCGCTTGACCTTGTGCTTGCTGCCCAGTTCCGAGAGTATTGTCTCATTCGCGCTCTTCTTGTCCAAGGCTATGACTTCCTTGGAGAAGTTCTGGGATTTCCTTCCCATCTTGAAACTGCCAGTCACTTTGAAGGCTTTCATGTTTTACACCTGAGGATGGGAAAAGGTGGGTGGTAATAAAGGTTGTCGTGCATGGTGCGATTGCCGAAAAGGATTTAATACCCGCCATGTTTCAGCATTGATTGAAGCGGGTGTAGTGTAGCCTGGTATCACTTTAGCTTGCCAAGCTAATAACTCGGGTTCAAATCCCGGCGCCCGCACTTACTTGTATTTTATAGCCTTTTTCAAGCGGCGCCTTTTCCTCGCCCTCATTGACGCCATCACAATCCCAACGAGAACAATCGGCCCCCCTATCAGTACCCAGTTGGACGGTATCTCCCCGAGAATCAGCACCGCCAGGATGGAGGAACCTATGGGCTCCCCCAGAAGGCTGACCGATACCACGGTCGCGGTAACGTGCTTCAGGGACCAGTTGTACAGGGTGTGCCCCAGTATCCCCGGGATGAGGGCCATGAGCAGGAACAGGTAATACTCGTTCGCTGGCAGCGGGAACAGCTTGGTGCCGGCAGCCAGACATTGGATGAACAGGAAAATCGTGCAGAAGAGATAGACCAGGAAGGCGTATGTCACCAGCGAGATGGTGCGGCGCATCTTCCTGCCGCCGAGTATGTAAATTCCGGCGCAGATGCCGGCCAGGAATGCCAGTATGTTTCCCAGGGTAGCGCTGCCTGTGAGCGGGCCCCCAGTGAAATCACCAGCCGTAAGAATCATCACACCGGCAACTGCCACGAAGATGCCGAAGAAGTTCAATCTGGATAACCTGTCCTTCATGACGAAATGGGATATGGTGCCCACAAGAATAGGGTGAGCCGTTACCAGTATTACGGAGCTGGCCACAGTTGTGAGCTCCAGGGATGTTATCCACATGGAGAAATGGAAGCTCAGGATGAGGCCGATTCCCAGCATCAGGGCAACATTCTTCTTCCCCAGTTTTTGAAATTCCCCGCCCTTCCTCAGCAACACGAATGGCAGAAGCATCAGGGTGGTGAACAGCAATCTGTAAAAGGCGATGGCTAGGGGCTCGGCGTCGCTCCAGCGGATGAATATGGAGGCGAAGGAACATGCCAATACAGCGATGATTATTGCCAGCTCGGGCTTGCGCATACCGAGATATCGCGATGCGGGATAATTAGGTTTGCGGGGAAATAGCATTACCAATAATTTTATACGGGATTGTACTTTGGCCGGATTGCAACATGGCCCGGGTAGTGTAGCCTGGTAACATATGGGACTGTGGATCCTCTGTGCCGGGTTCAAAGCGGAGCGGGTGAGATGCCCGCTTCGATGAAAATCCCGGTCCGGGCCCTGTTTTTTTATTTTTCCGCCAGTACAATATATATCGCGGAAAAACAAAAAAACTTGGACTGGTTTATGAATTGAGAATTCAGCGTTCAGAATATACCAGTCCAAATCGGCAAACTAGCGACATGTGGCAAACAGTTAACAAAGTCTGTTTGCCGAATTTCATTGAAACGATTCTTTCATCCTTCGCGTTTATCCGCCAGCCACAATCTGTATCGCGGAAAAACAAAAAAACTTGGA
>JAWOHM010000039.1:0-37474 GCA_046485165.1 Thermoplasmata archaeon
CGCATCTTCCTGTCCTTTATCTGCTTGAGCAGGTGGCCGAATATCTTCTCGATGTCCTTCTCGGTTATCATGTCATCTACCTTCCTATGCCCATGGATTTGTCAGTTTTCTGCTGGCTCTTTCTCCCATCCTTTTCCAGCCCGCACAGCGCCCGGATGCAATCCACGTTCTCCGGGACAACATCTGATTCCTGGTGTATGGCCTGCGAATAGTAGAGCATGTCCCCGACAACGTTCACGCCGTCCTTCCATACCGCTATCTCGTAGAGGTCGGCGCGGTCCCTGCCCATGTCCCTGGCAATCTCCATGACCTGGGCTGTGGATTTCACGCCGTCCTTGGTGCTGACGAACATGACCCTTGGCGCAGATTCCCAGACCTTCAGGACATCCGCGGTTGTCGTCGGTTTTTTCAGCTTCACCGCAACCTGATGCAGGTGCATTAAGGTTGTAGGCACTTTCACGGCCATTGTCTGAATCTTCTCCTTCAAATCCGGGATGCAGGTCTCGACGTCCGGGCCGTGATGGCTCGGGACCTTGACTTCCGGCTCGATGGCGTTTATCGGCCCGGTCTTTGAATCGTACGGGTCAGCGGCGCGCCTTATCATGACAGCCATCACATTTTCAATTCCGAAGGTCTGATGGATTGGGTATAACGTGCGGCACAGGCCTGTTGTGTTGCACGAGACCACCCTGGCGTATTGCTTGCCCAGGGAATCGGCGTAATTCGCTGTTGAGTTGAATGAAAGTCCTGTCAGTTTATGTTTCTCCCCGCCCTGGAACAGCGCCTTCTTGCCCAGTTCCTTGTAAATCTTAAGATAATCCTCTCCAGTGGTGCCGCCTTCCTTCTTCTTGCCCGGCGTGCAGTCAACGATGACATCGGCGGCCTTGAAGAGCTCGTCAGCCGTGCCTGTGACAATTATCCCTGCCTCCTCGAATGCCTTGAAGCCATCCTTGGCGACGTACAGCTTGTAGCCTTTTTTAATGGCCAATCTGGCCTCGGAGGTTGGACGGGTTTTCACCACCCCGATGATATTCATGTCATCCTGCTTGGAGACAGCATCCGCCACGCGCTTTCCGATCGTTCCGTATCCGTTGATTGCAACTTTCACGGTCATTTGCTCACCGTCACCCCGCATGCGTTTCACAGATTTAACTTGTATCATCGAACCCGGCATATTTTCGTAATTGTGGCCGGGAAACCCCCGCCCCGGCAAACAAGATTATATCTTTGCATGCCTATAGCCCGATTGAAATGATGCCCGAAATAATCTACAAGCCAATAGGCACGGTCCACTCGCCGTTCAAGGAACCCGGGGGCACACCCATCCAACCAGCGGCATCGGATGCCGAAGGGGCTGTCGAGGTATTCCCGGAATATGCGCCAGGCCTCAAGGACCTCGATGGTTTCTCCCACATAATCCTCCTTTACCATTTTCACAGGTCGGGAAAGCCGAATCTCGTAGTAAAACCGTTCATGGACACCGAATCCCGGGGCATCTTCGCCATCAGGGCGCCCAGTCGGCCGAACTCCATCGGGATGTCTGTGGTAAGGCTGTTGCGCGTTGACGGGTGTATCTTGCATGTCCGCGGCCTTGACATACTGGATGGGGCCCCGTTGCTGGACATCAAGCCATACGTTCCGAAGTTCGATTCGGTGGATGCCGAAAGGATTGGATGGCTGGGGGAGAACGTCCGGAAGTTGGAGACGGCAAGGGATGACGGGCGGTTCTGTTGAGGCCCGAGGCAATCTTAATTATCTGGCAATCCATACGGGGCATGCCATGGAACCCGAATCAATCCCCCTCTACTTCTTCGACGGCAAGCAGTGCGACCCGAAGAAATGCTCCGGCCGCAAGCTGGCAAAGTTCAACCTTGCCAGACAGGTTTACAAGATGTCCGCCCTGCCCCCCGCATCGCTGGTATTGATGCCCACAACCCGGAAAGTCATCTCGAAGGACGACCTGGACATAGCCAGGAAATCGGGCGTCGCTGTTCTGGACCTCTCCTGGAAAGCCACGGGGGATGAATTTCCCGCCGGGATAAAGGAGTCGAGGCAGAGGGCATTACCTTTCCTTCTGGCGGCGAACCCGGTGAATTACGGAAAGCCGTTCATCCTGTCCAGCGTGGAGGCGTTCGCAGCGGCGCTGATAATCCTGGGATACAGAACCCAGGCAGAGGAGTTGCTTTCAAAATTCACCTGGGGCAATACATTTCTAACTCTCAACAGGGAGCCGCTGGAGGAATATGAAAAAGCGGAGAATGCGGTGCAGGTCATCGAGGCCCAGGACTTGTTTATTTGAAATTACACTCACACTCGCTTCGTCGATTAATGCCAATTGCCAAGAACACCGCCACCATAAATGTATTAATAGTATTTGTTACATTAACCAGAGAACAGGGGATTGCTGCATGTGGAGAAAAATAATGTCGGTTTGGGTGTGCGCGTTGATGATGATTTCGGCCTTCGTGATGGCCGTCTCGCCCGTGATCATGACCGCAAAAGCCGCAGGCGGCTCGTTCGGCGGCGGCGATGGCACCCCGGGAAATCCGTACCTGATCGAGGACGTTCTGGATCTGCAGGCCATGAGCAATGACCTGGCAGCGCACTACGCTCTGGCCAATGACATAGATGCTAAACCCACGCGAAACTGGAATGGCGGTGCCGGATTCCTGCCTGTCGGACCCGGGCCTTTTGAAGAGCCTGCCAATCATTTTATCGGAACCTTGGATGGGCAGAATCACACGGTTACGGGGTTGCACATCAACCGGCCGAGTGCCTGGAATGTGGGGCTTTTCGGTTGCATAGGCGTCGGCGGTGCAGTGAAAAACACTGGCATGATTGATGTTGCCATCACCGGCAACAGGTTCGTCGCCGGTCTTGCCGGCATCAGCGAGCAGGGTGTGATTTCCAACAGTTATGCCATGGGTTCTCTGTCTGGGGACAGGCATGTCAGTGGCATTGTCGGGGCAAATGGAGGAACAGTGTCTGGATGCTTTTTCTCCGGTTCGGTGGTCGGTGCGATGTCCGTGGGGGGCTTGGTGGGGAATCATTATGCCGGCATCATCACCAACTCGTATTCCACAGCTGGTGTTACTGGCAGTGATATGTTCATAGGGGGTCTGGTGGGTGTGATGACCGGCACAGTGTCACATTGCTATGCCATGGGTAGAGTCATTGGCGTGACCAGCGTCGGCGGTCTTGTGGGCATGAACAACACCGGAGCCGCGTTCTACAGTTTCTATGACTCAGTAACCACCGGCTGCACCGATACGGGCAAGGGGATTCCTAAAACCACCGCCCAGATGAAGACGCGCTCCACCTTCGAGCCACCCTGGGATTTCATCGGAACCTGGCACATGTCAGAAGGCTGGACATACCCGTTGTTTCTTTGGCAGGAAATAGCTGTTCCCCAACCGCCGCACGAACCTTCAAACCCCAATCCGGCCAGCGGTTCCATTGGAGTGAGCCTCTCGCCCCCACTGTCCGCATTCGTGTACGACCCGAATGTGGACCTGATGACTGTGAGGTTCTACAACGCTGCCGGCCCCACACTTATAGATACGCGCACCAACGTGCCCAGTGGCAGCAGGCCAACAATCACATGGTCAGGCCTGTCCGAGAAAACCACGTATTATTGGTATATCACAGCACAGGACAGTCATGGAATTACCCAGTCTTTGACATGGAACTTCACAACTGGCGATTTCACTGCCCCGCAGATATCCGCCACCACGTTCACGGACGGTGCTGTCGGGGTACCGGTGACGGCAGGAAGCTATGATGCTACATTCAGCGAGAGCATGGCTGAGGCAGGCACATTCACCACGAACCTGCCGGGCGCCTCCGGGACATGGATTGGCTCCACCGTTTTCAGGATATCGTATGATTCCCTCTCCTATTCCACAGCCTATTCCATCACCTACAACGCGGATTTCACCGATGGCTCAGGCAATGCACTTGCCGGTGACAGGACCAAGGAGTTCACCACAGAAGCCTGGTCCGGGGCAACAGCCACTGCCACAGGCCCGATATCTCTCCCTCCCACCAATGTCTCGGAGGTCACGATAACATATTCCTGGACATTATCTCCGGCCTTCGTGGATTTGTATTACACTGCCAACAATGGCATGACCTATGAACTGGCCGGAACCGACAACACGGTTGACGGTTCATTCCAATGGACCTGTCCGGCCAGCGGAACATATGGTTGGGCGGCGCGAGCCAGTGTTGAACCGACCCATTCCGGGCTCCCGGAGGCGGCTCCTTACCTTTTGGACATAACTCCGCCCGAGCCACCTACAGATTTGGTTGTTAATCATTGGGGGCCGCAGGGATATCACGCCACGAGCAACGTGACCCGGTACATGAGGGGCATCGTGAATGAGGTGAACATCAACAATCTGGTGACTTACAACCTGGGACTAAACCAGTCTTCCACAGCCCAGGACACAGGCGGCCTTGGCAATAACGTCAATCTGTATGCCGGTATAAGAGTATGGAAGCGCTCATCCGGCGGAACGGAGACCGAGATAACCTCCGGAACATCAGTGGCAATCGCGTGGAGTTCTTCGACGGGCATTTGGTCCAATACATGGACCCCACCCGCGACCCCTATGGACCCAACAGATTCCATAGTTGTCAGGGTATATGTCAATACAGCAACACCCCCAACAGCCTTGCAAGCTACATTCACCACAGAGCAGTTGGGCGCAACCAGTCTGGATGCCAACACGTGGACGCTCTATTATTATATGTCACGCGCAGGGAATCCAACAGGCTCGAGATGGCATTGGGGGACCGACACCAACAATTCCAGGATTGATGGATTCACCCACAGCACCACCGCCCCCGGAGAACCGACCGACCACAACACCCTGAACTGGACCGCAAGTACCAGTTCCGATGTTTCTCATTACAATATTTATCGTTCAGATTCGCAATTCGGAGAATATTCATTGATAAACAGCGTGGCTTCAGATAATTGCACATATTGTGACCTTGACAGAGGTCAGGCAGACTCGATAGTCTGGTGGTACATAGTAAGGGGCGTGGATATGGTGGACAATGAGGCGGAGAATATCAACGCCATACCAGAGCCGGGCCCGAAACCGTATGGCATCAACCTCACCGGAAAATCCGGGTGGGTTTTCTTGTCTTTCCCGGTTGATGCCAATGACCACATTGAAACCGTATTGAATGACACTGTGTGGGGGGACGGCGATACCGACTGGGACGTGGCCAAGTGGTATGACGGGCAGACCAAAACCTGGAAAACATACCGGAAGGGCTCCGTGGTCAAGACATTCTCCGTCATCGACAACAAGATGGGTGTGTGGCTACACCTTATCAAGAACGAAGGCGACCAGCTTTTGGGCTTGGGAATGTATGCGTCTGCCCCGTCGAGCACACTGATAACTTTGTACGTTGGCTGGAATATGGTGGGATATCCGAGTGGCACAGACAGGCTGGCATCGGACACACTGCCGCCCCAGGCGGACATAATTGCAATCTGGCAGGCCGAAACCCCGTACATACTGGACCGAGATCCGACAGTGATTACCATGTCTCACGGTAATGCCTATTGGGTGAGGGTGACGGCAAACTGTGAGTGGACCGTGGAACCGTAATTCGGTCATTTGTACATCAGTGCAATTCAGGCGGTAGAAGGTTCGGAATCCCATCCTCGATGGGATAATCGAACTTGCATTTCTTGCATGTCAGGAAACCGGCCAGTATCTCTACCTTGTCCTCTTTCTCCACTTTCAGGTCGAGGTCGCCCTTGCATACCGGGCAGCAGATTATGTCCATCATCTGGCGCTTCATGGTATCAGGGTTGTAAAGGAATTCGCACTTAATATGTTTTATGTTGAGCAAATCATTATCATCTTTATCTGATTATCGGGAATCGGGAATCGGGAATGGGGAATCGGGAATGGGGAATCGGGAATCATGAAAACTGAAACGGATATACAAGATTATAGGGATTTGGATGTTTGGAAATTGTCACACGCTTTTGTAATTGAAATTTACAAGATTACACTGACATATCCAAAGGATGAAATGTATGGATTGACCTCACAAATCAGAAGGGCAGCATATTCTGTGCCCGCAAACATTGCCGAGGGAAATGGCAGGCAGCATTTGAAAGAATATATACAATTTTTATACATCTCAAAGGCGTCTCTGAATGAAACAACATACTGCCTACTTTTATCCAAAGACATGGGCTACATTGGTCAGGAAAAATGCAATGATTTGATTGAAAGAACCGACCGTATCGGAATGTTGATAATGGGGTTGATTAGGTCTTTGAAATGCAAAATCTCAAGTTAATCAATATCGATTTCCGTGGTACGATTCCCGCTATTACAATAACAAATCAAATTCCCGATTCCCGTGGCACGAATTCAAAATCTTAATAGAAACTTTCATAAAGACACGCGGATATTCCCTCACGGGGCGAAACAATGTCTCTTGAAGAACTGAAGAACCTGGACGTAACGTTGAGCATAAAGGGAACGACCGAGGCCATATTGAAGGCCATGAACACACTGAACGGCGGGGCAGGCGACAGCGCCGCTCTCGATGTCATCAGGCAGAAGCTTCTGGAAGTGGATGAGGCTTTCGAGCGCCCGCTCGACTCCCCGGAGGTTTTCACGAAGTTGAAGGGCATTGCCCAGAAAGCCGGAAAGTCCGACCTGGAGGCGTACTGCCAGGAGCAGGTTGACATGATAGCGGCAAATGATCTGCATTTCAAGGGCTATACCCAGATGTTCTACGGCGACTGCGTGAAGGCAACTGAATTGCTGGGCAAGGCGGCGAAACTCGCGCCAAAGCATCCGCTCGCAGCCAAAGACCTCAAGACCGCCCAGAACAGGCTGGACAAGGCAATGGCTGAACTATCCAAGGCCGAGGTCCAGATTGGCAAGGATCCCAGTAAATCAGAAGCATGGACCAAGAAGGCGACCGCAATGGTCACCATGGGCAAGCTGGAGGAAGCCCTGCCAGTGTTCGACAAGGCCATCGCCCTGGACCCATCCAATCCCGACGCGCTGGGCAAGAAGGGCGCGGCTCTGGAGGGCCTGGGCAGATTCAGCGAAGCTGTGCCGCTGTTCAACAAGGCCCTGGAAACAAAGCCCAACAGCCAGACAGCCAAGAAAGGCCTGAACCTCGCTGAATACTTCACATCAAACGAATCCTGATATTACCGGGCGCACGGAGGGATGGGCTGAACTACTTTCCGGTCATAGTGCTGGCAGGGGTCATCATCGCCATAGCCCTGAGGGGTTACGGCACGCGTTACAAGATATGGCATGTCATGGCCATCGGCGCCATGGCCATGGTGTTTTCCGGGTACTTATCTCCCCTTCGGGCGCTGGCAGCCATCAACTTGGACGTTGTGGCATTCTTGTTCTGCCTCTTCGTGGTGGGCGGGGCGCTGGAAAGGTCGGGATACCTCAGCCAGATTGCAATCTGGATATACGGCAAGGCCAGATCCGTTGACAAGATAGTGTTCCTGACCATATTCGGCATCGGCATCATTTCGGCAATAATGATGAACGACGTCATAGCCATTGTCGGGACGCCCCTGATGCTGTACATCGCAGCAAAGAACCGGGTCAGCAGCAAGCCTCTGCTTTTCGGCCTGGCATTCGCCGTGACAATCGGCGGCGCCATGAGCCCCATCGGCAATCCGCAGAACCTGCTGGTCGCCGTCAACGGCGACATAGCGGACCCATTCGTTACCTTTGCCAGATATCTAATACTGCCCACAATGGTTAACTTACTTGTGGCGTATCTATGGCTCAAATTTGTATTCAGGAAGGATTTCGGGAAGCCCGCCGAGATAAACCATGCAGTACTGATCAAGGACGCCCATCTGGCCAAGCTGTGCAAGATATCCTTGATTCTGCTGCTCATCATGATTTGCCTTAAAATTGTTCTGGTCACTGTGGAATTGGGTGGGGACTTCAAGTTAACATACATCGCTCTTGTGACTGTCGCCCCCATTCTGCTGTTCGCCAAGGGCCGGCGGGGCATTGTTCGGGAGATTGACTGGGGCACCCTGATTTTCTTTGCCTCTCTTTTCATAGTCATGTCCGCGGTCTGGGAATCGGGTTTTATTCAATCGCTCATAGAGATGTCCGAGTTCGACCTCCTTTCCATAGCGGTTATACTGGTCCTCAGCGCCCTTCTTAGCCAGGTCATGTGCAATGTCCCGCTGGTGGCGCTGTACCTGCCCGTGATGATGGGGCTGGGCGCCGGGACCAGGGAAATGATGGCTCTAGTTGCGGGCAGCACTATCGCCGGCAACCTTCTCATAATCGGAGCGGCCAGCAATCTCATAATCCTGCAGAACGCCGAAAATCGCGGGGACAGGTCCATCGGCTTCGTGGAGTTTGCCAGGGTGGGGGCGCCACTCACTGTAATGAACCTTGCGGTATACTGGGCATTCCTGACGTTTCTCTAAATAGCATTTATTTAAGATAAAAATCTATATATACGGAATGCTGCTACATGACGCCCCAATGCCTTGGCTTTGGGGAAACCATACTGCCAGAGCAAATGAGAAATCAGGTAGGATTGATATGAAGCTCCCGAGAAAAGTGAACATGTACTGCCCCAAGTGCAAGAAACACACCGCCCACGACGTGGAGAGGGTGAAGAAGAAGAAAGCGAGCGAGCTCAAATGGGGGCAGAGGCGATTCAGGAAAGTCACATCTGGCTATGGCGGCTTCCCAAGGCCGAAGCCCGAGGGCCGGGAGAAGCCCACTAGGAGGGTGTGGCTCCGTTACAAGTGCAACACGTGCAAGAAGTACGTTCAACCAGCGGCCATCAGGGCCAAGAAATTCGAGCTCACGGAGGAATGAACATGGCCAAACCGAGTGAAACCAAGGACGCGAGATTCGTGGAAGTCAAATGCCCGGACTGCAACAACAAGCAGATACTTTTCGTCAAATGCGCCACAAAGGTTCAATGCCTGGCTTGCGGTTCCACCCTGGCCACGCCCACCGGCGGCAAGTCGGACATTAAGGGCGAGACAGTCGGGGTCGTAGAATAATGGACCCCCAAACGCCGTTTCCGGAAGAGGGCGACCTTGTCGTCTGCACCGTGAAGAGCGTCAGAAGCTTCGGTGCCTTCGTGGAGCTGGAGGAGTACTCGGGCAAAGAGGGCTTCATCCACGTGGCGGAGATAGCCACCGGGTGGGTCAAGCGGATGAGCGATTATGTCCGCGACGGGCAGCGCATAGTCTGCAAGGTCATGAACGTGGACTCTTCCAAAGGCCACATCGACCTGTCCCTGAAGAAGGTCAATGCCCACCAGAAACGCGAGAAGATACAGGAATGGAAGAACGAGCAGAAGGCCTCCAAACTGATAGAGATCCTGGTCGAAAGGCTCGGCATCTCTGTTGAGGATTTCAAGTCAAAGTACAGTCCAAAGATCATTGAAGAGTTCGGCGGCCATTACACCGCATTCGAGGTGGCGGCCGAGGAAGGGTCTCTGCCCAAATCATTCAAAGGCCAGTGGGTGGATGATTTCATTCAGGTGGCCAAGGATAATGTCACTGTTTCAACGGCCAAGGTCGATGGCATCATCGAGCTTACCTGCCCGGGCGGCGACGGCATAGACAAGATAAAGGCCGCGCTGCTTCTGGCAGAAACGGGAGTTGGCGATGCCGAGACTGTGAAAATACAATATGTGGGCGCCCCCAAGTACCGCATAGTGGCCACCGCAGCCGAGTTCAAGGTCGCCGAGGAACTGATACGCAAGGCCGCCGACAAGGTCGTCAAGGAGATACAGAAATGCGGCGGGACTGCAAAGTTCGAGAGGTCTTGAGATGGACGTCAACATGGGAAAGTGCATGGAATGCGGCGCCTATTCTCTGCGCGAACCATGCCCCAAGTGCGGCGGCCGGGCGGTTTCCCCCCACCCACCGAGGTTCTCTCCCGAGGACCGCTATGGCAAGTACAGAAGGCGGCTTAAGAAGCTTGTGTCGGAGGAAGGGGATTGAACAACCTGTTAGTCGTTTATCATGAGGAGCCGAAGCTCCGTGGCCCCATTCTCGTGGAAGGCCTTCCGGGCGTGGGAAACGTCGGAAAGCTGGCAGCAGAACACCTCATTACAAAATTGAAGGCGAAGAAGTTCATCAGCATATATTCGAAACATTTCCCGCCACAGGTGCTCATAGGCAACAACGGGGTGGTCCGGTTGGTCTCCAATGACCTATATTATCACAGGACGGAATCCGGGCCGGACATCATCATCCTATCAGGAGACTACCAGGGCATATCCCAGGAGGGCCAGTATGATATCTCACACGAAGTTCTTGAGATATTCGAGAAATTTCACGGTTCCAGGATATACACTCTCGGCGGGTGGAGCGTGGGCAAGCTGGTAAGTCAGCCCAGGGTTCTGGGTGCAACCACCACGCTGGCGCTGGTGGATGAACTGAAAGCCGTTGGCGTGGAATTCTCAAGGGACGAACCTGCCGGCGGAATCGTTGGCGCAGCCGGGCTTCTGTTGGGCCTCGGCCAGCTCCGGGACATCGAGGCCGCATGCCTGATGGGGGAAACATCCGGTTACTTCTCTGACCCGAAGAGTGCCCAGGCCATTCTCGAAATTCTGAACAAGCTAATCGGCGTGGAGATAGATTTTGCAGAGCTGGAGCAGCACTCCAAGGAGATTGACGACCTTACCGCCAGCCTCAACGACCTCAAGCCGCCGGTCAGTAAACCGGACGAGCTGAAGTACATCGGTTAATCATTTCTTATACCGCTTGCCCATCTCTTCCTCGACCGTGTCCAGATATCCAGACAGGTCCGCGCCGAGATTCTTTGCCACCACGAGCGCCGCGACCTCCATATCGACCCCCATCCTGTCCTGGGCGCTGTTCACCTGGGATATCACATCCTTCGCTGGCAGGTCCGCAATCCTGGAAATCTCGTCCACCATCTTCATGAACATGCCCTTTGGCTGGGCACCCCTTTGCAGAATGTCAGGGCCGGGGGCATACCCTTTCGGAATCTCCAGGCCGAGGTAGTCGAACGTGGGCTTGACTAATCCGTCTTTCATGCCCAGCAATTCGCTCTCCATGCCCAGGTCCAGCAGTTTCTGCGCTTCCTTCGGCGTCAGCCATCTGAAATCCAGTGAAACCGCGAAGACGAAATCCTTCTCGGACATGGATGCCTTCCCCTTCTTTCTGAAGACCTGCGCGATTGCAACCTCAAGATCCTTCAACAGCCACACCCCCAACATTCCTGAAATCCATTATTACTCCCGTGGCGCCGGCCTTTTCGAGCCCCTCTAGATCGGCATCGGTGATATGGCCAGAGACATAGAACTCCTGGAAACGCTCCGCGATTCCAGGCATTGCCGGAATGCCGGGGGCCTTCCCGTCCCTTATCCCGCCCAGGTCGAAGAACAAGCCCGTGCGCAGGCTATGCATATCCTCTATCTCCGACATCAGGCGCTCCAGCCCCATGCCGGCTATCCCGGCGTTCGGGCTGACTATTCCCGAATCGTATCCCATTGAAAAGATGACATTCTCGGATATGTCCAGCGCTTTTCCCAATTCATCAAGGGACCGCATGCAGATGGTTCCCATGACCACCCTGGACGCATCTGAGATGAACAGGTCCATCATGCTGTCGGCATCCTCAGCCCCGGCATCCAGCCAAACATCCCTGTATGCGGCCATGCGTTTCACCGTGTCAAGGTCCGGGCTGTTCCTCTCCAGGCCGTCGATGTCCAACACAAATATTTCATCTCCGGGGGTGTCGAGCTCCTTGACCAATTGCACCGGGCTCTGGTATTGGCCGTCCCGGCCTTTTAGGTAGGCGTATTTTCCATTCTCAACAACGACCACCCGGCCGTGCTTTATGGAAACCGCTGGAATGATTTTCACGAGGATGCAGATGCGGATTCGCATTATAATATTAATGTTGCATCATTCTATCAGCTGTATCTCCCCGCAATGCGGGCACATGACCTCGATGGGCCGCCTGGATGTGGTGATTTCAATGGGATTTCCGCATTCGACGCATTCCATGACATGGCTCTGCGGTTCCTGGGTGCGCTTGGACAGGATGCCGTCTCCCGCGGGGGCCTTTTTGTAAATTCCATCCGTTTCCAGCGCTTTCATCCTCTTCCTTGTCCTGTACGCCATGTATAATGACAGTAACACCAGAAGCAGCAGGGCGATGTTGAATATGGGTATGTCGCTTATTCTCAGGTGCCAGAGCGGATTCGCCCCGCTCTTGATCAACAGGACCTCGCTGGCCGATGCCTGTACGTTTGTTCCGAAATTGCACACGGCCATGAACAATTGGTCCCCCTGGTCTATGTCATCCGGCACCGTGTAGAGCAGCGTGCCGCTGGTATCCGTGGTCTGGAGGCTGGAGACAGGCCCATTCACCAATCCGTAGGTTATGAGGAAACTTGCAGGCATGTTGGAATTGCCCATTTCTATTATGTGGTAGTTCACCGCAATGATATCGCCCGGCCCGTAGAATTCCCGGCTGAATTCAAGGTTCAGTAAATAACCCGAGAATAGATAGACTTGGTCAGTGCCCTCAACCACGCGGCCGCCGGCGGATGCGAAGACAGTGAACACATATTTGCTGGATGGTGCGTCAGGAATTAGGAAATCGAATCTACCCGACGAGGTCACCCCCTCCTCCACCACATTATCATCGTTGTCATATACAATGTAATAATAGAATATCTCGGGAACGGAATTCATGTTTCCGATGATGCTGTATGTCACATCAATCCTGTCCTTTGGATTGTAGTAATCCTTGTTGGCATTAACCAGTATTAGAGCATATGTCACACTGACCTGCTGTATCACCGACGCGCTGTTCCCGGCCCCGTCATCCGCAGTGACCTTCACCCACAGCAATCCCTCGAAGTTCCCGGGGATGCTGAAAGAAAAGTTGCCATGGAGTTGCGTATCTCTGGCAAGCAGCGAGCCATTGGCAAGGGTCGCCCTTATCTCCTGGATATAGGTGAACGAAGCGCTGGTCGTTTCTCCGATTGCGGATGCGGTGGCATTGACGAACAGCGTTTCGCCGGACGCGTACTGGGCCCGGTTGAAGTTCAGCACTATGCTTATGGATGAGGAGGAAACAATCTCGAATGTGTTGCTGTCGGAAATGGAGTTGATGCCCTTGTAAGCACGGATCTCAAGCTCGAACACCGTCCCTTCCGCGTACGCCTCGTCCAAGAGTGCGATTATGTGCTTGAGGATTCCCCCCGAATCGGTTTTCAGCGTAATGGGGCCGTAAGTGGGCTGTATCATGGCCTGTTTCTTGATGGAGATTGTGACATTGCACATGGGCTCGGCCGCATCCTGGCTGGCAGGATTGGCAGGATTGTCTGTTGCAAAGGTCCTTACGGTCAATCTCATCAATGAACCGGCCGTGTACTGGTCCTTGTCCATTGATATCAAAACACCCAGCCGCTTGATGCTGAAAACGGCCTTGGAATACTGAATTCTCAACGGGGAGACTGCGCTGCTGTTGAACCAGCCATCAACATAGTACCTCATGCTGTAATTGACTATGGGCGGCAGTTTGAACGAGACACTGCCCGCCGATATGTTGAATCTGTGCGCCTCGAGTATGCGTTCAACAATATCCGGATTTGTCGGGTTCTGTGACCAGACCTCTATCTTGCCGATGCCGGATGAGGGCAATGTCTGGTCCTTGATATTGTTTGCAGTCCAGAACACCCTTATCTCGTCGCCGCTGAGATACGCATTCCTGTCTGTCTCTATCTTGAAAACATAACCCTGAACCGTGAATGGCGCCTCTTTTTCGATGGCGCCGTTCGTTCGTTTAACGCGTATCAGATAATCCCCGTCCGGCACATTGGGCACTTCGTAAGATACCTTGATGGAGCCGCTGGAAGGGATTGTAATGTCTCCAATGGTGGCCTCCTCCCCCATGACACTGAAGACAGTGAATTCCTCATTCTCAACGTCGCCGGTTATGACAATGCTCATGACCTCGCCGGGGACATATGTGGATGTCCCAGTGTACTTTCCCGGCACAAGCTCGAGGCTGACGATCCCGGCCGCGGCCGGTCCGGGCACCATCACGCCAGCAAATATGAAAGCGATAGCAAAAGCCAATGCCGTGAATTTCAGTCTGTTCTGCATGCCATTCTCCTTGTTGGCCAACCCCGGGACACCCCTGAACCCCCATGCATGGCTGGCAGATGAAGTAATATCTGTTTGCGTATATATTGTTTGTTGTGGCCGGACCAACCCGGCGATGAACGCCTCATCAGGGTTCCCCGCCGTTCGCCGCAAAGTGCTTCATGGCGACTTTCTCAGATTCAACCATCACGAATAGGGCGGCGGCCGTGAGTATCACCGGAACCCATGCGATAAGCGCCACCGGCGTGGTGTTGAACAACCGATTCATTGCGGGAAGGTAGATGACACAGCATTGCAGAGCCATCGTGATGGCAATCCCGAGGAATACCCACCTGTTAGAGAAAAAATTCCTGGAGATTGCTGGGCTGGTGAAGGACCTTGTGGAGAATATGCATACCAGTTCCATGAGGACAATTGAGGTCATAACGACCGTCCTGGCAGCTTCCACAGTGTAGTCGGCGCCAATCATGAAATTGAAGGCGATAAAGGACCCAAGCGTCATAGTCCCGGTCACTATAATCAATCGCACCATCATCCTTTTTGTGATCAATGGGGCCTTGGGTTTTCTCGGCGGCTTCAGGAGAAGCCCCGGTTCCTTCCCCTCCAATGCCAGCGGTATGGAGCAAGTAACCGATGTGACAAGGTTGATCCAGAGTATGTGCACCGGCATGAGCGGTATGGTCAGCCCGGCGAGTATTGCGACAGTCACCGCGGTGGCCTGTCCAAGGTTGGTTGGGATGATGAAGGCCAGCATCTTCTGCAGGTTGGCATAGGTGAGCCGCCCCTCTTCGACGGCGTTCACGATGGTTGCGAAGTTGTCATCGGCCAGTATCATGTCCGCTGCTTCCTTTGCGACGTCGGTGCCAGTCATGCCCATGGCAATCCCTATATCCGCGGCCTTCAGGGCGGGCGCGTCGTTCACACCATCGCCGGTCACCGCCACCACTTCCCCATGTCTTCTCAATTGCTGGACTATGCGATATTTGTGTATGGGCGAAGCCCTGGCATACACGGAGCAATCCGGCACCGCCCGGAAAAGCTCCTCATCAGACATGGTCTCAATCTGGCTCCCAGTCATAATGCTGTCATTCGGTTGCATGATGCCAATCTTTGCCGCTATCGCCCCAGCAGTGGTGCGATGGTCCCCGGTGATCATCACAATCCTTATTCTGGCATCCTGGCATTTCTTCACCGCGCCTATAACTTCCGGCCTCGGCGGGTCAATCATCCCCTGCAAGCCAAGGAAGGTGAAGCCCGAAGTCTCCATCCCATTGAGTGAGCCGAAGCCTTCCGGCACCGCCTTCTCGGCGATAGCAATGACCCTCAGGGCATCGGACGCCATCTCCTCGGCCTTGTCGAGTATGGGCTTGCGGCTCAACGGTTCGGTGCTTCCGTCCCTCCTCATAGCCATATCGCACATGGCGACGACCTTTTCGGGAACGCCTTTGAGATAAATGACCCTGCGCGATGAATCGATGTTCAACGTGGCCATGTACTGAATGTCGGATTCGAATGGGACCTCATCCACCCTCTCCAGATGCGTCTCCAACCCGGCCTTGGCCGCAGACACCAGCAGCGCGACCTCTGTCGGATCCCCCACGATGCCGCCGTCGTGCTTGAGGGAGGCATCATTGCAAACCGCGCCTGCAACCAGCGTTCTCGACAGCGCAGGCTCATGGTTCGGTGATATTTGCTGGTCGCCATGATAGAATTCCCCCGCAACGCCATATCCGCTTCCAGTCACTTTGAAATCCGCATCGCCTGTAAAAATGTGTGAAACGGTCATCTGGTTCATCGTCAATGTTCCTGTCTTGTCTGAGCATATCACGGTGGTGCTGCCCAGCGTTTCGACGGAAGGGAGATTCCTCAGTATGGCGTTCCTGGCCGCCATCGCCCTAACCCCAATGGCGAGGGTGATGGTAACCAATGCGGGCAATCCCTCGGGAATTATCGCAACTGCTATGGAGACCGATGCCATGAATATGAACACCATGTCCTGCCCGGCCAGCAGCCCCCCGACGAAGGTGATTATTGCGAGTATGGCAACGGCTCCCGAGAGATAGACGGAGAATTTTGACAAACTCTTCTGCAGCGGCGTCTCTATCTCCTCCGCCTCCCTCATGCATGCCGAAATATTGCTGACCTCGGTGCTATTGCCAGTTGCCACGACCACCCCCCTCCCCCTCCCGTAGGACACCAGGGTTCCGGCGAAGGCCATATTGACCTTCTCGCCGGGCGAGGCAGCCGGGCCGGTCAGCGGCTCGATTGTTTTATCCACCGGGACGGATTCGCCGGTGAGCAGGGCTTCGTCAACCTTCAGCCCCTTGACATAGACCAGTCTCACATCGGCCGGGACCTTGTTTCCGGACTCGAATATCACAATGTCACCGACCACCAGTTCTCTCGATGGGACAGTCACCCTCTGCCCGTCCCTCGCCACGGTGCATTCCGACACGACAAGTTTGTCCAGGGCATCAATGGCCTTGTCAGCCTTCAGTTCCTGGGCAAGGCCGATTATGACATTTGCAAGAACAACAGCCAATATCACAGCCGTGTCTATCATATGGCCCAGCACAGCGGTGATGACGGCTGCCAGCAAAAGAATGTGAATCAGGAGTTGGTTGACCTGCTTATAGACGGTCTTGAGAATGCCGCCACGCCTCTCGCCCTCAAGCTCGTTATATCCATATTTTGCCCGCCTGGCCTCCACTTCTGCCGTGGTCAGCCCCTTCGGGCCGGTGCCAAGCAGTTCCATGGTCTTCTCAGCCGTGGTCACGTGCCAACACGGCGAATCCGTTGCATCCCTTTCCATCTGACATCGACAAGGCATTGAGCCATATGATAAAAGTTTTTCGTATAATGACATTTCAATATTTATGCTAAAATATAAATCGTTTTTTGATAAAAATTACGAGCGCCACGGTTCAGAAAGAGATAAATAAGGGATGGTCACATCCGCCATCGAGAAATATGGACATTTGGGATTTCCTTCCGTTCGTGGTCGTGGCCACACTTCTGACCATTGTCATCCTTGGATATATCCTATCCTGGTTGACGCATGTGTTCACCTGGATCAAGATGAGAGAGGATAACTACCTCACAGACAGTTCCATCGATTCGATGCAGGTCCTCATCAAGATCATGGTCGTTGGCCTCTACCTGCTTGCCATCATTGTTTCCAGTTCACTGCTGAATCCGGACTTCCGGTGGCCATTCATATACCTTGGCAATTTCGTTTTCCTGTTCAACGCGTTCGTCGTCCTTTCCTTTTTCATCATACTCTCGATACTCAGTTCCAGCGCAATAAGCAATTTCAAGGAATCCACGGAAGATGATGAGGATGCGGTTCTGAAGCCAGGGATACTCGAATTCTACGAGCTCTTCATCAAGTACGGCATGTTGCTGCTGGGCTTCTTCATCGCAGTCATGGTTGGCCTCATAACAATCCCCGAGGGCGAAATCAGGAACAATATCTTCAATTTTATACAGTCGGACATAGACACGGCAAAACTGGGGACCGATTTCCTGTCTCTCGTGATTATACTTCTGAGCATCTATCTGTTAAGCAAGTTCGTGGACATAATCCTCGAGGATTTCAAAACCCGTTCCAAGAAATTCCAGCCCGGGATAATCGACGTTATAAAGGCCATATTGAAGTACTCGCTCTATTGGATATCGTTGATAATAACGCTCACCATCATACTCGAGATGATTCAGTTCAGGCAACTGGACCTCGTCATCATATTCATAATCGCATTGACCATCAGCATAGTCATCATCCTCGGAGTTTCGCCGGCCACCAGGAATGCCATTTGCGGCATCATACTGCTCACAACCGACAGCATCAATAAAGGGGACTGGGTCCAGATTGGTGATGACAATGTCGGGGAGGTAGTCTGCCAGGGCCTTGTCATCACAAGCCTGAAGAACAGGACCGGGGACATCATCGACCTTCCCAACGACCTCATTATGAACACATACATTCACAATTTCACCAAGCTCGGCGGCACCAAGATCCGGCTGGCGCTCTCGATCAAGACATCCCTCCCCTATGGGAAGGTGGAGGAGATACTGCTCAAATCAGCGGAGGGCCTCGACCAGTCTTCATTGATGGCCTCCGGCGCGGCGCTTTCCGTGACAATGACAGACATCAAAGCCGATTGCGTCGAATACACAATCGGCATCTGGAGGAAGGATCCCGTCACCACGGAACACATTATCTCCGAATATCTAAAACGTTTCCACATCCTTGCCCTGGAGAATCAAATAATTGTCCTAGGGACATCAGTCAAAAACAATTGATCACGGCTTTACTTTCTTGACCATCAGTATCGGCTTGTCCACGCCCTTGGCGATTTTGTCCTGGATTCTGCCGAAGTCGAATGCCCCGCCCTTCTCTCCCCGGGTGGAACCCAAGATTACCAGGTCATGGCTTTCAGATTCCTCGATTATGGCCTTCTCAATGGACTCGCTCTTGATGATTTTAACCTGATGAGGTATGCTGTGTATCTTGCACAGTTCACAAAGCCGTTTCGCGTAATCCTCCTGTTCCCTCATGCGCTCATCCAACTCGCAGGGGCTGAATATCGTGATCTCGGAACCGTACCTCTTGGATATGAGGATTGCGTAGTTGGTGGCATGCGACGCGTGCCAATCAGGAGCGGATACGACCAGTATCTTCTTTACCTTCCCTTCGAGGCCGGCAGTCTTCATCACGATCACATCGCAATCCGCGGAATGCACCAGCTTGTCGATTGTCGTGCCCAGAATCTTATTTCCGCTGGTAATGCCTTTCCATCCCATTATCAGGAGGTTGACGCCATCTTCCCTGATGGTGTCTAGGATTGCGTCGGAGGCCGTGTGGGATACCAATACGGTCCCGCGGGCCTTGACGAGCTCCTTGTCGCTTGCCTTCTTCAGTTTCTCCACCAATTTTATGTAAGGCGCGGTTTCCTTGTATTTCATGTAATCTATCGGCGTGCCGAAAGGCACCTCTATCACCGAGACAATATTCAGGTCCGCATCTTCCACCCTGGCTATAAGGACAGCGAACTCAACCATCGGCTTCTGCGCCTCATGGACCACAGAAACGAGAATCTTGTATTTCTTGTCCTCCGGCCTTTGTGTGATGGTCTCCAGTATGCCCCTCCTTGTCAATTCATCCGGCTGGACCGTCTCGATGATCCTCTTGCCGCTATAGAAATAGTAGATGACCAGGCCGATGGTGATCCACGCCAGGGCGATGAACCAGGCATTCTGGTGGTCTTCCCACAATGAAGCGGACAGCAACATCAACAATGCTATTGCCACAATTGGCAGGACCGGGAAGAAAGGGATTTTGTTTATTCTCGGAACTTCGGGTCGTTTGTACCTGAGTATGATCGCAGCCATGTTGACAAGGATGAAAACCGACATGAACATGATGGCGGTGGATGCGGCAATATCCTCAATGGGCAGAGCCACGGTCATGAATATGATGATTCCGCCGCTGATCAATATTGCGATGTGCGGGGTGCTGTTCTTCTGGTGCAGCTTGCCGAAAAGCTTGGGCAGGGTGCCGTCCCGCCCCATGGCGAAAGCCACCCTTGAGGAGGCGAAAAGCGCGGAGTTGACGGCTGCCAGTGCCCCGAATACTACGCCGATGCCCACCACGATGAACCCATAAGGCATTATATTGTCAGCCGCCACTGCGACGACATCATCCCCGCGCATGGCAGTCCCTATGGTCGTCCAATCAATCACGCCAATGCAGACAATCGCCACTATGACAAAGAGCAGCGTGGAGAATGTGATGCAGATGGTGGTGGCCCTGGGGATGTTCCTCAGCGGGTTCTTGCATTCCTCCCCGCACTGGGCAATCAGGTCAAACCCCTCGAAGATGACGAATGTGAAGGCCATTGCCACGAATATGGGCGCCCAGCCATTGGGCGTCGGGTCTCGGACGATGGCCCCGAGATCCCCATCCCCATTGCCGGCCGAGAGGTATATGCCTCCCGCGACGATGAAGGTAATTATGACGGTTAGAAGGACGCCAGTGACCAGGACGCTGGTCCATCCCGTCTCCTTGGTGCCCCTGTAATTGATGTAAATGAAGATGGTGCAGCCCAGCGCTGCCAGAATTTTCACCAACAGGTCCGCATCGAACCCCGGCGGTATCTTGTTGTATGCCTCCAGCACCCATATTATTCCCTTGCCAAAACCCAGAATGTAGAAACTGGTGACTATGGAGTTCCCGAACCACAGCATCCATCCGGAAAGGAAACCGATGGGTTCCGGAAGCCCCTCCCTGACCCAGTAATACTCGCCCCCGCTGCTGGAGAAGGCGCCGTTCAACTCGGCATAGGACATGGCAGTGAGCATGATTATGGCGAAGTTGAGGGCCATGACAAGGACAAGACCCGGCCCTGCAATCTGCAGCCCGTAGCCCACCAGCAGGAATATGCTGGAACCCAATGTTGGGCCCAGGCCGATGATGATGACCTGGAACAAGCCCAAATCCTTCTTGAGCTTGACCTCTACGTCGGTTTCGGGTGGATTATCCATGGTTACTTGAACGGAAATCTGTATTTAGCATTTAAGGTCATGAACAGCATGCAAAACCATTTTGTACCCTATTTCAATATTGGCAAACATGAAGCTGAAACTTAACGGCTGGGAATTGGGCATCACATTCTCAGCATGCCATTTCCTGCCCGGACATTCGAAATGCAACAGGCTCCACGGCCATAACTATGCCGTACACCTTCATGTTACTGGCGAGCCCGGCGATGATGGCATGATACACGATTTTGTGGAGTTGAAAAGGGCCATGAGGTCGGCCGCGGAAGAGCTGGACCACTGTGTCCTGATGCCAGGCAAGTCCGGTATAGTTAAGCTATCAAGCGCCGGCGGCCAGCTGGATGTGAGCTTTGCAGACAAACGCTACTCATTTCCCGAATCCGATGTGAAGATACTCGACCTCGAAGTGGTCTCCGCGGAGATGCTGGCGGTCCATCTGCTGAATTCCATAATCGGCCGATTGAAGCTTGGCAGCAGCATCACCAAGGTGAAAGTCGGCATAGATGAAGGCACCGGCCAGGGGGCATGGGCATCCAGGGAGATGTAGGGCAACAGCGCGCCGTTGTGCTGCTCTCGGGCGGCCTGGACTCCGCAACCTGCCTTGCCATCGCCAGCAAGGATTTTGAGGTTCACGCTCTCACTTTTGACTACGGCACCAGGCATTCCAGGGAGATAAAGTCTGCAAAAACGCTCGCTGCACATTTCAAGGTCAAGAGCCACATTGTGATGGAACTTGGCCTGGATGCAATCGGTGGTTCGGCCCTGACCGACAAGGCCATTTCGGTGCCCACGGACAAAGCCGAAAACGAGATTGGCCAAAAGATACCCAACACATATGTTCCCGCGAGGAACATGACCTTCCTGAGCATCGCCATCGGGCTTGCCGAATCCATCGGAGCCGGCGCTGTATTCATAGGCGCCAATTCAGTGGATTACAGCGGTTATCCAGACTGCCGCCCGGAGTTCATTGCCGCATTCCAGGAAGCCGCCAGGCTGGGCACTCGGGCTGGCACCGAGGGCAACCCAGTTAAGATAGAGGCCCCCCTCATCACAATGTCCAAATCCGAGATTATCGCGAAGGGGCGGGCGCTGGGCGTGCCGTTCGAGCACACATGGACATGTTACAAGGGAGAAGAGAAAGCCTGCGGGAGATGCGAGGCATGCCGGCTCAGGCTGGCCGGATTCAGGGAGGCAGGGCTCGATGACCCTCTCGGATATGAGAATTAGGAAGGCCGTGCCGGCCGATGCGCCCCGCCTGGTGGAGATAATGGAGGCAAACCGTCATTTCTATCATCCGGTGGTTGACGGCAGCGAGTCCCTTGCAAGGCAGATGGGGATGCCCCATAATGTGATACTCGTGGCGGAGGCGCACGGCAAGGTCGAGGGATTCGTTCTGGGCACATGGGACGGCGCGCGGGCATTCCTGTTCAAGATGTCAGTGCACCCGGATTTTCAAAGGCAGGGAACCGGAACCAGGCTGGTGAAGGAAGCAGCCCGCCAGTTCAAGGAAATGGGCGCGGTGACCCTCGGGCTTTCAGCGGCCGACGGCACCGGCGGCGAGCCCAACAACGCTGTGCCGTTCTGGGAGAAGCTGGGATTCGAGCAGATACCAGCGAGATTGATGATACATTTCGACATGGATGAATTGGCGGAGGATGTGAAATGAAGATATGCGAGATATTCCACAGCATACAGGGCGAGGGCGTGACCATGGGCATTCCCACGATTTTTGTGCGGCTCACCGGCTGCAACCTGGACTGCAAATGGTGCGACACCAAGTACGCCAGGGCCGAGGGCAAGGAAATGAGCCTTGACCGGGTCATCGAAGAGATAGGCAAAATCAAATGTAGCCAGGTTTGCGTCACCGGCGGCGAGCCAATGTGTCAGCCCGAAACCGTCAAGCTCGTGGATAGGCTATTGGATGCCGGCTACCTAGTCACCCTGGAGACCAACGGCTCCAAGAACCTGGAGAAATTGGCTTGCTCGGAGTCGCTCATGATAAGCATGGACATCAAGTGCCCCGGTTCCGGCCAGTCAGAAAAGATGGACCTTTCCAACATCGAATTGCTGGGCCCGACCGACCAGCTGAAGTTCATCATATCCGACAGGACGGATTACGAGTATGCAAAGGCCATTCTAAAGGAACATCAGCCGGCATGCGCCATCGTGATGACGCCTGTCTGGGGATTCGAAATCGCCGAGCTGATAAAATGGGTGCTGAAGGATAAGCTGGACGTGAGAATTCTGCCGCAATTGCATAAGCTGGTCTGGGGAGACGAGCGCGGGCGTTAGTTAATCGCTTCCCCGCGGATGACCTCGACCCGGAAATCGCCCGGTATCCGGATACCGGCCTTCCACAGCGCGATTTTCGCTTCCCTGAAGTGCGCGCGGCCGACCCTGAGCGTCATTATGACTTGCCCGTTCCTGACCCTGGCCGCGGTGCCGACAGCCTTCCCGAAAGCGTTCCGCATTCCGCTGGATATACGGTCTGCCCCAGCCCCGGTGGCCATCTTGTTCTCTCTCAGAACCTCGTGGGGATAAACATGGATTTTCATGAAATAGCCCTGCGAACCTGCCTTCTTCTGGATGGTCCTGTTGCAAGCGATACGGGCCGCTTCCAGCGCGGTGTGCCTTATGGCCACGCATGATGTGGATATGAGCCGCATCTCAATCGGGAAATCGCCCTTGACATTGCCCATTTCAAACTGGGTAATCCTGCTGTTGGGCACGCCCCCCATGTACTCCCTGCGTGTGTATGATTGCTGCTTGATGCGCCTGTACATCCTTGCCGGTTTTCTTCCTGCCATACGGTTCACTTCCCGAACGGGTAAGCCCGGCATAAGGGGGTTTTATATTTAAGGATTGCCGATGGACCAATGTATGGGGTGCCGTTCATAATTAAGTGCTTGGCATCCCATCGGCATTTACCGAACACACCCAATTAACTATTTATACGGAGGCGGCGATTCTGTGGCCAATGATATTAATAAAGCTGGGGGGCAGCGTTGTCACGGACAAGTCCAAGCCCATGGCGGCGCGTCCCGAGATCATGGAGCGGCTGGCCGGGGAATTGGCCACCTGCAAAAGCAAAATGATAATAATTCACGGCGGGGGCTCGTTCGGCCACATCAAGGCCAAGCAATACGAGCTTCACAGGGGTTTCACAGGCGAGTCCCAGAGAGAAGGCATCTGCCAGGTCCAGGGGGACATGCGCACCCTCAACCGCATGGTGGAGGGCGCCCTCAGAAAGGCGGGGGTGCCGGTGGCGTCCATACCGGCGGGCGCGATAGCCACCTTCGACAACGGGACTCTGGCGACCTTTCCATCTGATGTCTTCCAGCACTATCTGGACATCGGCATAACGCCAATATCGTTCGGCGACGTTGTGGTTGACAGGTCCAAGGGCATCTCAATCTGTTCAGGCGACGACATAATGCTCAAGCTGGCCAAAGACCTCAAAGCCGAGAGATGCATATTCGCCACGGCAGTTGACGGCATATTCCCCGATTATCCCCCGAAGGATGGCCAAGGTCCCATCCCGGAGATAGGGCGCAATGACATGGTGAAATTTACAGTGAAGGACGCAGACGTTACCGGCAGCATGGAGAGGAAGCTCAGGTTGATGTTTGACATTGCGGAAACCGGCAGCACTGTCCAGATAGTCAACGGCCTCGTGCCGGGGCGTTTGACGGATGCATTGGCTGGCAAAGCCGTCATGGGAACCAAGGTAAAGGGTGATTGAATGAAATTCGCGAGAAAGGCAGACCACATAGACATATGCCTGAACAAGGACGTGAACGCCGCCAGGACATACTGGAACGATGTGCAAATCCTCCACAAGGCCCTGCCCGAGATAGACATGGGCGGGATAGATACATCCATCGAATTGTTCGGAAAGAAGCTGGCTGCGCCGATCATAATATCCGCAATCACAGGCGGTTTCGAGGGCGCCGAGAAGATAAACCGGAACCTGGCCGGGGGCGCCGCGGAAGCAGGCGTGGGGATGGGCGTGGGCAGCCAGAGGCCGGCGCTTGAGCATCCGGAACTGGCACAAAGCTACGAGGCCATCAAGGAATTCAAAGTTCCGCTGGTCATAGGCAATGTGGGCGCGCCACAGCTTGTTGAGCAGAGAAAACGCCATGCCTTCGATGTCGGGGATTGCAGGCGCGCCATGGAGATGATAAACGCCGATATTCTCGCAATACACATGAATTTCCTGCAGGAGATCGTGCAGCCGGAGGGCGACACCAACGCGGCCGGATGCCTGGACGCCATCGGAAAGATTGCCAAGCAATTGCCTGTGCTGGCCAAGGAGACGGGCGCCGGGATATCCCGGGACGTGGCCCAGGAATTGCGTTTGAAGGGCGTCAAAGGCATAGATGTGGGTGGCCTCGGCGGCACCAGCTTCTCCGCGGTTGAATATCACCGTGCCGTGGGCAAGAATGATGGGGTACTTACCCGCCTCGGCGAGACATTCTGGGACTGGGGCATCCCCACCCCCGTATCGATACTGGAGGCGGACGTGGGCCTCCCGGTAATCGCCACGGGCGGCCTGAACACTGGGCTGGACGTTGCCAAGGCCATATCCCTGGGCGCAATCGCCGGCGGCATATCTCGAAAAATGCTCAAGTCGGCCATGGAAAGCCCCGAAGTCGTGGCCAAGGAACTCAACATCATAATTGCGGAACTGAAGGCCGCCATGTTCCTGACAGGCGCCTCATCGGTCCAGGAACTGCAGGACGTGCCGGTGATCGTCACAGGCTATCTATCAGAATGGCTGAATGCCATGGAGCCGGAGGACTGAGCGTGCTTCCGACATACGATACTGTAGACGGCGAGACCCTGGAAAGCCCCTTCCTCGGATTCCTGGGTGGCCAGAGGCAGCCCCTCGTGGACGAGATATTCAGGTTCATGCCCAGGGCTGATGAGATAAAGCCGATGAAGTTCGGCCTGGACAATCATTGGAAGATGGTTGTCGATTACCCGGAGCGCGGGGGAAAGTACGTCCGGCCCGGGCTGTTGCTGCTGTCATGCAAGGCGAGCGGCGGGGATGTAGCCAAAGCCATGACCATGGCAGCCGCCATGGAAATTTCGGAGGACTGGCTTCTCATCCATGATGATTTTCAGGACAAGTCACTGGAGAGACGCGGGAAGCCGACATTGCACATGCTGCACGGCGAGGAACTGGCCATCAATGCCGGTGACCATCTGCATCTGATAATGTGGAAGATACTGATGGCCAATCATGACAGCCTGAATTGCGAGAAAGCCTGCCTTCTGGCTGAGAAGATGGAAGATTTTCTCCAGACCACTTGCGAGGGCCAGTTCCTGGAACTGTCATGGACCAGGCAGGGGCGCATAATATCGGAGGATGAATATTTTGAGATGGTCGACCGCAAGACCGGCAGCTACACGGTGATAGGGCCGCTGCAGCTGGGCGCCATCATCGCGGACAACACCGCCGCCCTGGGCCCGATTGAGAAAATGGGCCGCAGCCTGGGCAGAGCATTCCAGATACACGACGATTGGCTGAATGTCTTTTCAACCAAGACCGGGAAAGAGCTCGGGGGCGACATCCTGGAGGGGAAGCGAACGCTGCTGCTCATCCATCTCGTGGACCGGCTGGAACAGGTGGGCGACCAGCGGGACCTGGAATACGTGAAGCTGCTATTCTCGAAGAAGCGCGAGGAGAAGTCCCAGGAAGATGTTGGCCGGGTCATCAAGCTTTACGAGAAGCACGGCTGCAGGGACTGGGTGAGGTCTCGGGCAAAAGCGTTCGCGGCAGAGGCTTTGGCATGCATTGACGAGATTCCATACACGGAAGAGGGAAAAGCAATACTCAGAGACGCGGTGGAGTTTATTGTGAATCGGGAGCTTTGAAGAGAACTCTGCCCCCTCTGATACTGAGAAACCTATGGCAAGACCTCAACGGTCGTTTTAGCCAGATAGGGGGATAGTTGATTGTTGAGTTCATTAATTTCCGCGATATCATCGTAGGGATCCACAACCCATGTGAATTCATAGGTCCCGGGCGTATCCGGGGCCCAAACATAACTGACCTCCCACTCCCCGCCATTACCACCAATAACTGGAACTACCGTGTAAGACGCAGGCATCGGCACCATATCCATCAGCAGCAAGGCCCCGACATTAACCTCTTCCATGAAGCCATTGTTTCTTATTGTTGCATTGATTTTAACAGTCGCGCTGCTGTTGGCAAGGCTTACGGTGGTTGGCACGGCATCCTGTTGGGATATTGCTATATCACTGGTGAACCTCATCGTGGTGTTGCTCAACCACATGACGGCCTTGTACGCATACTGGGACTGGGTGGCCGTGTCCTCTATCCGGGAGAAGTCCCAGGTCTGGACCAGTATCCTGGAATCCGTAATCGCGGAGGGGACGCTGTCCGACCTGGCTGTCATCGCATAAACAAAGTTCGGAATGTTAGGTTTCCCGAGGTCTCCCAGTGCCACAGTGGCCGTGTTGTTGATCTTGGTGTGAAGCCAATAAGAGACATCGTCCGTGCCTGGAACGCGCTCCAGCGTTTTTATGGGTGCGGTGGCGAAATAGTCGGTCACATTGTTCAGCTCGTTGCCGTACAGGTTACTGGGCAGCGAGCCATTGAACATCTCCCCTGTCTGCCAGGATTCGCCCGGGTCTCTCAGGTACAGCATGGCAAAGCTCCGGTACGGTTCTGTGGTTGCCTCCTTCCAGAAGCCCTGGCTGATGAGCCACAGGCTGCCGCCCACCCCCCCGATGTCGCGGTCGCCCCATTCGTTCCCTGCGAGATATCTCTCCAGGTTGTCCAGGTCGTTCGGCGTGAGCGGGGCCCCCTCATACCCAGTCATCCAGATTACTACATCATAGTCCCTCAATTGGTAATCACCATAGTCATAACCCGGCCCGTCTCCGGTTCCCACAGTCACAAAGTCATAATCGAAATTGGCGGCTTCCAGCGCGGCGCGCATGAAAGACACGGTATCGCCGTCGCTGAGGTCGTTGGGATGCTGGTCGTCATCAACGAGCAGTATGTTCGGAGTCACGAAAATGTTCTGTTCCAGATAGTTGTCCGAGGGATCTCCCTCAAAGCACCCCACCTCGGAGGCCCAGGTCTCGTTCGGATATGCCGTGACAAGGATGGTATGATGCCCACCTGGCGCGGCAATCCAATCAACCTGAGCGAATGCCTGGCCAAGGGTGGGCACGAGAATGGTCTCGGAACCGATCAGGTTCTCAACCCCCTCAACCCCGTCATAGAATTTCACATCGACAACCGCTCCGGAAGCGAAATTCAGTATACGTGCTTCTATCTGGGTGGTTTCTCCCTTGTCCGGCAAAGAGTTGCTGAAAAGGATATCGTTTACAACAATATTTGTCGGAATGGGACTTATGTCTTCAATGACCCAGATAATATCTGCCGGAACCCGAACCCAGTATCCCTCTCCACGCTTCATGATATAATCCGGTTCCGCCTCCCTGATGTATGGCGACTCCGGTTGGAACACCTCAACCTGGTCGTAACCGGTTCCGACCAGCGCCTCGGCCACCGTCTTGACCATCCTGCTGGTGTATCCCACCAGATTCCAGCCGGCATACAGCATTATCTCGGTTCTATCAGGGACCGTGCCGGACACTGTCAGGGTGCAGGCCTCGGTGGCGTGGAGCCAGAAGCCCATGGTGCGGTCTATGGTGAAAAGCGTGTTCACAGTACTGCCCACCCGGTAGGTCTTCCAGGTCTTTGTCTGGCCGTCGTAATGTTTGACCACGTCCCAACTCCCGGAGATGGATGAGAGGACGACCTCAACAGATTCATAGGTGGTTTCCAGGGGTATCGATATGAGATTCCAGCCAACTGTCAGTTCTATGGTGAAATCGGGCTCGGGGGGCGGTCCCCACGGTTCCATCAGCGGGTAGTCGTCCTGGCCGCCGTCAAAGTAGTAAGGCGTGTCGCCGATGCCATCGGCACCGGGCTGGTCCTGGTTGGGGCCGGATAGCATGTCGGTTCCGTTGTAGTCGGACCAGTAGTTGCCGCCGGAGGGGTAGTTATTATCCCATAAATTAATATTTTCATTAAATGCCTGAAGTTGATTTGCAATTATAAGATTATGATAAACGGTCGTGTTCTGTCCTCTCACTCGAATTCCGTCAATATTCCTATACAATTCATTTTCGATTATTTGTATCCCGTTGCTGTTATACTCCGTGATTATTCCCACCATTCGTCCATCGGATATCGAGTTTCGAGAGACCATTATGGATACGGCTTTGCTCAAAACGATTCCACACCAGGAGATGTTTGTAATTGTGTTGTTTTTAATCACTCCGTTGCTTGATGGGAGATCGTTTGAGTAATATACCCCGGCAATTACACCGTACTCTGAATTCGTTATCGTACAATTATCAACCGTAAAGTAATCACAGCTATTCAATCGTATTGATTCCCTGCTTCTATCTATCGAACAATTATTGATGAGAATGTAATCACAATGGTTGAACAATAAACCTCCGCTAATCGTGTCTGATGCATATATATGTTGAGCCGTAACATTTGTCGAAAATACAGCCAGTAATGCAGTACCCGATGAGGATAAATTCTGATTGTCCACCACTATGTTTTCACAATTTACAATTATCACCTGACCAGCATTCGGTGGAACAGTCAAATTTTGGGTATTTTTTAGATAATACAGAGTCCGTCCATTCACTGTGTTGAGCGTATCGATAGTGTGAGTGCTGTAATACTGCAATAAATTACCAGAGAAGGAAATTCCCGAACCAGTGAATCTGTTATCTGAGGCATAATTATATTGGGAATCATATAGATATATTCCTTGCCATTGACAGAATATGTTGTTGTTTATTGCTTGATTATATTTGCCTACATGGACGTAAACACCGCACCAACAATTGGATATCTGATTGTTCGAAATTAGATTATGGTCAGAATAATCTAGAAGAATCCCATAATAACTGTTACCGCTAAAATTTGAGTTAGCTATGGTATTGTAATCCGATTGGTATAATTTAATTCCATAGTAGTTACCAGTAGACTTAACATTCGTGAAGTGTGCGACCGTATTCACATAATAGAGGATGATACCGGATCCAGATTCCCAGGTCGGATTTATCCAAGTTGTGGCATATGAAAAAGAGCAATTTTTTACTTTGAAATATTGAGTAACATTCCCTATATAAATGCAATATCCATATCCACTTCCGTTGATAGCCCAATTTTCTATAATCCAAGGATTCCCCAGGGTTCCATCCCCCCCAGAAACGCCGTTGGCCGGTATGAAGTCCGCATTCGAGTTGATGCGAATGGGCGTGTGCGCCGTGTACATGGCCACATTGTCCGGCATGGCTTTTGCCTCAGCCACATCCCCAATATCCCCGACAATGACAAATGCCGATGCCAGTACCATGGCGCAAACCCACACTGCAACTATCTTCCTATTCATGCCCTATTCCCCTGTGCTGCCGTTTAAGGAATATATGCGGGGCATGGTATTTATAGCCTTTTGTTGAATGGGCGGCATGGTATTTATAGGGGGGTGGGCGAAAGTATTGGGCCGAAACAGATTATTTTGTTTGCAAGTATTTCAAGCTGGACACATCGAAGAACATTGTTCTGGTCCCCCTTGCCTTGAATCTTTTCATTTCGTTCCGGCTCTCCATCACGAAATCGAAACCGCATTTCTTGTAAAAATCGAAAGCATCCTCTTTGGCCTGCACAACCAACAATCTGATGCCTTGATTGCGCGAATGGTCCAGAGCCATCATTGCTATTCGTTGAACAATGTATCTGCCCACGCCTTTTTTCTGCCATTTCAAGTCTATGGCCAATCGCCCGATAAGAAGCGCGGGCAACTCGTTGATGTGATATTCCGATAATTTGCCGAACCCGGTCTTGTGCTCCAGATACCTGACGCTCAGGGATGTGGAGCTGAGGGTGTAATAGCCGGTAAGCTCTCCTTCGTAAAAAACCAGCGTGGTCTTCCCGAGCATCTCTTCCTCGTAATTGCTCACCTCGTCGGTGCACAGGAATTCGTTCAGGTCTTTGTTGCCGCAATCGAATGTGGCAATCTGGGAGGTATCTGTCCTGAATGGCTCAAAACACAATTTGGCAGGATCCAGTTTATCCGAGTGCCGGAAAAGCGATGACATGAATCCTCTATCTTTCCCCGGGCGGCGGGAAGAGCTTCCTGGCCTCGGCGTAGAATTCCTTCTGGGCGTCGGTGAGCCTGAAGTCCCTGAGCTTGCGCTCGAACTGCTGGGCCTCCCTCGCACTGAGTTCAGGAATCGGTTCAGGATATGCCATCATGCCACTTCCGAGGCATGTGAAACACGCCTCATGCGAACATGGTTGGCTCGGAATATATAGTTTGCGGTGGACATGCCAATGCTCCGCATCCAATTGCCAGAAATCGCATTCAACTACTGTGGTCCGCATTTGATTCCATCCCCGGTTAACCAGAAGTCCCCCGGTAATCTTATTGTTTATATATTGCCGATTACCGGCCTTACGCTTTGGGAGAAAATGCTATAGATTGACTACCCATGGCGAATGCTCTTTATTGCATGAATTTTGCAATCGCATTCACCGATTGCTTCCCCATTGATAAGGTTTTATGGCGCTGTTTCGATGGGCCATTGTTTCCGCGCCATGGTCGAATGCTCTGCATCCAATTGCCAGAAATCGCATTCAACTACTGCGGCCCGCATTTGATTCCATCGCCGGTCAGCCAGAACTCCGCCCTTCCGCCTTCAGCCAGGGACCGATGCTTCATCAGCACCGCTTCCCTTCTCCCTGGTATGTCCTCGTCCCGATTTAATTTCAAAATCACCTTGCAATTATGCCGGAGCACATGCCCACCCAGCGGCTTGTACTCGTTCCTGTCGATGTCGGTATAGACCTGGCTGGTGAGTATGATGGGTATCATCCTGCGGCGGCAGAGCGTCAGCATGGCCGTTATCTGCGCCACGAACGAGCGGCGCTCTGTCCGCTCCAGGTCCTTTGCCAGTTCAACGCGGTAATGCCCTGTCGCGGAATCCAGGATGAGCAAGCCGATGTCCTCGTTCTTCATGGCCAGCCCCACCGCCTTCTCGATGACATTTTCCTGCTCCTCGAAATCGAAGGGCTCGAAGATGAGTAGCGATTTTATCATCGCATCATAATCCGCGCCAAAAACCTGCTGGATTCTGTCCCTTGACAGCCCCTCGGAATCGATGTATATGACCTTCTTTCCGGACCGGATGATCGCACCGGCCAGCACAATGCACATGTTGGTCTTGCCGCTGCCAGCCTCCCCGAATATCTGGGTGATGGCGCCCGCCTCGAAGCCGCCGCCCAGCAGCTTGTCTATGCAGTCATGCCCCATGGGAACCTTCATGCCGACCTCTACGTGTTTGCCATAATTAAGTATTGTGAGAATCCATCATCTGCTGTTCTTCAGCCTCTCCCTGAGCATCTCCAGAATATCTTCTTCCCTCTCGGTCGGGTGGCCGGCCACCAGGCTCAGTATCTCGTCGTAGATGTCGGCATAGGCGCTGCTGATCATGGGCGCGTCGCTCATCACCACCCCCTCCAGGGATCTGTGGTCCTCGTCCGACACGCCAAGATGGTTCCTCAGCGCGTCGACGAGGTGCTTTTCCGAACTGGTGAGTATGCCGTCCCGCCATGCCACCGCCAGGGCCTGCCTGTAAACCTCTGTCTTCATGGTCTTCTCATCCATCATCAGCCGGTTCCGTTCCTCGATGGTCTCCAGGACAGCCATGTCCAGGGCTCCGCCGGCTTCCAGGGCCTCGCATACTATGTCGGATAACCGCAGATGGACAGAGGTGGCGCCGTCGATGTCGGCAATCTTCATGTCGCTGGTCTTGCCGTCCATCCGAACCTTCACAACCACTTTGCCGACTGTTTCCTCGATATTCTTCGCCCTTGCCAGCCCCTGGGATGTCAAACCGTAGCATTTCATCCTCTGTCTGGAGCCTTTCACATGCCTGGCATATTCTTCGATGAGATTGTGCCCCAGGAGCTTCTCCAGATGCCGTGAAATGTGTTTTCTCTGGATTCTCACATTGACGGCTATGCCCTTTTGAGTGAGGCCTGAATCGCACTCGCAAACATTGTCTAGGCTGCCGAAGTTCAACAGGTACAGAAGGACCCTGTCTTCGCCCGTCAGGGACAGTTTTTCCGTCACGGAAGCGGATTGGCGGGAGGGTATAAAAAAGCTGTTTACTGCCTATATGCCGAGATAAAGCCGAACCAAAGGTTCGGCCAAGTCACGGCCATGTGTGGCCGTTCCTAACGCCGAGGCAAAGCCTCAGCTAAGTCGCAGCGATAAATCGCTGCTCCACGCTCCGCCCTTCAGGGCTGAGATGAATCGGCATCGGCAGTAACGAGATATGCCGTTGCATGCCGTACTTATGACAACAAAGCAAATCGAAGCCATTGTGCTTCGATGAACAGGCATGCTCCATTTTGACATTTCAAAATGGGTTTGCCGAATCTTGATTCGGCATATAACTTATCATGGGTAAACTTCCAGCCCTGGCAATAAACGCCAGTTCCTTTCGCAAACCATATTTGGTTTGCGTTAAGACGAGGCTCTGCCTCGTCTGTTTAGGGGCTGGTAGTTTACGCCTCGATTTCGCCTGCCTGAAAAATTGGCATAACCGTTTTAAACACGGCCGCATTGTCATGGTCATGTACGGAGAGGAGGATGGCGCGCTGGCGGTTCGTTTGGCCAGGGCGTCCATCGACAATGCTGTTAAGCGCGTTCCCATGCCAGAGATTTCCGCTCCGGAGAAATTCTCCGTCGAGACGGGTGCCTTCGTCACCCTGAGCACCTTCCCGAAGCATGACCTCAGGGGCTGCATCGGCTACCCGGGCCCGTATTTTCCGTTGAAAGAGACCATCGTCAGGGCGGCCAGGGAAGCGGCGACAGGCGACCCCCGGTTCAGGCCGGTGGGCGCTGATGAACTGGATAAAATCATTGTGGAGGTGAGCCTTCTCACTCCCCCGGAACAGATAAAGGCCAAGAACCCCAAGGATTACCTGCAATTGATAAAGATTGGCACCCACGGCCTGATAGTCGAGCGTGGCGGATTCCGTGGGCTTTTGCTGCCCCAGGTCCCGGCGGAATGGGAATGGACAGTCGAGCAATTCCTCGGCCATACCTGCCAGAAAGCTGGCCTGTTTGCCGATGCATGGAAGGATCCCAAGACAATCCTGTACTGGTTCACCGGCGAGGTCTTCTCCGAGGAAACTCCTCGCGGCAAGGTCGGCAGGAAGGTGCTGGATGCCCCATGAGCTGGTCATAAGGGCCAGGATCATCCAGGGCGGAGCCTTTCGGAATGCCAGCATCGGCATTGACAGGGGCAGGATAACCGCTGTGCAGCAGAAACTGAAAGGCGAGAAGGAATTTCATTTCGAAGATTATCTGGCGCTCCCCGGCGGCGTGGACATTCACACTCACATGCGTGAGCCGGGGTTCGAGTCCAAGGAGGATTTCTTCACCGGCACCAGGTCTGCGGCGTTCGGCGGCACGACCACCATAATGGACATGCCAAACACGCTTCCGGCGGTGGACAATTTCCAGGCGCTGGAGGATAAACTCGACCGCGTTATGGACAAAGCCAATGTTGATTTTGGCCTTTTCGCCCAGCTATCCGACATAGACGAGATAGAGAAGATGGCAAACCTGGCAATCGGCTTCAAGCTGTTCCTGGCGGACACCACTTCCGCAAAGCATTCGGCATCGCCGCCGGAGATTCTGCTGAACTCCCCCCACCTGTCTGGCCGCGTGGTCACGGTGCATGCGGAGGACCCGAACCTTTTCTCCGAAGATGAGTGCAACGACCTCCACCGGTACAATCTCATCCGGAACATGCGGGCAGAATCCGAGGCCGTGAAAAAAATACTGGCCGTGGAGTCTCCAGCGAAGCTCAACCTGGCCCACCTGACCACCGTTGAATGTGTCGACATGGCCCGCAGACGGAAAGCCAGCTTCGAGATAACGCCCCACCACGCCCTGCTGGATGAAGGCATGCCCCTGGGTGCAATGGGAAAGGTCAACCCCCCGCTCCGGAAACGGCCCGTCGCGGACAAGCTTTTCGATGTGCTGAGAACAGGAAGGGCCATAATCGCCAGCGACCACGCGCCCCATTCCATCGGGGAGAAGTCCGGGGAATTTGCAATTGCTCCGTCCGGGCTCCCGGGCGTTGAGACGCGCATACCGCTGATGCTTGCCATGGCTGAGAAGAAAATATTGAAGCACCAGGCCGTGCAGGACATGTGCTGCCAGCTGCCTGCCGATTTATTCGGCCTGAAGAAAGGCAGAATCGAGCCTGGCTACGATGCGGACCTGGCATTCTACGACCTTGGCAAGATGGTGAAAATCGATGCCGCCCATCTCCATTCAAAATGCGGTTGGTCCCCGTTCGAGGGGTTCGATGCAATATTCCCCACGGGCGTCATGCTCAGGGGCAGGATGATAATTCGGGGCGGGCAGTTGGCGGCCGAGAGGGCGGGTCGCAACCTTACTGCAGTGCCATGACAATCAGTTCATTCACAGCCAGCAATCAAGCGCCGGCAGCATTCCTGTCCAGAATCTCCTTGGCCTTCCTGGCCCAGGCTGACCCTTCCTCGCATCCCAGGAAGGTCTTCACAGCTTCGCCGATGTGCGCGTCGATTGCTTTCTTCATCTCCTCCGGGGTGGTGGTCTCCGGGTCGGCGCCCACCTTCTCCAGGCCTGTCTTCACGATGCCCCTGGCGAATATCTCGCCGATGACGGATTCCAGGCTTCCTGTCACTGTGGTATATGATTCTGACGGCATGTTGTTCACATAAGCAACAAAGTCTTTCTATGTATATATCCATTAAGAAAATGCTTGTGAAATATGGTGAAACCTCACTCATGATGCTTGTTCGGGGAAACCGGCAGCCCTGACATGTCCAGCATATTTAGCGCAACAGTGATGCAGTGGTCCGCGTGCAGGCTCTTCGGCCCCAGCGATATCCTCAGGGTATCGGGCCAAGCCTGTATTGCCTTCTCCTCTTCCGATGTGAGGTCGTCCTTGCCCCCGAGCACGAAAATGTCATTCGGGCTCAGTGATACTGTCGAAGCGCTCGCTCCATTCTCGCGCAGATAGACGATGCGCTTTCCCTGAAATTCCCCAAATAAATCATCCATGCCCTTCCTGGCCACATATATCCCGGGCGTGGACATCTGCCAGCCCGCATCGGCTCGCTTCATGAGCGCGTTCTTCACCAGCGCCCCTGTGGAGCGCTCGTCCGGGTTGAGGTATTTCAGCTCGCTCCCCCTGAAGTGGATGGCCTTGGGCGGGTCTGGCTCGCCCAGCAGAAGAAGGTAAAGGTCAACGTCCCGGCGTATGTCGTTGGACAGCATGAATGCGGAATTCACACATCTCAGAAGGACATCCAGGCGCCCGGCGGACCCGCAAAGGTCATTCAGAGAGAATTTTCCGTCAGTGCTGACCCTGTGCCCGATGACCAGAAAAGAAGGCATCTACATCCCCATGCCGCCGAGAGTGCCGTCCTTCATCTGCTTCTGCAGCTGCTTCCTCAGCTTTCGGTTGCCCATGATGCCCTTCATCTGCTTCTTCGTGGTGTTGTAGTGGGCAAGAAGCGCGCGGACGTCCTGGCTGGTCATCCCGCAGCCCCGGGCTATCCTCTTGACCCTGGATGATTTGATGATCTTCGGCTCTTCCAGTTCCTCCATTGTCATGGATTTCATGATGACCTTGAACTTGCGCAGCTTCTCCTGCATGGCCTCCATCTCGCTCTCGGGCAGGTTTGCAGGCCCCCCGGGGAACATGCTCATGAGCTTCTTCAGCGGGCCCATGTCTGTGAGCATCTCCATCTGGTCCCGCATCTCTATGAGGCTGAACTTCCCGTGCATGATGTTGCTCATGGTCTTTTCCGCCTTATCCTCGTCGATGGCGCCTTCAGCGGCTTCCAGCAACGATTGGATGTCGCCCATGCCGAGCAATCTGGAGATGAACCGCGACGGGTCGAATTGCTCCAGGTCCTCGATGTGCTCACCGGTTCCGATGAACAGCACCGGCGCCTCCGTCTCATTCACCGCGGAGAGCGCGCCGCCGCCCTTCGCGCTGCCATCCAATTTCGTCAGCACGACCGCGGTGACGCCCACTGCATCGTGGAACGCCTTAGCCTGCGGCCCGGCCTGCTGGCCCATGGCCGCGTCAACAATCATAATCTTCTCCGTGGGGTTGGCGATTTTTGAAATTGCCTTGATCTCGTCAATGAGGTCCTTCTCCAGGGAGTGGCGGCCCGACGTGTCCAGGATAATCACATCGTAACCGTCGAAATGCTTCAGTCCGTCCTTGACAATCTTTGGCGCGTTCTTCTCCCCGGGGATGCCGAACACAGGGACCTCGATGAGTGCGCCTATCTGGCTCAGCTGGTCGTATGCTGCGGGCCTGTGAACGTCCGCGGCTATAAGCCCGACCTTCTGCCCCCTTTTCTTGAAGAACCGTGCCAGCTTCCCGGTGGTCGTGGTCTTGCCCTGGCCGTACAGCCCCACCATCATGATGACCTGGTTCTTCTGGCCTATCTCCCTTTTCTCGCCGAGGAAATTTACCAGCTCCTCATGGACTATCCTGATGACATGCTGCTTTGGGTTGATGCCCGCCTTCGGTTTTTCTGTCAGCGCCCTGTTCTCAATGTCCTTGGTAATCTTCAATGCCAGCTTGACATTGACATCCGCC
>JAWOHM010000003.1:0-4555 GCA_046485165.1 Thermoplasmata archaeon
GGATATCACATCAACGCCGGGGAGGTTTCCCAGGCACTTGATGGCTTTCTCGGTGTCATTGACAACGAAAAGGATGCTCTTCGGGGACTTGAACCTGCGGCCCCTGGCCTTTCCGCGGCCCGCCCTCTGGTGGATGCCGCTCTTTGCGCGGTCCATCTCATCCGAGAGGCCGATGGCCTCTAACACTTTGACTGTCTCCTTGGTGTATGCAGGCCTCTTGTTGTCCTTCTCGTAATCCTTGCTTATGCTGTCGAACAATGTCTCAAAATCATCGGTGAGCACTATGGGCACGGTCATTCCGTCGGTGACCCTGTGGCCTCTTGCCTTGACTATGTCGAACCTTCCGACGGCAGCTATTGCGGAATTCAGGGCCAGTGCCTTCTCTTTCTTGTTTATCTTCTCTGTCCAGTCCTTTTCCGGCCTTGGAGGGTGGGCCCTTCTGCCGCCGGGGGTGTTGGGCACTTCAGCGCCCCTCCCGCCGCCATGGAGCAGGCGCGGGGTCCTTGCCATGCCGCGGCCCTTCCCGGGCCATGATACCACATGCCTCATTCCTGCGCGGGGCGCCGGGCCGTATGGCTGGCGCCTGTTGGCCCTTGACGCATTGACTGCCTTCCTGATTATGTCCGGCCTGTAAATCGTGCTGAAAACATCCGGAAGCGGTATGCTCTTCTTGACATTGCCATCGAGAGAATATACATTGACGGATTCGCCTGGGGCCTTTGCCTTTTTGGGGGTTGATGCCTTTGGCTTGGGGGCCGGTTTCACGGCTGCCTCTTTCTTGGCTTCCGGCATCTCCTTTTTCGGCGCGGCCTTCTTCGGGGCTGCGGCCTTCTTCTCGCCAGCGGCATTTGCCGGTGTTTTCTTGACAGGGGCTTTCTTTGATTCATTCTTGGTCTTTGTGTCTTCTGCCATTCAACTCACGCTCCCTGCTTGGATTCTCTGGAAATGTAGGATATCTCCGGCTGGTCCACCTTCACGCCGACCGTGTACCTCGTGGCATCCCTGAAACGGATGAGCCTCTTTATCGGGCCCGGGACCGAACCGTGCACAATCACGTACTGGTTCACAACTTTTCCGTAGTGAAGGAAACCGCCGCTGGGCGTTATCTCGTCCTCTGGTGTGCCAATCTTCAAGACCCTCTTGTTGTACTCTGTCCTCTGGTGATAGCCAGTCTGGCCCGCCTGGGGAACCGTCGGCCTGACGTATTTCGGCGATTTCGGGCCGAGAGTCCCGATCATTCTCCTGTGTTTGCTGTTCTTGTGGGAAAGGAGCTTGACGCCCCATCTCTTGGTGTGGCCCTGGAAGCCGTATCCGGCTGTTATGGCCGCGACATCAATCATCTGGCCTGGCTTCATGTAATCGTTGACTGTGATATCTTTGCCCAAGAGGGATTTGGCGTATTCTATTCTCTCCTGAACCGTGCCGCCCCCGATGCGGACCTCCATGAGCTCCGGCGCCTTCTTCGGGATGCCGGTGACCATCCTGGGCATGGTGTGCATTATGACGCGTATCTCCTCGATGTCCGGGTCATTGACCTCTGCTCCCCTCTTGTCCTTTGGAAGCGGTTTTCTCCTTGCCAGGTCCTTGTCAATTTTCTTTGCCCATAGCTCGCCCAGGCATTTCATGCCGTAATGGTCCCTGCCATAATAGCGCACCGCCACGACCTTCATCGGCGGGGTCTCCAGGACCGTTACCGGCACCTGGACTTCCTGGCCAGCGGTCGTGCTTGTCGGCCTGTAGTCCATCATGAATGCATGGGTCATTCCTGCTTTGTAGCCAGCGAAGCCCTGTATCCTCGGCCCATCCTGGCTTTCAGGCCATGAGCTGAATTTGGGCACTTCGCTTTTCGCCCTCTTGCGCGGAGAGTAACCTCTCGAACCTCTTTTCGGTCTGCTTGCTGCTGCCATCTTTTAGCCCCCTGGGGGTGTGTAGCTTCGCTGAGCTGCACATTTTTCCGCCGTTCCTGTGTTCGACGGACGCATAGCCAGTCCGATATTTCAGGCCAACCGTAACGGGGACCGTCCCTCAGAATCAATCCCGGGACAGCGAAGGGAATGATTATCCCTAGCCGTTTGGTAGACATACCTTCCTGGCGACTTTGAAGCATAAAAGCATGTGGTATTTAAACTTAATTGAAACATCTGAAGGCAGGTGGAGCATAATGCAAACAGCATGCCCCGCCTGTCAGGGCGGGGTTTCAGGTGCCGGAACCATGGCCCGGGAAAATTTGGTTGCTAAATCCAGCACTATGTGATTCACAACAGTATGCAAACAATAGGTGGATTCGGGAACTGAATTACATCAATATGGAGAATCCGCCATGGGTAGTCAATTTACAAACATATTCTCCCAATGCGTATGGCCCGTAATCAGCATTTTAGAAACGATGAGATTACGGAGCGAAACCCATTACGCGGATCTGGCATGGCGGCTATTCGTTCATCCTTCGCGTTGCGTATTCTCGGCAAACATGAAACATAATATATATCATAAAAAGCTTAAATACGATTTGCACTTTCCCATGCCAGATAACCATGAAAATAGTTGTGATTGGCATGGGCTATGTCGGCATACCGGCGGCTGCCCTGTTCGCAGATGTTGACGGATTCCAGGTCACGGGAGTGCAGAGACGGTCAGAGCGCTCTGGTTGGAAGATAGATTGGCTGAACGATGGGAAGAACCCCATCGGCGGGGACGAGCCCGGCCTGGAGGAACTGCTGCAGAGAGTTCACGAGAAGGGCTCTTTCAGGGTGGTTGACGATTATTCTGTGGTCAAGGATGCAGATGCCGTGCTCATCGACGTCCAGACGCCGACAGATGAGGACCATGTCCCGAGATATGAGTCCCTGAGGGATGTGAGCCAGAAGATTTCCGGCCTTATCAAGAAAGGCGCCCTGGTTGTCATTGAATCAACTGTTGCGCCCGGAACGACCGAGCACATCGTGAGGCCCATCCTTGAGAAAGGTTCCGGGATGAAGACAGGCGAGGGTTTCTTCCTGGCGTTCTCATACGAGAGGGTGATGGTCGGGCGATTGCTGAAGAACATCACTGACCTGCCAAGGATAGTGGGGGGCATAGATGAGAAGAGCACAGAACTGGCTATGAAATTGTATTCCAACATCGTCAAGGCCCCGCTCCATGCGACCGATGCGCTCACTGCGGAGGTCTCCAAAGTGGTCGAGAACACTTATCGGGATGTGAACATCGCATTCGCCAACGAGGTCGCCATAGCCTGCGAGAGCCTGGGCGTGGATGTTTACAAGGTGAGGGAACTGGTCAACACGCTGCCCAACGACCCGTCCAATCCATCCAGCAATCCGGTCAGGAACATGCACTTTCCGGGCGCCGGGGTGGGCGGCCACTGCCTTCCGAAGGACCCATGGCTGTTCAAGTACGGCCTGGACACTTATGGAAAATTCAAGTTCGAGCCAAAGATAATCGTTGACAGCCGCAACCTCAATGACTGGATGCCGGTGCATGCCGTCAATATACTGGAAGAGGCATTGAAATCTGAGGGGAAGAAGCTCGCAGGGGCGAAGATAGCCATTCTGGGCGTGGCATTCCTGGAGAACTCCGACGATACGCGGAACTCGCCGTCGAGGATATTCTATGACGAGTTGAAGAAACGCGGCGCGGAGCCGCTGATGCACGACCACCTGGTCAGGGAATTCGAGCGGCCGTTCTCCAACGACCTGGATGCGGTCCTGAAGGATGCGGACGCCATAATCCTGGCTGTGAAGCATTCGATATATGCGGACCTTGATTTCGTAAAATTGAGGGGCCTGGTGAGAACGCCAATTCTGATAGACGGAAGGAACTTCTATGACCGCCGGAAGCTGGAAAGCGCGGGGTTCGTCTACAGAGGCATTGGGAAAGCCAGATGACCGATTAATTGAATTGCGTCATTCGTATATGTTCGTCGAAACCGAGACCATGGTGCCAGCGGGGACAAAAGAAATCGTAACTATGAAAGGGACGAAGAATCCGTAGAACCAGACGTTCCTCATGAAACCGGGGCCGTATTCTGCCAGCCCCAGCATTTTTGGCAGCATCATCAGGGCCATGCAGATGCCGATGGAGATGAAACCTATCAAAATCGAATACAGCAATGCGAGCTTCGGGTTCTCGAAAGTGAAGCCGAGTATCAGCCCTGCGAAGAAGGGCATCATCGCCAGTATCAAGATGCCTGTGCCGGAGCCGAACAGCGTCCAGCGCAGTTCGTGGAGCGAGTAGAGCAGGAAGACCAGCGACATCATGGCCACTGCGAAGAAGGTCTTGACCATGACCCAGGATGGGGAATTGTACCTGGCGTAATCGAAGCCGGGGTCTTCGGCATCCTGGCGGTCCCAGAGGTCGCCTATCTCCTTGACTGAATCGCTGTCAGGGGCAATTGAATTCGAACTCATGGCTTCACCTCCATGTCCAAGGCCACGAGGCGGTAGTTGGTTCGCATGTCCCTTTCGGGAACAGTCACCGCGAGATTCAGGAGGATGTCTGCCTTCCCCGCGCTTGCCAGGGCTTGCAGGTCTGCCTGGCCGATCTCGGCCGAAACAAT
>JAWOHM010000032.1:0-7073 GCA_046485165.1 Thermoplasmata archaeon
GGCCCCCGGTACGGGACCCGGCCTACAATGCCTTCAGGGACCAGCTTCTTGTCCGTATCCGTTTCCTCCTGAAAATAGCGATCCCTGCTTCCTTCTCTCATGGCCTCTATGGAACCCATGCCCCTGTAAACCTTGTAGGTTCGGCCCTGAAAGAGGATCGTTTCACCCGGGCTCTCTTCGGGCACGCATTCCACTATCTTCTTCATGGGTTCACATCCTCGTTTGAAACGTACATGAAGGGGAGCGATTTAATTCTTGCGCCCAGAATAGGGTCTAGGATGAAGGACCTAGTTGTTTGGATATTGTTTTTATGAGTTGGGTTCTGTTAAGGGTCTAGGGTCTAGCTTGATTATTGTCTCTTAGGGTCTAGGGTCTAGGAGTGGCAATTTATTGCCACGACTTAGCCGAACTTTGAGTTCGGCGATAGGAACGGCGACAAAGTCGCCGTGACTTAGCCGAATCTTGGATTCAGCGATAGGAGCGACACATGTGTCGCGACTAAGACGAATCTCTGATTCGACAATAGGCTTGCCTGGATAAGTAAACGGAACTGGCCGATACAAGGCCAATTCCGAGACCCTATTCACTATTCCCTAGCCCCTGGAGATACCGCAATCGTTTTATGCGCCAATCGCGTTATGGCTTCGAAGCTACCGAGGATGAAAGATGGGACACAGCGTGCTGAAGGTGCCGACAGGCGTATCGGATTTTGATGCGATAATAAAAGGAGGGCTGCCTGAGGGCTCGGTGGTGATCCTCATGGGGGATGTTGGGGCGGGCCAGAATGAATTCGTTTACACCTCGGCGTTCAAGCTCTCGACAGTGAAGGAACACCCCTACCTGGGCCAAAGTATGATGGGCTCGTTCTGCAATTTCGAGGGGCTGCCGGAGCATATCTGCTATGTGACGTTCTCCAGGTCCAAGCATGACATACTGAGGGAGATATCCGAGGGATTTGACAGTTCTTTTTACAACATGCTGTCCAGAAAGATTAAGTTCAAGGACCTCAGCGCTCATTATTACAAGAAGAGCCTGGTGCCGGCCTCATGGACTGATGAGGACAATGGCGGAAAGCTCTTCGCCGGCACCCCGAAGGAGAGCGTGCTGGAGGCACTAATCCAGTATCTGGACGAGGCACCTGCCAATTCTATGATAGTCATCGACTCGCTCACCGACCTGGTGGTATCCGAGCACATCAAGATAACCGACCTGGTTAACGTTCTCCGGGGAATGCAGAGGGCCGCGAAGAACTGGGGCGGCGTGATATACATAATGCTCACCAAGGGGATTCTGGACATCAAGGACGAGCAGATGCTCATCGACAGCGTTGACGGCGTCCTGGTCTTCGAATGGACCAAATACCACAAGAGCAGCAAGCGCCAGAGGTACATGTACGTGGAGAAGTTCATGAGCGTCCTGCCCCACTTGGATGACATAAGGATTGCCAGGTTTCCCACCAGGGTCACGGCCCAGAGCGGCCTCACAGTCATCAACATGGAGGCAATAAGGTGATACAATGGCAGGCGAGAAGGTAAGTACCGGGATAGAGGGATTGGACGAGATGCTGGGCGGCGGAATACCCGCAGGGCAGATAATCGCGCTCCTGGGCTCGTGCGGCACAGGAAAGACCACCCTGTCCCTGCAGTTCGTCTGGACCGGGCTGCAGAACGGAGAGAAATGCATATTCATCTCGCTGGAAGAGGACGAGGGCGACATCACCAGCAATGCCCAGAACTATGGCTGGGACCTGAGGCCGCACATCGAGAGCGGCACCCTCACCCTTGTGAAGCTGGAACCTTCGGATGCAAAGAGCACGATATCCAAAATCAGGAGCGAATTGCCGGCCTACATCAAGAGCACCGGCGCGAAGCGGGTGATTTTCGATTCCGTATCCCTGCTCAGCATGCTCTTCGACAGCGATTCCGACAGGCGTGCAGGGCTCTTCGACCTGTGCAAGCAGATAAAGAATTCCGGAGCGACCGCCCTGTTCACCGCGGAAGTGGACCCCAACAACCCGGACGTCTCCAGGGACGGACTCGTGGAATATGTCGCCGATGGGGTCATCCTGCTCAGGTACAACGAGGCCAACAATGACGTGCAATTATCGGTCAGGATAATCAAGCTGAGGCGGGCCAACCACCAGAGGCGCATAAAGCCGTACAGCATCACGCCGAAGGGGATAGAGGTGCACTCGAAGGCCGAGGTCTTCTGAGCCGGTAATCTCATCGTTTGCAAAATGATGATTACCGGCCATTCAACACTTTGGGAATTATTGTTTGCATAAGACTACCCAGGGCGAACGCCTTAGTTATCCAATGGCAGATACGGCATTCACCGATTGTTGTCTCATCGTTCTTAACCGTTTCATCCCTCGTCATCGCTGGTCGATTGTTCCCGGGTGGGAATGCTTCGCTGTTGGTTGTTGAAAATCGCATTCTATGCTTGCCTGGCATCCGACTAGGCAAGATTGCCTACCCTATACACTATTCACTTTTCACTATTCCCTCGAAAGCAATAAAGAAGCCAGTCCCTAGCCCCTAACAATCAATCACCAAGCTAGCCCCTAGTCCCTAGACCCTTACAATCAATTAGCAAAATCCTGCACCCTACTCTTCCCCATTTCCCACCATGTCAATAACTTTGTCGAATTCCTTCTTAAGGGTTCCGAGCTGGTCCGGCTCCAGGGAACTGGTTCCGATGGGCACTATCAATGTGGCGTTGTTGACCGAGGAGAGGTCATTAATCTTCTTGATGAACTTGAACACCTTGTCGAAACCGTTCTCGACCACCAGGTACTCGAAGCCGTCAAGTATTATGGCGGATTTGGGGCTGCTCTTGACGAATGCCGCGTACATCCTCATCATCTCGAACTCAAGGCGGTGCGGGTTGATGGTCTTCTTGTCTGCGACTGTCGTATCCGTGAGCCATATCACCTCGGCCTGGGCCATGTCATGCTCCTTCTTCAGCTTGTCGGGGAATGTGGTGGATATTGACAATCCGGTGCAGCCGTTCTTGAGCAGGGAGACGAACATCTTGAACGCGGTGGTGTGGTCATTGTCCACGACCAGGTAGTTATAGCCATCCGCGACCTTCTCCATTATGACGCCGCATTTGCCGCACTGGACAAGAAGCAGGTCAGTCCCTTCCTCGATGCTGTTCACCTGGCCGCAGGTCGGGCATTTGATGTCATTCTTGACCGGCCCTTCAGGTATTATCTCGACAAGGGCATTGCCGCACTTGGTGCAGTGCTTGGCCACTTCCGCGCAATTCTCATGGTACAGCTGGCCGCATTTGCACTTCAGGAGGTCAACATAATCGGTGATGGGCTTGTGGCAGACCGCACATGGTGGGCCGCTGGGCTTCTCCTTCACAGGCTCATCGCTTGGGTATGGCGGTTGCTGCTGAACCACCCTGACGCCTGCCGGGGTCCTGGTGGGGACTGGCGCGGGCTTCCGGGCCAGCTTTCTCTCCGCGACTTCGAGCTCCTCCTTGGATATTTCGCCAATCTTCTTGTCGTACAGCACTTTGGCCAGGACCGCGAATGTCACCGCGAATGCGATGGTGAGTGCCCAGATGAAGAGGCCGCTGATGAATATGTTGGGCGATATTGATGCGAACATGGTCGGGAAGAAATAGAACACTATCAGCAGAATGACCATGAGCTTGCTGGTAATGTGGAGCCAGGTGATCTTCAGGGCCTTGTGCCTGAACTTCCGGGGATATGCGAATTTGTAATTCGCATACATGCGTGTCGGCATTGTGGTCATCACATACCCGCAGATGAAAACCAGGACGAACTGGACCTGGGGGTTTTCGAGGATGTCGAACGGCTTGAAGGATGCAGTATCAATCAGAGGAACCTCGTTGTACTGGAATGTCACCGAGTACTGGCTTATCTCGCCGGCCGGGGTACGGACTATATGGAACACACCTGTGTCGAGGTCCAGCGACTGGAAGCTCCCTCCGCAGACCCTGTAATCGGTGTGCTTGTACTGGTAGGTGTAAGAGTGTGGGGTTATGAGCCCGGTGCTCATCACATCGGGGTGAAAGAGTGCGTCTATGAATTCACTGGCCATCAGCGGAAAATCGTAATACGGGATGTTGGAATTTCCTGCGTTGAAATAAAGGAATATCCTGATGGGCGTGGTGACGTCATTCTGTATGTCGGTGACTGTCGTGAAGCCGGTGGCGCTGACGCTGATGTCATCGGTTCGATAGAGGGGGGCGTAGCTGATTGTGTAACCTGCGAAGAACTGCAATGACAGGGTTTCGAGATGATTCTCCATCCTGCCGATGTAGCCGTTCTGAGCGTCCGGCCTGAGTTCCCGGGAATCAATTGAGCCGTTCACCGTGCCCAACCAGAGATTGTCATAAGCTGCGAGAACCGCTCTTCGCAGGTCCCTTGCCGCTGTTCCCCTCAGTTCATAGGTGAGATGCCCTCCGCCGTGGAGCTCAGCAAGGCCAAGCATCTGGTAGTCGGTCTTGATCAACACCAGATTATCCAGGGACTGGGCCTCGGCATTATCTGGCATGGCAGGCAGGCAAATCAGGGCTGCGACCGCGACCGCAATCATAACTAATACGAGGCGCCTCATGGCTATCAGGATAAGATTGCATTGAGGGATATATAGGTTGTGTCTGTCGGTGAATTTTCGATTTTAGTTCTTAGATTTGTGTCATTACATTGCTACGACGGGACATGCCTGGCCATTATTGACGGCCAGTCCGTTAAATCTACAATCTACAATCCCTAAATCTACAATCGTCAAATCGCGTCCATCACAGCATTCATCATAACCGGCAGCAGTATGGTGGCATCCCCTTCAACCGTTATGAACCTGGCGTCCTTCCTGACCTTGCCCCATGACACGGCCTCGCGTATCCTCGCGCCAGAGAGCGAGCCGTCATGCTCCACCGCAGTAGTGAGATAAACCGCATAATCCAGGCCGTCGCGGAACTGGTTCCACCAGATTGTGTGGTGCTTGGAGATTCCACCGCCAATCATGAGCGCACCCGTTCTTTTGGCTGTGAAAACTATGTCCGCAAGCTCCTTCTCGTCCTTTAAAAGGTCTATCTTGAAGTCCTTGTGGTCCTGGGCGAACTGCCATACCTGGTATCCGAAAGCGCCGTCCGTGATGCCGGGCACGTAGATGGGAATCTCATTCTTGGCTGCCCAGTAGAGTATGGAGCCCTCGGTTCCGACCCTCTTGCCGAATTCCCAGGCCAGCTCCTTCGTGGAAAGCTCGCGCCTTCCTTCATCGTAGAGCTGCTGGAGGACTGGCTGCATCATCCGTTCCAGGATTATGCCGTAACTTTCGTTGGGGACCAGGATATTGCCGAGGCGGTTCACGCCCTCATCCAGCAACTTGGCGTCGTCCATGTTGAAATCACCATGGTAGTAACTCTCTTGGGTGCGCGCCAGGTCGTGGTCCAGCATCCCGCAGGTGGTGATTATCACATCGAACATCTTCTCCTTCACCATGTCCCGGATTATGCCCCGGGTCCCGGTGGCGATGATGCAGGCCGGAAAAGACAGGAAATTCACGCAATCCTCCTTTCCGAGCATATCGACCAGTATGTCAACGCCGACCGCGAGTTTCTTCGCGGTGAAGCCGCCACCGTCCCTCATCTGGTCGACCATGCCCTTGATATTCGTGCCCTTGGCCAATCTCATGTCCTGAACCTTTTTGTCGAGTTCCATTGCAACACCTGTCATGTTGGACTAGGGTATAGGTATATATGTATTCTGGGCGTTTGGAACGAATATAGAAAACCGTGCCAATCGATTCGAGTTCGCGTAGAAAGCTTAAAATACGCCTGGTCTTTCGGGGTATCCTACCCGCGGAGGGTTCTGCATTGAGAAGCAGCAAGAAGACCAATCCCAACCTTGAGAAGCTCATATTCGATTTGAGGACAGCCTCCAGAGTCAACGAGGCGCCCATATGGCGCACCGTAGCCGAAAAACTGGAAAAGCCGGCCAGGGTCTGGCCCGAGGTCAACATCGCCAGCATCGACAAGCATGCGAAGGCCAAGGAGAGCATCATCATCGCCGGAAAGCTTCTGGGGAACGGCATTCTCACGAAAGCGGTGACTGTCGCGGCTTACTCGGCATCCGAGGGCGCCATCGAGAAGGTCGAAAAGGCAGGCGGCCAGTTCATCAGCATCGCCGAGATGGCGAAACAGAATCCGAAGGGCAGCGGAATCAAGATTATGGGGTGAAAAAATGCAGGTCATTGACGGCAGCGAACATATCATGGGAAGACTCGCCACGCATATCGCCAAGCAATTGCTGGATGGCGAAGAGATAGTCGTCGTCAATGCCGAGAAGATAGTCATCACCGGCGGAAGGGAGCAGATTCTCAGAGATTACAAGGAGAGGCGCGACCGCGGCGTTGCTGGACGCAACCGCTTCGGCCCTTACTATCCCAGAATGCCGGACCGCATGTTCAAGCGCACGGTCAGAGGCATGATACCATATCAGGAGCCCAGGGGCAGGACAGCCTTCAAGAAGCTGAAAGTTTACATCGGCGTCCCGAGGGAGATGAAGGACGCGAAACTCACAAAGGTCGAGAAGGCCATGGACAGGGGCGCGACAAGGAAGATGCATCTGGGCGATGTAGCCACATGGCTGGGAGCGAATTTCTGAGGTGAATCTTATGGCGGCAGCGAAGGTTATCAACACGAGTGGAAAGAGAAAGACGTCGGTTGCCAGGGCGACGGTCACCAAGGGGATGGGGCGCATCTGGATAAACAAGAAACCCCTGGAATTCCACGAGCCGCAGCTCGCCAAGTTCAAGATAATGGAGCCAGTCAACATCGCCGGGTCCAAGATGGAGAAGATGGACATCAAGGTCAACGTCAAGGGCGGCGGGATAATGGGCCAGGCATACGCCACGAGGACCGCAATCGCCAAGGGCATCGTGCAGTTCCTGGGCGACGAGGAGCTGGAATCCATTCTGGAAGATGGTGAAGAAGAGGCTGCCGTTCTTGGGCACCTTGCCCTTCTTCGCGATGTCGGCCGGTGAGATGCGCACCATCGCGTCCTCGGGGAAGGCGGAGAAGGCGTTGAAGGC
>JAWOHM010000040.1:0-15142 GCA_046485165.1 Thermoplasmata archaeon
GGCATCTCGCGGATAACCTTTTTATATTTAATATCAAATAATATGCCCGCGCCGAACGCCCTGGTGCCTATGTACGATGCATCCAGGCCCAGAATTTGGCAGGGCATTTCTTTCGGCTCGACGATCTTCACTTTCCTGGCAAGGCCGAGTTGCTCCTTTCTGGCCTCACCCAGGGGATGCGGCGTTTTAAAACCATCAAAATATATATTTTCAAAATTATATATTTTATCGTCTTTAACAGAAACCCCCTCTGCTGCCAGCATCTTGATTTTCTTGGGCAGGCCCCAGGCGAACCCGCCCAGGCCGCCGCCCGTGTAGACGACCCTGTGGCACGGCATCTTGATAGGGGGGCCATAGGTGTTCAGCATGACGCCCACCGCGCGCTTTGCGATGGGGTCGCCCAGGGCTTTCGCCACCGCCCCGTAGGTGGTGACCATGCCTGCCGGGACCTGGTTCACCAGCTTCGAACATTCGAGGTATAGGTCAATCTTCATGGCACGTGCAAAAGATTTAAAGTGTATTTAATCGTTATTGAGAATCTCATATCGATTCCGAATCACAGCAATAATGATGCCTGGTAACAACCGAAAATCTACAATCTACAATCAATAAATCTAAAATCGCTACGGCCTCACCCTTCTCAGCCTCAGGTATTCGACGCTCTCCGGGCCATTCTGCCGTGCCAGCAGTATCTCCTTCTTCACGCCGTGGGCCAGGCGCACCGCGCGGGAAATCTCCGCCCACATGCCCACGTAGTCCTGCGGGATGGAGTGCACAAGGTATTTCGCGTGATTGGAATCCGGGTCGCCGATGTACGCGCGGAAATGCGAGCCGTACTTGAAGCCGGTCTTGACGAGTATCCCCTTCTCCTTCAGGTCGGAATAGACCTGGAGCCTGATGTCGAAGTCCGGCTGGGCCTTCTTCGCCTCCCTTTTCAGGGTGGCCGGGGTCATGAATTTCCCGGTCCTGGCGCTGCGGACCTTGATCAGCCCCCTCTGCATGAGGAAAGCGGTCTCCATGAGGGAGAGGTGGAGCGTCCCGCCGACCAGTTTTCCGAAGAACTCGATGTCGTGGAGCACCTGGGCCTCGCACGGGTCCAGCACCAGGACGCGGTCCCTCAGGAGGAGCGCTTCGGCGACAATCCCTTTCGCGTCGCTCCTGACCTGGCCCTGCGGTTGAACCATTTTGGTGCGGTAGTAGGTGATGTCCCCTTCCTCGTCCACAACGGCCAGGAGCAGGTCCTTCTTGTTGTGCTTTACCTTCTCGACCAGGTCAACGAGCCGCGAGATGTCGAACTCCCCGCGCTCGGAAATTGCCAGCACCCAGTATTTCGACGGGTTCTTGTTCGGGATGCCGCCCCTAGGCAGGACCCTGAAATCCAGCGGGGGCGCGCCCTTCTTCACCACATAGCCGCGCTGTCGCAGGTCCCTGTAAACGATGTAATTTATCTCGAAATTCTCAACCAGCTTGTTCCCGAGCCGGAAAAGTTTGTCCTGGTTCTGTGGATTGTCTCCTTTATAAACCTTGAGCTTGCCCGCCTCGGTCAGGTATATGGCCTCTATGAGGTTGAGCCGGAGCGAGCCCCCGGACTGCGGGTTGCCGAAATAGCCCTTCGTGTAGAGCTGGCTGGCCTCCTTCTGGTCCTCGACTATGATGTCCTCGCCCTTCAGTTTCCCTGGCATCGGACCCTCGGAAGGGATTCTTGTATTTAAATGTGGTAAATGTATTATTCAGGAATGGGATTGGGGTGTCATGCGTTCCAGGAGGCCACTGCCAAACCGCTCTTTCGTGGCAGGCTCAATGCCAATCAGCTGCGTCATGTGCCAGCAGGGCTCCAAGATGGTTCTCCTGGTCACGGGCAAGTGCGCTCACTCATGCTATTACTGCCCCCTGTCGCTGGAGAAGAAGGGCCGGGACGTCACCTATGCGGATGAACTGCTGGTGAAGTCGGATGAGGATGTGATATTCGAGGCGAGGGCCATCGGCGCCCGGGGCACCGGGATAACCGGCGGCGACCCGTTGCTGGCCATGGATAGGACGCTGCATTACATCAAGCTGCTGAAGTCGGAGTTTGGCCACAGGCACAACATCCATCTCTACACCGCAACCCCGGATGTTCCCAATGTCGGGAAGTTGGCAGACGCGGGCCTTGACGAGATACGGTTCCACCCGCACCCGGACACCTGGGCCAGGCCAGCCCCGGGATTCGGGAAGGCGGTAAGGGCAGCCCTGGACGCGGGGATGAGGGCCGGCATCGAGATTCCGGCCATGCCCGGCCTTGTTGATGAGATGGTGTCCCTGGCGAGGGCCATGCATTCCGCTGGCGCGGAGTTCATCAACCTGAACGAACTGGAGTTCTCCGAGAGCAACTGGCTGGAACTGAAGGCGCACGGCTTCGGGGTTCGGGACGACGTGTCCAGCGCGGTCCTTGGCAGCCGCGAGGCCGCGGAAAATGTGGCCGAATCCCTGGGGGGGGAGATTATCGTCCATTACTGCTCGTCCAGCTTCAAGGATGCGACACAGCTCCGGAACAGGCTCATGAGGAGGGCCAGAAATACTGCAACCGGCCTGGAGATAATCACCGACGAGGCCACGTTCCTGAAAGGTGTTATAGAGACCCGGGAACCGGAGAGGCTGGTGCGGTCCCTGATAAGGAGATTCGGCATTCCATCCGGATTGATACGCTATGATGCCGGCAAGGGCCGCGTGGAGATAGCGGCATGGGTGTTGGAGGAGCTGGCATCCGAGATTCCGGGAGTGAAGTACCTGGTCTGGGAGTATCCGACGGCCGACAGGCTTGAAGTGGAGAGGCAACCGATTTGAGCTGTCCAGATACCATGTTTGAATATCTGAGTAACTGTGATAATTAACATTTTAATATAAATGCCGTTCAATCAATAATAATCTATTTATATAATGAATGGAATTCACCTCCGGTGATAAATGATGGGTAGTGACGCAAATTACGCACCGCCGCCGCCACCGATGCCGGCGCCGAGAGAAAGACCGCTTGGAGTGACCATTCTGGCAGTCCTTTACTTCGTCCAGGGTCTGGGAATGATTCTTGGCGGATGGTTGATAACCAGCCTTTTCGGCAGCTTCTTCGACATCCTCGGGTCATTCGGCGCGGACATGGGCAGCGGCAACCTGCTGTGCCTGATACCGTTCGTCATCCTGGCGTTGTTCTACTTCCTCATAGGCTTCGGGCTCCTGAAGGGAAGGAGCTGGGCAAGGACGATAGGGATATTATTCGCCATAATCGGGCTGATAAACGTGCCGATTGGAACGATTATCTCCATAATCATCCTGATATACCTGTTCAAGCCAGAGGTCAAAGCGTACTTCGGCAAGTAGGCGAATGCACTCAGAGTAATGGCGGCCCAGAATCCGGGCCGCCGCCTTTCAATTATTCATTCTTCGATTTTCACAGCGGAATCGCCGTCGGCCACAAAGTCCGGCCGGCATATCTCCCTGAAGTTGCAGAGCCGGCAGTAGCCAGGCTCATCCGTCCTCGGGAAATGTCCCAGGGGCTTGGGCGTGTTGGTGGCCACGTCCTCGCAGAGCGACTCGATGAGCCTTATCTCGGACTTTATCGTGCTTTTTATTTCCGCTGCATCAATTTTCCGGCCGTCCAGCACCAAGGGCTCCTGGTCCGGGTGGGTGAGGTAATGCACCACGCCGATGGTCGATTCCAGGTCGAGGCCCATGATGTCCTTCGCATAGAACATATATGCCTGGACCTGCACCAGGTTCTGCTCCCTGTGCGGCTTCCCGGACTTCCATTCCACCAGGTAGTGGCGGCCATCGTTGTGTGTGAACACCAGGTCCGGCTTTGCATAGGCCTTCTTCCCGTCCAGCCGGAACTCGCCGTACCCGGGCGGGTCAATGAGCCAGTTTCCTCTTGAGCCCGGGTCGGTGTCGCGCAGCATGGCCAGCCATCTCGAGCCGTAGAACGTGGATATGCTGGTGCGTATCTGCTGATGGGCCTTCTCCCTGTCGTCGGGGGCGAATGGCACGCCCAGCCTCTTCTCGATTAGCGGCTTGCTGGTAACCAATATCTCGAATTTCTCGACCGCCACATCCCTTGCGAGGCCGGGTTCCAGAACGCAATCGTTGACCTTCAGGTCCTCGATTATCTCGGCGATGGTCTGGTGAACCGCATTGCCCAACTCGAAGGGTATCCGGGAAAGGTCCTTGAGCATGAGTATCCGCTTTCTGTCGGTTTCCGGGGCAAAGCGCTTGGCATAGTATTCGTACCAGTAAAGGCGCAGGCATATCCGCAAAGTGTTCATCCGCGAGTACGACCAGCCCGGCTCCCAGGAGAACGGGTATTTTCTCTGCTCCATGCGAACGAACCGGGAAGATGCCGGAGAATTATTATTGTTTGCATCGCGCAGTAAACTACCAGCCCCCAAAGGAGCTGACGTTGACACTTGATGGTATCGCCAGCATGATTCGGGGCTGGAAGTTTACCCAGTGGAATGATTGGAGTAATCCAACATAACAATTAAATATCATTATATAATGACCCATTACTAGAGAGACTCAAAATCCAAGTGGACGGTCTTTACTGTGTCTAATAAAAGCAGAAGTGCTTATTGGCCAAGCGTCAACGCTCAAAAAAATCGCTCGAACAAGAATTCACGTTCCAATGAGCCAAGGGGCTTGACGAATGGGATGGCGGGAAGAACCAACGGATTGGGCCGCACCAATGGATTGACAAATGGACTGACAGGAAGAACCAACGGATTGGGCCGCACCAATGGATTGACAAATGGGCAGGCAGGAAGAACCAACGGATTGGGCCGCACCAATGGACTGACAAATGGGCAGGCGGGAAGAACCAATGGGTTGGGCCGGACAAATGGTTTGACCAACGGCCTGACAAATGGCCTTACCAATGGACTGACAAACGGACTGGGAGCAAGGAGGGCGGCTATGCGTTCCCGCAAAATGGACGATAGCGCCATATCCCCGTTCAGGATTTCATTGATCATCGTGATTGCTTTCATCGTGGTGGTTCCGGGATTCTTCTTCCTACTGGCATACGACGACCCGGCTTACAGCGGCATCAGGGTTGACGGCGATTTCGACGATTGGAATGATTCCGTTATATTCGGCGATGCGAATGTATTCTCAACAGCAAATCTGGACATCACCGAGATGTCCATGGAGGACAATGCCGCGGGGAATGTCTTCCTCTATGCAAGGGCCAGGTCGAACTGGTTCGCAATGCCGGAGGCCGACAGCCTGTTCGCGTTCATCGATTCCGATGGCAACGCTGCCACCGGGTACTCGGTGCGCGGCATGGGCGCGGATTGCGTGGTCGAGGTATGGGGCTGGGACAGCGCCATCAAGGGCAGGCAATTCGGCGTGTTCAACGGCAACGACCAGCACAACTACAGTGCCTGGAACTGGCGCAGCGCCACGGCAGCCATGTCCGGTGACAGATTGGAGATGGGAATATCCGGTTCCATGATGACGCTTGCCGACGGCCATTCCATCATGTTCATGACGAAGCGCGGGGCAGCTGTCGCCGAGGCCTGCGATGCTGCCATATCCCTTGGAAGAGGTTCCATTGCAGTGAGGCAGCAACCCCTCGCCCAGAATGGGATAGCAAACGCGGACCACATCATGGACCTGGCTGTGACCGCCCAGGGCTCTGCCGTGGACATAACCGGCATCACTTTCACTTCCAATGTCGGCACCCCGACGGTAACCGGCATTCCGGTCCAGGTGGCGGCCGGGCAAACAGTGACATTCCAGGTCAATCTGGCGCTGTCGGGAATCGCGGCTGGCGCATTCATGGACATCAGCGTGTCCGGCGTCACAAGCACTGGCAGGGTCTCGATTATCGGCTCCGGGCTCAAGGCATACGCCAAGTCGGCGCCCAGCGGTATCCACATCGACGGTGCGTTCGGGGACTGGAACGCCGTGACCAAGGCCGCGGACCCCGCGGATGCGGGAAACCCGGACATTGACATAAGGCAGCACGCGGCAGTGAACGGAACAGCCAATGCCTATTTCTACCTCAAGATGAACGATACGGGAAATATAATGGGTGGCAGCACAATACCGAATGCCAGGGCATGGAGCCCGCCCCCGCAGCCGGCAGAACCCACAGAACCCACAGAACCGACCGAACCTACCGAGCCCAGGCCCCCGGTTCCGCTGAGAAAAGTCAGCGGCGAGGATGTGACCCGGATTTACATTGATACGAAGAACGGTGGGCAAGCCATGGGCGGAATCAACGCCGATTACATGATAGAGGCGAAGGGCCGGAACGGCATCATCACCTCCTGCAAGCTTTACTCTCTCCAGCCCTGGTCGGAGCTGGCGAACGTTCCCGCGGCAAATGGCATCAGGGAGTTGGAGATGGGAATCAGCCTGACCCAGATAGGTTTCACAGGCACGATGCAGTACTTCATGCAGAGCACGGACTGGAAGGGGGATTCGGACATCACGGCTGCGAGTTCAGCGATTGTGCCGGTGCAGGGGACGAGGGGAGTGCTGGATTCGAACTGGGGTGGCGTGACTACCAACAAGGTAGTATGCACTGCTACCGGAGAACAGTCAAATCCGCAGTTGGTTCCAGACGGGCAAGGCGGGGCGATTGTAGTATGGCACGACCTTCGCAGCGGCGGAAACTGGGACATATATGCACAGCGAATTAATGCGGCAGGGGCTGCGCAATGGACATCGGGCGGTGTGGCGGTATGCAGCGATACGGGAAATCAATATTCCCCGCAGCTTGTCCCAGATGGTCAGGGCGGCGCGATTATCACCTGGGAGGATAATGGCGACATCTTCGCCCAATGGGTGAGGGCCAGTGGGGCATTGGAATGGTATTGGATGACGCGCGGTCTCGAGGTATGCACCTTTGCGGGAACTCAAATTCACCCCCAGCTGGTGCCTGATGGCCAGGGCGGCGCGATAATTGCCTGGATGGATTTTCGTAACGGCAATTCCGATATCTATGCCCAGCGTATTAACCCAGGAGGGTGGACGATGTGGTATTGGGACGGCGGCGAGCCGGTTTGCACTGCATCGCAAGAACAGGAATCCATGCAACTTGTCCCCGATGGTCAGGGCGGCGCGATAATCACATGGCACGATTACCGCAATGGCAACTACGACATCTACGCCCAGCGGATGAGCGCAAATGGAGCGGCGCTGTGGACGGCAAACGGAGCAGCAGTCTGCACCCTATCCCGTTCCCAAATGTATCCGCAGATTACCACCGACGGCCAGGGCGGCGCGATAATAGTCTGGCAAGATGACATCAGTGGCTTCAATTACGACATTAGAGCCCAGCGGATGAGCGCATCTGGGGTCGCACAGTGGGGATCGTACGGCGTGGATATCTGCTATGTAACCCAAAACCAATATTACCCGCAGCTGGTACCTGATAGCCAGAGCGGTGCGATAATCACCTGGCAGGATTATCGCGTGAGTGGTGAATCGCACATTTACGCACAACGAGTGAGTTCTAGTGGTTCAAGTCTATGGGCATTGGGCGGTGTGGCAGTTTGCACCTCAGGGATTAAGAGGGATCCTCAGCTGGTGCCTGACGGCCAGGGCGGTGCGGTAATCACCTGGGAGGATGGCGACATCTATGCCCAACGGGTGAGTAAAAACGGAGTCTCTCTCTGGGCTAGTGGAGGTCTAGCGGTTAGCACTGCCGCAGGATTTCAGTTTTCACCGCAAATTACAACAGATAACCGCTGGCTCTCCGGCAACCAGCAGGCCCAGTCTCCGGAGCAATCAAACACCGCCAACGAGGCCAAGGGCATCATCATCGTTTGGCAGGACCAGCGCTCCGGCAATTACGACATCTACGCCCAGGCCATCAAGGAGGATGGCAAGGAGTTCAAGGAGACGCATGCGCTTGACCCGAGGTGGGGGAACGCGACGACGAATAAGGTGGTGTGCTCCGCGATCAACGGCCAGGAACAAGCACAGATTATTCCCGACGGCCAGGGCGGCGCAATCATGGTCTGGAAAGATTCGCGCGGCAGCAGCGCGGATATCTACGCTCAACGGGTCAAGTCAGATGGCACACCGGCTTGGACAGCGAACGGCGTGGCCGTATGCTCCGCCACGAATACCCAACAGTATCCCCAGATAACCTCTGATGGCCAGGGCGGTGCAATCATAGTGTGGCATGATCTTCGCAGCGGCAGTAGTTGGGATATCTACGCCCAGCGAATCAGTGCGACCGGGGTTGTGCAATGGACATCGGGCGGTGTGGCTGTATGCACCGCGGCCGGAAACCAATGGGCCCCACAGGTGATTTCCGACGGCCAGGGCGGGGGAATATTCACATGGTACGACCCACGCGACGGCAACAATGACATTTATGCGGAAAGAGTTGGCGCGGATGGGTCGATTATGTGGTGGAACATTAAAGTCTGTACAGCCACAGGCTCACAAATCGATCCCCAACTGGTCCCTGACGGTCAGGGCGGCGCGATAATCACATGGCGCGACGGGCGCAGCGGTAACTATGATATATACGCTCAGCGTATCAATTCCTGGGGAAACTATGTTTGGACATACAATGGTGTCAGCCTTTGCACCGATTCTACCGACCAATTGCCGCCACAGATAATGACTGATGGCCAGGGCGGAGCAATAGTAACCTGGGTTGACTACCGCCCGGGCTCCACTTCCGACATCTACGCTCAGAAGGTGGACAACGCCGGAACGGTGAAATGGACCTCCAACGGAGTGCGTGTCTGCGGCGCGTCCTATTCCCAACTCAATCCGCGTTTGGCCCCTGACGGCCTGGGCGGCGCAATCATTGCGTGGCACGATTACAGGAACGACGCTACCCAAAACGTGGCGGATATCTACGCTCAGCGTATCAACTCGGGCGGCTCTGCCGTCTGGGCGGCGAACGGCGTGGCGGTATGCGCAGCGCCTTACACGCAACACACGGTCAATATCGTACCTGACGGGAACGGAGGCGCAATCCTCGCCTGGCAGGATTATCGCAGCAACTCCAACTTCGACATCTACGCCCAGAGGCTGGGCGCGGACGGAACCGCAAAATGGGCATCTAACGGCACCGCTGTATCTAGCGCCACACGCGAACAGAGCGAGGTCGTTCTAACTATCGATGGCCAGGGAGGTGCGATATTATCATGGAAAGACTACCGCAGCGGCACCAACTACGACATCTACGCCCAGCGCATCGCCCTCACCCAATCGACGATAGAAATCAACGAGGTCATGTTCGGGCCGACGAGCGGCGAGGACTGGTTCGAGCTCTACAACCCGACGCAAACGGCATACGACCTGCACGGCTGGAAGCTGGTCAACGGCGCGGGCATCACCATCCACCAATACGCATCACCCATCATGAACCCCGGCGACTACGAGATTCAGTACATCGGAAGCTCCCTGGGAACCACCGGCTGCCTCATTCTGATAGACCCGGACGGCACGATAAGGGACGCCGTGGCCTGGGGAACCTCGAGTTCCAAGCCATCCGGAACTTATTACAATCTTGCAGTATCATCGGAGAACTGGTACAGCGGCACCTACGTCAACACGGCGAGTTTCGTGGCCGGCCAATCACTAGCCAGGGACAGATCGTCCAACGACACCAATACAGTGACGGATTGGGACATAACCAGCGGCATAAACTCGGGCGTGCCCACGCCTGACGACATCAACGCCCCCGAGTTCCACATGATATTGCTCCCCATCCTCGCGACATTCGCCATAGTGACATTTACCAAAAGAAGGAGGCCCCGCCATGGGTAAGCGCAACAAGAGGAGGAGGCAGCGCGAGGCTGAGGAGGCCGCCGCCGATGCCGAGGCCATGGCGGAAGAGGAGCAGCAAGAGGACGAGACGGTCCAATGCCCCACCTGCAACGCCGCAATCACGCCCGGTTTGCCTGCATGCCCGCAATGCGGCCAGGAGTTCTTGCTGGAGGATGAGGCGGAACCCGCCGGCACTGCGGAGGAAACCGAACCTGCCGAAGAAATGGCTGCCCCGGCAGAAGAAGATGTTCCAAATGGAGAGCAGGCTGACCAGGCTGCGGAACCCGGCTTGCGGGAAATGGCCGAAGAAGAGTATCCAGAAGGTGATGGCGAGGAATCCGAAGACATTGCCAGGCCGCCCGCGATAAAGAAGACCATGCTGCTCGTCGGCGTGATGATATCCACGCTGGGCACTTTCGGCATAGTGGGGCTGAGAGCCGGCCTGATCCAGACCATCTTCGGCTATGCGGCATCGCCCGCCATCGGCCCCCAGGAACAGTCTGCGCTTGTCGCGTCCATGATACCTCTTACCCTTGGACTCGCCATTGTCCTTTTCTGGGGCATAAAGAATAATCCCGTTTATTTTGAAATGAAAAAAGCCAGTCACACCTTTGAGGAAATCACGGAGGATGTTGAGGAAAAGGCCATTGAACCGGTGGAGGTGGCCATATCCGAAGAGCCCGCACAGATGGAAAATGTCCTTGCCGAACTCGAGGACGAACTGGGAGCGATAGCGGACGGCGATTTCGCATGGGAACCGGAACCGGCGTCCCAGACCGAAGAGCTCCATGATACCCTTGCAGAGCTCGAGAAAGAGCTGGATTTCGAGCTGGTGCTGTTGCCTGAACCCGAGGCCGGGAAAACTCCGGATGAAGAGGAACCGAAGATTGACGGCGCCGAGCTCAAGAGCCGGCTTGCCGAAGAGATGAGGGTGGAGAGATGCGAGGCCATGCTTTCCGCCGTGATAGTGCTCCCCGATGACAAGGCAAGGCTGAAGTCGCTCATTGCGGATGGAATATCCGTCAACAATTTCATGGATGAGATAAAGAATGCGGTCGACAGGCGAAGGAAGAAGGAGATGGACAGGGCCGTCACCGCTGACGAGAAGGCCTCGATACTGGAAGATGAGCTTGTGGCGGAACTGACCGAACTCGAGGAGGACCTGGATGATGACGATGAGGACAGCGAGGAGAACCTTGAGGACGAGATACTCAAGGAGATAGAGGATCTGGAGGACCTGTAATCCGGTAATCTCATTGTTTTCAGAATGGTGATTACCGGCCTTACGCTTTGGGAGTTATTGTTTACATAATGACTACCCAGGGCGAATACTCTTTTCTGCTCTATCTTTGTTTCCGTATTCACCAATTGTATTCACATTGTTTGTTTATGGCGCTATTTCTGTTTAATATATGGTATCGCGCCAGGGAAATGCTCCATCGTTGATTGAAAGAAATCGCATTCTATGCTTGCCTGGTGTTTGGCAAGGCAAGTATAGTCCTAGCAACGAGGCAAAGCCTCGTCTTAGTCACGGCCAGGTATGGCCGTTCCTAGACCCTAGACCCTTGGAATCAATAACCAAGCCAGACCCTAGACCCTAAGAATCAATAACCAAGCCAGACCCTAGACCCTAAGAATCAATAACCAAGCTAGTCCCTAGACCCTAGACCCTTGGATTCACTAATAAATTGACAGCCTCTAATCATCAAAAAGAGTATATACGCTGTCGCGATATTGTGCAGATTGCATGGAAGAAATCCTCAAGAAGGTTGTTCTGCTGGGAGATTCAGCGGTCGGAAAGACCAGCCTGATGAACCGGTTCGTTCAGAATGCGTTCAGTGACAGCTACATCAGCACCGTGGGCGCCAAGGTCTCCAAGAAGATAGTCAATATCAAGCTCGGCACCATGGATTATGCCGTGTCTTTCATGCTCTGGGACATAATCGGCAGCGAAGGATACAAGTCCACACAGTCCAGGCACATTGCCGGCCTCAACGGCGCGATTGTCGTGGCAGACCTCTCCAGGCCCGAGACCATCAAGAAACTGGAAGAATACTGGATACCGCTTCTTTCGGCCACCACGGCCGATGTCATGCCGCCGATACTGTTCGTCGGGAACAAACTGGACCTGGTTGAGAAGGCTGACGCGGACAAAGCCCTGGAAGAGTTCAAGGGCCTGGATGCCAGGGTCAGGCCGGAAGCCGCCATCAAGAGATACAAGATACTGGACCCCTATGTGGTCACCAGCGCAAAGACGGGCAGGGGCGTCGAGGAGGGGTTCCGGAGCCTTGCGGTAATGATGGTCATGGACCATGAGAACTATGACCCGCTCAACAGGCAGATGGAGGAGATATTGGCGGACTCCATATATGAACTGGACGAGCGAAAGACCGCCATCTCCGTGCTTGACATGATAATCACGGATTTTCCGTTCGTGGTGCAATCATCCGAGGCATCCAGGCTGATATTGCAGGACTGCTTCGGCCGCTCCCCGATGTCGAAAGACAGGCCGACGCCGCAAGGCATCCGGGATATCGTTGAGTGCCTGCTTCGCAATGCAAGGGACAAGGGAGCTTCCGAGGATACCATCACCAAGTACAGGGACAAATGGCTGGAGAAGCTGAAACGGTTCGGTTGATTTGACTTAATGGGTGCCCGCATAATGAAATCTACAACACCAGCTCCCGGCATACCGGGACAGAATGAATTCTCCAACATGTCGGTGGAGGAAGCCCTGAAGGCACTGGGCACATCGAAGAACGGCCTGACCGCAGCCGAGTCCAAGAGTAGGCTGGAGAAGTACGGGAAGAACGAACTCACACTGGAAATCAAAGCCCCGGCCTGGCTCATGTTCCTGAAGCAGTTCAAGGATGTGCTTGTGATAGTTCTCATAATCGCGGGTTTAATATCATTCTTCATCGGCAGCTTCAGGGACGGGGTGGTCATGTTCATAATCGTGTTCATCAACGCGATAATCGGCTTTGTCCAGCAGTACAAGGCCGAGAAGATTCTGGAACGCCTCAGAATCTTGATTCAGTCCCCTGCCAAGGTGGTCCAGGACGGAGAGCTGATGGAATACGACCAGTCCGAGCTGGTCCCGGGCCAGATAGTTTTCATAGAGGAGGGGGACAAGATTCCTGTCGACCTGCGGATAATCGAGTTCTCCAACCTCAGGACGAATGATTTCTCCCTCACCGGCGAATCCATGCCCCAAAGCAAGCACAACATGGCAATTCCGGACAGGAACTCGCTGGGCGACATGGACAACATGGCCTTCGTCGGAACCACAGTCGCAACAGGCAACGGAAAGGGCGTGGTTGTGGCCACCGGCATGAACACCGAGATGGGCAAGATAGCGAACATGACCCAGAACACCATGGAGGTCCAATCCCCGCTGCAGAATGAACTGGGGCACATGGCCAACCGCTTGACTGCCATGGTGGTGGCAATCAGCATCATACTTTTTGTGGTGGCGGTGTTGCAGGGATTCTCCCTCTACATCAGCCTGATATACGCACTTGGAATCGCTGTCGCGCTGGTCCCCCAGGCTCTACCGGCCCAGGTGACGGTGGCTCTCACTACAGCCAGCGGGCGGTTGGCCGATCGGAAGGCCGTTGTGAAGAACCTTCCGTCGGTCGAGACACTTGGCTCGACTCAGGTCATCTGCACGGACAAGACCGGCACCCTGACCAAGAATGAGATGACCGTGAGAGAGGTGTGGTTCGACGGCAGACATTACACAACAACGGGTCTCGGATATGAGCCGGAGGGTACGCTGCTGGACGAGGCAAACAACCCAATTTCGAAGGATGAGATAGACTACATCGAGATAATGATGGATGCCTCCACCATGGCCTCCAATGCCGAGATACATCCGCCGGACAAGGACCATCCCAACTGGTACCCCATCGGCGACCCCACCGAGGCGGCGCTCATCACCCTCTCCACCAAGCTGGGCACACGCTCTCCCATCGAGGATGAGGAAAACCCGGAACTTCACGAGATACCATTCGATTCCGAGAGGAAGCGTATGAGCTCGGTCCGGGGCTTCGGCGATAGCGAAGTCCTGACCATGAAAGGCGCACTGGCCAGCATCTTGAACATATCTAAATTCATATACAAGAATGGAGTGGCAGTACCTATCACCGACAGGGACAGATCCGAGATTCGGGCGGTGAGCGAGGGCTACCAGAAAAAGGCGATGAGGGTCCTGGCCATCGCATACAGGCCGCTCGAGAAGGGTTGCGAATACATCACGGAAGAGCTGGAAAGGGATATGGTATTCCTGGGCATCGTGGGAATGAGCGATCCGCCCAAGGAAGGCGTGAGGGAGGCCATAGCGGCAGCCCATGATGCAAAGATACGTATATTCATCATGACCGGGGATCATGCCATCACCGCACAGGCGGTCGGAATGGAGATAGGCCTGTCCAAGGGAAGCAAGCCGACCCCGGTCATATCCAAGAAGGACCTGGATGAGCTTGATGACGTGGTATTGACAAAGCGCCTGATGAACGAAGAAGCGCTCATATTCTCAAGGGTGGATCCGGCCGACAAACTGCGTATCGTGAAGTTGCTGGAGGCCCAGGGCCTCATCGTGGCTGTAACCGGTGACGGCGTGAACGACGCTCCCGCACTGAGACTGGCTCACATAGGCGTGGCTATGGGTCAGACCGGGACAGACGTGGCCAAGGAGGCTGCTGAGGTCATTCTCCTGGATGACAGCTTCCCGACGCTGGTCAATGCGGTTGAGGAGGGAAGGACCATCTATGCAAACCTGAAGAAGACGGTGATAGCATCACTCACCACAAACGCGGCAGAACTGGTCATTGTCCTCCTGGGGCTTGCCGCGGTTGCGATGTGGAACTGGGCCATACCCATTCTCGCAATCCAGATACTGGCCATCGACCTCATGGCCGAGATATTGCCCCTCACGTTCCTGACCTTCGACCCCCCTTCAAAGAATACCATGACCTCGCGGCCGCGCAGGACTGACGAGCACATGCTGACTGTGAAAAATAGCTCTGAGATTATCTTCCTGGGGTTCCTCATCGGCCGGCGCCTGGCGTCGGCCAGGCGCCGCCTCCTGAAGATCGCCGACGCCTGGAGCGAGGAGGATCGGCAGGTCATCAGCGCCTTCCTGCAGGCGCGGATCGCCGCGATTCGCGAATCGGACGAGACCGGCACCTGGTACGAGCACCTCGAACAGGCGCTCGACTACCGAGCGTGGCACGCGTTCACCGTGGAGCGTTACCAGAACGGCGGCTGGCGCTCGGCCGCCGGTCCGGCTTCGGGCGGCGAGCGGGTGCTGGCGGTCAGCGTGCCGCTCTTCGCCGCAGCCTCGTCCCACTACCGCACGGCCCGCCTCCCG
>JAWOHM010000124.1:0-10242 GCA_046485165.1 Thermoplasmata archaeon
TCTCCTCGGCCTTCACCCCACTCATCCGCGTCGCGATCCTGGTCGGTTTCACCGCGACGCTGGTCTGGGGCGGATTCCATGGACACACCAGCCATCGATCTGGTCCATACCCCGGAACCCGGCTTTTTCTACCTGGCTTACAACATGCGCAAGCCATCGTTCGGCTACAATGAAGCGGGCGAAGATATCGGAAAGGCCTTCAGGCAGGCGGTCGCGCATTGCATAGATAAGAACCGGTTAGTGTCGAAACTTCTGCTGAATCTCGGCGTCGCCGGGACCGGGCCGGTGTCGCCATTCAGCAACTGGTATAATTCATCGGTCCCAACATACGATTTCGACCCGCAGAAGGCCAAGCAGATACTGGCCGATGCCGGTTACAAGGTGAAGAAGAGCGATGGCACAATCGTTACAGGCCAGGCAGCCATCGATGCTGCAGGGATTAACAATTGGTGGGTGAACCCAAACGGCACCAACATCGGCAGCTCGTCCGGCGGGATGATAGAAATGCTGTTCCCGGAGGGCAATTATGACCCGATTGCGGCCCAACCCGGACTGATGATTGCCGAGCAAATGAGGACAATCGGAATCTACGCGGAAGGCATTGCAATGGACTTCGGTTCCATCGTTGACAGGGCGGATATCAGGGACTTCGACATATACGCCCTCAGGTGGAATCTTGAGGACGAGCCTGCCGATTACCTCTGGGCTTTCTTCCATTCCTCGCAGGCCGCGGTCGGGCAGAATTATCCCGGGTACCGGAACGAGAGCTTCGACTCGGTAATAGGCCTGGCCAGGAGCACCGGCGATTACGAGACCAAGAGGAAGGCCGTGTTCGAGGCCCAATCCAGCATCTGCTACGACTTGCCTTACGATGTCCTGTATTACAAGACAAAAATCGAAGCCTACCGGTCTGACAGGTTCATCGGTTGGGAGGCGGGCGATGCGGGTTCGATATTCAACTACATGTCCCTGCTGAACATCCATCCGCCCAGCCCGTACAGGGTGGCGGCCAATTTCATCACCCCACCGTCTGCCATGGCCTCCAATTCCATCGTGCCGATTACCCTGGTCGTCAGGGACCAGGACGGCAACCCGCTGGCTGGCGCTAAGGTGAAGCTCAACGCCACCCGCGGGGCATTGTCGGCCGATGTGGCAGTGACAGATTCAGCGGGCCGCGCCACAGTGAATTTCACTGCCCCCTACGTGCCGTTGCCGGATGCGGATGACCCGAATTACAACGACACGATGCGCAACGGGGTATCGGCATTGCTCCAGATAGTCACGGCAAACTTTGTGTCCGATGACGGGACGCTGTATGATCCTGCTCCCCAGAGGGTGGCCGAGGTAAGGGTGTTCCCGGAGGATGCCATGTTCCTGTCGGTCTCCATAACCGCCGACCCGGACTTCCTTATAGTGTACCCTCCACTCGCCGTGCCGTGTACCCGCTCGCGCAGCGGGGCGGAGTTCACCTACGCAGTGGCTGAGGTCCGGGACCGGAATGGCCAGCCGGTCGCCAATGCCACTGTCGCGATGACTGCCTCTCCGGTTGGCCTCAACGTGGAACCGGCAGAAGGGAGGACGGACGCCGAAGGCAAGGCGAGTTTCATGGTGTCCGTGGGCGATTTCCAGCTATTTGATAAATCCCTTGCTGAGTTCACCATAACAGCCGTAGCAACAGACCCTCATAATCCCAACATTACAGCCGCCAACTCGATGCTGATTTATGTGGTGCTAGGTACTCGGACAACTCCTCCGCCAGAGAAACCCGAACTCCCGGTCGCGGAAGTTGCGATATCCCTTATCGCCATATCCGTTGCAGCGGCTGCGTATGCCGCGTTTGCCAGACGTCGTAAAAAACCCTAATCCACCGCCGGCGGCTCCAGAATGAACCCCCGCTCCATCATCACCTTCGTCTTCTCCCTGGATGATGTGATAAGAAATTCTGCCGTCTCCCTCAGTTCCTGCCGGGATTTTTTCAGCCTGGCGACGTTCTGCTCCATGGCTTTCTCGGCAACCGCGACGGCCTCGTTGATGAATACATCTGTCTCATCCATCGTGGGCACCAGGTATTCCTCGTGGATGCCTTTTTCCTCTGCGGTTTTCGCGATGGAATAGGCAGCGGCAATGTGCATCTCGTCGGTTATGGTGCTGGCCCGGACGTCGAGCGTTCCCCTGAAGATGCCGGGAAATCCTATAGAATTATTCACCTGGTTGGGGAAGTCGCTTCTGCCGGTGCCGAATATCTTTACCCCGACTTCCTTTGCCTCCCATGGCCATATCTCGGGAACAGGATTGGCTTCCGCGAAAACGACTGGATTGTCGGCCATGCCCTTCAGCCATTCCTTTTTGATGGTGCCGGGACCAGGCTTCGACGCGCTCACCAGCACGTCGGCGCAGTTCAGGGCGGCCGCGATATCTCCTTCGACACCCTCAGAATTTGTAATCCTGGCCAGCTCCCATTTCTGCGGGTTTTTCCTGTCCTTTTCCAGGTCTTCCCTGCCCGGATGCAGCGTCCCCTTGCTGTCGCAGACAACGATATTGCCGGGCGGCATCCCGGCTTTCACCAATGTCCTGGCCAGGCAATTGTTCGCCGCGCCCGCGCCGACAAGGGTTATGCGGGCATCCGCCAATTTCTTCCCGGCAACTTTCAAACCGTTAATCACACCGGCCAGCGTGATTGCCGCCGTGCCCTGCTGGTCGTCATGCCAAACAGGAATATCCAGTTCTTTTCTCAATCTGTCCAGGATGTAGAAGCAGTCCGGGGTGCGGATATCCTCCAGGTTGATGCCGCCGAATGTGGGCGCCACCATTTTCACAGTTTCGATGAATTTGTCCGGGTCCTTGGTGTCAATCATCAGGGCGGTGGAATCCACCCCGCCCAGGTACTTGAATAACAGGGATTTTCCTTCCATCACGGGATAGCCGGCCAGCGGGCCGATGTCCCCCAGCCCCAGAACGCGCGTTCCGTTGGATGCCACAGCGATGTAATTCCATTTGTTGGTGTGCTCGTACACCAGCCTCGGCTCGGCCTCGATGGCCTTGCAGGGCTCGGCCACGCCTGGCGTGTACCAGACCCCGAAGTCCGAGAAATCCCGAACGCGGCACTTGCTGATGACCTCTGTCTTGCCATGATAGAACGGGTGCCACGCCATCGCCATCCTGCCGGGGTGTTTGGCCCTGTCCAGCCGTGCCTTCTCATCCTCTGTCAATCGAACACCGCGGGGAAGATGCCGGAGCCGTCTAAAAGCCTTTCCTCAGCCCTCGGCGAATGTTTTTATAGTTGCATCATTATATAATCACTGATAGGTATGATGGGAAAAAGAGCAATAATATTGGGACTGGGATTTCTCTTGCTGGCCGGATTATTTTCACCTCTGGCCGCAGGCGTGAACGATTCTCTGCATGTCGTCATGACGGTGGCGGACACGGATTACCGGGCCGAGGACCTTATAAACATTCAGGTGAGGATATTCGACAAGGGAACGCCAGTAAATTTGGCCGACATCCAGGACGCAAGCGTGGCGGTCTCCACTTTCAATACTCCGGGCGCGGGCTCAGCGAAGATTCCGATTGACCTGACAAATCAGGACACGGGCGTCTACGGCGGCTCATACCGGGTCAAGGGAAGCGATTCCGGCCACATTCTGGAGTTCACCTATTCCGTCACGGTGGGCAATGACAATGAAGCAGGCAGCGTTCTTGTTCCCATCTACACCGCTCAGGACACGGTCGATGTGACCATAGGCGGCCAGAAGGACGTACCCGCATGGCCAGGCGACAACATCAAGGCAACGGTGCTGGTCAGGACCGGGATATATCCTACCGCAGTCAGCGGATTCACCGACTTGTACATCGAGAGCCCCCAGGGCCTGAAGGAATCGCTGATGCCTATCGAGAAGAATACAGGGATTTACGAAGTGAACTATACCATGCCATCCGTTTCCGTCAGCGGGACATACAAAATTATCGCGCTTCCGGTGGGCATAGGCCAGCCGGATTCTGCCTTCATTCATGTTAACGTGCTTGATGTCTGGTGTCACAAGCTGTCCGTCACAACGACCAACACGGTATCCTTCGAGGTTTGCGTGGCTGATGTCTATGGTGCGCCCGTCGAAGGCGCACAATTCTTGATATGGAGGGACGACAATCCTGCCGCACCGCCATATGACGGGATTACAAATGCATCCGGGAGGTGCATTATTCACGCGACCAATATCATAGATACCGTCGGTTTCAGCGGGTTCGTGATTGCCAATGGCCTCAACCAGACCATATCCGGCGCGTTGACAAATGATGGTGAAAGGCAACCGTCTCATGGCGTGTTCGACATACTCTGGGAAGGCACCGAGATAATTTTCAAGCCCAACACCCAGGTAGCAATCCCCTACGGCGCCTACATCTGCAAGGATAATACCAGCACCTATTCCCCATCCAAGACCATCTACTATTATGTGACAGCCGCCGGCACAGATTTTGCCTTGTTCGGCGACCCCGGCCCTAACATTGACGCGCCCAGGGAGGTTGTGGCTACCGGCTCGGTGGTCACCAATGAGATGGGAAAGTTCACCATAGCTTTCAAGACGCCCGGGGAGCAATGCCGCATAAACGTCAGGCTGGAGGCCCCCCAGGACAAATTGAGTTTCCCCAACGAGACATATTATGACCTGGATGACGGAATATACTACGCCGCATTGCCTTGGGATGACTGGGGCGATTACGGATTCGTCTTCTACGCTTACGAGGGAAAGCTGGATGGCGACAAATCGGTGTCCTCGAAGATTGGTGACTTCAAACCCGGAAAGCCGGGCCGGGTGACAGTGTCACTCGATGCAGAGGTGGGTGAACCCGTATATGCGTTCTGGGGCATCGGCGAATCCTCTCTTGAGGACATAGAATCCTATGACCCGGAATGGATGAGGTGGGTGCCGGCGGGAAATGTGCTTTTGCTGCAAATGGACGAGAAAGGGAAGTACCGGGGCGAGTTCCTTGTTCCGAAGTTCATCACCGATCAGGACGTCACAGTGGCGGCGGGCTATGTCGATACCGAAGGAATACCCCATTTCGAAGTCAAGACCGCCTCCCCGAGCAGCGGTATTCCCTGGTTCTGGATTGGCGTGACGATAATAATAATCGTGGTCGTGATAGTGGCCATCATAATCGCCAGGGAGAAGATGGTGTTCTGAAGGCAAAGTCCATAAATCAGTGAGCGCATCACCTTTCCATGGGCATCGACCTTTCGGACCTAGTGGAGCCGCGCCCCTGCGCTCTCAAGGATTTCAAAGCCAGAGTCATCGCCATAGACGGTTACAACGCATTGTATCAATTCCTCAGCAGCATACGCCAGGCGGACGGGGCGCCGCTCACCGATTCCAAGGGCCGCGTCACCTCCCATCTCTCCGGAACGTTCCACAGGACCGCGAACATACTCGAGGCAGGCATCCGCCCGGTCTACGTGTTCGACGGCAAGCCCAACCCGCTGAAGGCCGGCACACTCCAGGAACGCCGCCAGCGCAAGGAGAAGGCCCAGGCCCAGTGGGAGGAAGCATTGAAGGCCGGGGACATGGAAACGGCCAGGACAAAGGCCCAGCAGACCTCCAAGCTCACCAGGGACATGGTGGGGCAGGCCAAGAACCTGCTGGAATACATGGGCGTTCCATGGGTGGACGCTGAAGAAGATGGCGAGGCGCAGGCCTCCTACATGGCCATCAAGGGAGACGTCTATGCAGCCGCATCCCAGGATTATGACTCGCTGCTGTTCGGCGCGCCGTTGCTGGTGCGCAATCTAACTCTGTCTGGCAGGAGGAAGATGCCGCGCAGGAATGTCTATGTCGATGTGGTTCCAGAGACGCTGAAACTGTCCGAGGCGCTGGCAGCATTGGGCATCACGCGAGAGCAGCTCGTTGACATGGGTGTCCTCATGGGCACGGACTTCAACCAGGGCGTGAAGGGCATAGGCCCGAAGAAGGCGTTGAAACTGATAAAGGAGTTCGGCAGCGGGGAGGCGGCGATAAAGGCGAAAAATCTGGACGTCCCAAGTTTCCACAATGTCCGCCGGATATTTCTGGAGCCCAAGATAACCGATGACTATGTCCTGGAATGGGAACCCATGGACCGGGAGAAGGTCGAGAAACTCCTATGCGATGACTTCGAGTTCTCCAGCCAGCGGCTGCAATCAACAATGGACAAGATAAGCGAGGGGCAGAAGGCCAGGGCGCAGAAGTCGCTGGACTCGTGGTTCTGAGCGCACGGATAAGGTTATTATGTTTCCCCGCATTACGGGGTTTGGGTAGATACCATGAGCAACGTTCCGGATGATTTGAAATACACCAAGAAGCACGAATGGGCCAGGATACAGGGCAACCGCGTTACGGTGGGAATCACGGACCACGCGCAGGAAGAGCTCACCGACATAGTCTACATCGAGCTGCCCGAGGTCGGGAAAGAGGTCCAAGCGGGCGACGAGTTGGCCACCGTGGAATCTGTCAAGAGCACCAGCGATGTTTATTCTCCTGTATCGGGCAAGGTCGTGGAAGTGAATTCGGCACTGGTGGATTCATCCGGAGACATAAATGCCGACCCGTACGGAAAAGGCTGGCTGGCCATAATTGAGTGCTTGGACACGAACTCCCCCGCTCTCATTTCAGCGGCGGAGTACAAGGCGCTGCTGGGATAGACCTATCTCTTTTCCAGTCTTGCCAACATCTCGGCGGCTCCGACTTGAGGTCACAAATTGTGACTTCAAGATTTCTCCATCGCTTGAGGTGCCAATTTGGAACCTCAAGTTCTCGTGCTCTGTCAATTGAAACATGAATTCTTCGGGAAATCTTTCACGGTTTCTCCTGACCTGCTCGTTCATGGTATAAATATCCGCCAAAAATTTCCTTCAACATCTGGATAGCCAAAGACTGCAAATTGGCACCGGCCAACCCGGTCATGCCCCGCCTCTTTTATCATTCTGTTAGCATTGGGGCGGGGTCGTGACCCGGTTTCCTGAACCGGGTTGGTGACCGATTAAGCTCATCCTTTGGAAGCCTCGGCTGTACGAGCATTGTAGCTCAGAAACAATCTGAGAACATCAATGCGAGCAAGCCGAATGGCATGCCATTCGGCGACGAGGCCGGGGAGGTGTTGACATCGGCATACGACCCGGTGCTGGAGCCATGGCACTCGATTAGCCGCCCGAACTCGGACCCATGAGGGAACAGGTTGAATAGATGCCCCTCTATCACACACAAAAGGATGAGAGAATAGCCTTCTATGCAAGAGTTTACACATCGGGCGCCTGGGTGAACGTGGGGGAGGGGCGCCATACCCGGCCCTCGCAACGAATCGCAAGCGATTCGTCTCGCTCGGATTGATGCTGATAGAATGCCAACAAGCTACAATCCTCGTACAGGCGGGGTAAGCAACGACTTGTCGTTGCGACACAGACGAGGCTCTGCCTCGTTAGGGTTTGGGGCTAGAGAAAAGCACGCTATGCATCACAACCATCGAAGCGAAGGGCTTCGATGCATCACCCCGCCCTCGCAACTAATGGCTAGATACAAAATGTTGTGAGCCATTAGTCTCGCTCGCATCGATGTTTACAAATGCTTCTGAGCTACGATGCTCGCACAGGCGGGGCATGGTGAGTGTGAAGGGGTGCCGGAATTTTGGGTCGGACAGGGGGTGGGCGAAAGTGAATTTCATCGGAATCGAATTCTCGGGAGTTCCCGCGATAATTATTTAAGCGGCGCTTTCCATAAATACTTGAGGATTTGAATGGCTGAACCGGGTGCAGAGGCTAAAGCCCACGGCAGGGGTATTACAATATTCGTGACTGCCATACTGATTTCTGTCATCACACTGGCAGCCCTCTTCCTCTACTATGACAGCGACCCGCCGACCGTGACAGTGAACGAGTTCTACGATGACATGATTGACAAGAATGGTGACGAAGTGATAAATGTGGAAGATGAACCCCTGGCATGGCAATCGTATGACCTTGGCGATAGGGTATTGGTAAGAGACCGTATCGAACAAATATGGTTCCAACCCGACCAAAACCGAACCTTCATAATGCTCCAGCCGTACTCTGGCAAATACGTAGAGAACACCACTATTAACTCATTAGGGCCATTTCCAATATTTGTATTGGTTCAAGGTGACGTGACAAATGTCTATTCCGAAGGTGACATCATTATAGTGGAAAACCGGATGATTGTGTATGGTGAAGGTTCATTATTTCCGGATTTGGAGTGGACCATCGTGAATTAGGCGATTATCGAATCACGATTGCTTGGCCGCCGCGTACCCCAGCTCGAACGCCTTCATGTTTATTTCCTGCATCTTGGGCGGCACGGTGTTCTTCAGGGTTTCCCTGAGATTCTCCACAGAAACGGGGCATTCTGCGGTTCCCGCTAGGGCGCCCAGCAGCACTGAATTGGCAGTGACATAGGAACCGGCCTGAATCGCCAGTCCCTCGGCGTCCACCGCGGTGAGCTTCGGCGTGACAGTTTTGATCTCGTCGAACATGGCTTTGATGTCGGGGTATTTCTGTTTGCCAATGGATACCACAACCGGAACAACCTTTGAAGTGCTGGTGACGAACCTGGTGCCCTTGTTTGCTTTAGCCAATGCGCGATAGGCTTCCATGGGCTCGAACGCGAATATTATATCAGCTTCTGCATCGCCGACCAGCGAGCTTTCGATGCAGCCAACGCAGATATTGCACATGACAACGCCGCCGCGCTGGGCCATGCCGTGTACCTCGCTCATGACCGCGTTCTTTCCGTCTGCCAGCGCGGCTTCCGACAGTACCTTGGAGGCGAACAGGACCCCCTGACCTCCCACTCCCACAACGACTATCCTGGTCATTTCCTCTCCTCCTTGTTTTCGTGGATGGCCTTGAACGGGCAGACCTTGGCGCAGATGCGATGGGTTCTGTTTCGCCTTTGACGTGGAGGCTGCTGTACGTCAGCATGTCGTCCAGGCGCATGGGGAAGAAGTGTTCGTCTTTGTTGAAACGCAGGATAGGGGCGTATTTTTCATGCAGCTCAGCCATTGTCGTGTTCCTTGTTTGTGAGACCAGTCTGGATGGGGCAACGATAACACAAGTAAAACGGCCGTGTCAATGTAAATCGGACTCTATGGTCCGTACCCGGAATTCTCTGACAGCAGAACAGGCACAACAGCTACAGGTCGTCTTGGCGGCTGACGCTGACCATACGCACAGCTTATTTGATCAAAGAAGAATTCTATCTCGTTTTTGAGCGAATTCATGACCGGGAGCAAGCCAGAGGTTTCTTGATGGCTTTTTAAGGTACAGCAAACCAACAATCGCTATTTGTTGGCTTTCGTCAAAACACTGCGCAATTGGTGGCAGCAGATTTTGAATTATTTTGATGAGCGGATCACCAATGGTTTCGTTGAAGGCATGAATCGCGCCATTCGTGCCATCATTTGGCGGGCTTGTGGTTTCCGCAACTTTGATAATCTCAAACTTCAGATTTTAGCTGAACTGGGGTGTTCCCATCAGCACACTATTTGGTGGTAAGCCAAAAACATCTACTCTGTCCTCCTTTTGGTCTCTTTAGTTAGGGAAAACCAAAGTTATTTGAACTATACACGTAGGTTCCCTGAGCCTGTCGAAGGGAACCGGGCTTCGACAAGCTCAGCCCTCGACAGCGCTGTATAGTTACAGTTATTTTAGCGTAATGGAGTGGATGGTAACGGCCGTTGTCCGTTAGTTTTGGTGAGAATGGGGAGGGGAACGGCCGTTTGCCCTTCCCCGCGGAACGGGGCGCGAGCGCGTTTAGTCCAGCAGCATTCCCCCAATAGAAACGAGGGAATTGTTTTCGTCATCAGCGGGGCAGTGGTTGTAGGCGACGGTAAGACCGCCAGAGACGCCTTCCAGACAGCGGAGCAGAAGGTAAATCGAGGAGAAGCCACAGATGCGATTGCGGTCTTGCACAGCGGCGATTTGGCTGTAGAAGTCGGCGGCGCTGCCTTTTTTGATGGCGTCCATCAGAGTCTCGTCGGCCGTTTTCAGGGCGGCGCGGCGGGCAGCATCCATGTTGAAGCTGTCACCGAAGTTGGGGCCGACGTGGGCGAAATCGACTGAGGCCACGACCAATACTTTTTTGCCCGCGGTTTCGCGTTGGAGGGTTTCGATAACGGCTGTTAACCGCCCATCTTCCCCCGGATGACTGCCATTCATGACAAAATGGTGGAAGGAGCCGCAAAGAATCGGTACCATTGGTC
>JAWOHM010000138.1:0-12275 GCA_046485165.1 Thermoplasmata archaeon
ATATCCCCGTCCAGGTTGAACGTGGAGTTGCTCGCTCCGGGCGGAGACCCGGGCAGGCTGACCGTGTTCACCGAGGCTGCGCTTGCTTCACTGGGAGGTGAATGATATGCCGAGACCCGTACTGATGACGCCATACGTGACTGAGAAATCCATGAACCACATCACGGGAACGCCCCTCCAGAAAAACAAGGACGGGAACCGCCTGGAGTTCATTGTGAGAAGGGATGCCACAAAGGCTGAGATAAAGGAGGCATTCGAACGCAGGTATGAGGCAAAAGTCGAGAGCGTGAACACCCGGATAACGAAGAATGGCAAACATGCCATCATAAAGCTGACCAAGGACTTCTCCGCGGAAGAGGTCGGCATGAGGCTGGGAATATTCTGAGGCTGATATATATGATAATCACTACTGTATTAGGAGGGAACTGAAATGGGAAAACCTATAATCCCGCAGAGAAGAGGAAAGGGCAGCATGACCTACCGCTCGCCGAGCCACAGGCACAAGGGCACGATAGGCTACCCGAGGAATTATACTGGCCAGGGCAAGGTAATTGACATATTCCATGCCCCCGGAAGGAGCGCGCCAATGGCGAAGATAGAATTCGGGAAAACAACATGTCTTTTACTGGCTCCCGAAGGCCTCAAGGTCAACCAGACCGTCAACATAGGCCCCGGGCTGCCCATCGAGATGGGTAACATACTCCCTCTCCAGGAGATTCCGGAAGGCACGCTGGTGCACAATGTCGAAGGCGTACCCGGCGACGGCGGAAAATACGTTCGGACCGCTGGCACCTCCGCGGCAATAGTCACCCGCGGCAGCAAGATAATCCTTCAGATGCCCTCCGGCTCATCCAAATCCTTTGACGGGAGATGCCTTGCCACGGTTGGCATACTGGCAAATTCCGGAAGGGACGACAAGCCCTTCGTCAAGGCGGGCAACAAGTATTACAGTTGCCGCAGCAAAGCAAAGCGCAACAAGAAGGTGAAGGGCGTTGCAATGAATGCGTGCAACCATCCGCATGGCGGCGGAGGCCATCCGCATGTCGGTACCCAGAGCACCGTTTCATATCACGCGCCGCCGGGCAGGAAGGTTGGGAGGCTATCTCCCAGACCTAAGAAGAAGGCGGATAAGGGCAGGAGCAGTGATTGAGCATGGCAAGACCAACAAAGGGCGGAGCATCACCCAAGGCGGCCAGGAGAAAGGCGAGGAAGAAGAAGAGCTCGATAGCCGCAAGGAGAAAGAAGGAATTCACCTTCCAGGGATTCACGGTAGAGGAACTGCAGAAAATGCCTGTTGACGAGGTGTTGCAGTTGCTCCCGGCAAGGGCAAGGCGTTCATACAAGCGCGGCCTCAATGAGGAAGAGCAAGTGTTCGTGACCCGGTTGCTGGAAGACAACAAACCTGTCCTGAGGACCCACCGCAGGGAGATAGTGATTCTTCCCAATTTCATAGGCAAGAAGGTTGCGGTTTACAATGGCAAGCAGTACATGGAATTCGAGATCAAGCCGGAGATGATGGGGCATTACCTGGGTGAGTTCGCACCCACCAGGGGCAGTGTCAAGCACTCCGGGCCGGGCGTGGGAGCCACAAGATCTTCCAAGTTCATGCCGCTCAAGTAAGGATGTGATTGAATGGGATACTCAGGAAAATTTAACCCGGAAAAGATGGCAAGGGCCACAGGCAAGGAGCTGTCGATATCTCCCAAGCATTCGGTCGAGATATGCAGGGCTATCAGGGGCCTGCCGGTGACCTCGGCAATAGACCTTCTGGAGAATGTCATAAGCAAGAAGGAGGCCATACCATTCAAGAGGTACAAACAGATGGTGCCCCACCGCCGAAGGAACGGCTATGCAAGGAAGGGAATGGGCCCGGGCAGATACCCTGTCAAGGCGGCAAAGGCCATACTTCGTGTCATAGAGAGTGCCCAGGCAAATGCCGAGAAGACCATTGACGACCTCGGCGACACCGAGGACCTGCGTGTCGCAACCGCGGCCGCGTCCAGGGGGCGCGTCACGCCGGGCTGGATGCCCAGGGCTCACGGGCGCTGGGAGAAATTCGACCAGGAGTCAGTGAATATCGAGATAATCCTTGAGATGATGGAGGAATAACATGGCTGGCGAACGTGCATTTGTGGACATCAACGTGAAAAGGGCATTGCTTCGGGAATACCTCATGAACGAAGTGAAGCGCGCCGGCTTCGGCGGAGCCGAGATCCAGAGGACGCCCATGGGCACCAGGGTGACGCTCATCACCGAGAGGCCGGGCCTCGTCATCGGAAGGAAGGGCGACAGCATCAAGGCCATCACCGACGCCATTCAGTTCGATTTCGGCTTCGACAAGCCCCAGGTGGAGGTTGTGGAGATAGACAATCCCAACCTGAGCGCCCAGATAATGTCGGAAAAATTGGCATCCGCCCTTGAAAGAGGCTGGCACTTCAGAAGGGCCGGCCATTCAACTGTCCGCAGGATAATGGATAACGGCGCTAGGGGCTGCCAGGTCATCATCTCCGGAAAGCTCACAGGCCAGAGGCACAGGACAGAGAAGTTCAAAGAGGGACACATCAAATTCTGCGGGGAGCCAAAACTCCTGTTCATGGAGGAAGGTTTCACGCCTGCCAAGTTGAAGCTCGGCATAATAGGCGTGAAGGTCCAGATAATGCACCCGAATGCCAGGCTCCCGGACGAGGTCAAGATACGCGACCCGGCGACAATGGCCCCGGCCCAGGCGGAAGTTCCCGAGCCAGCTCCGGCGGATGTTCCAGCAGATGCTCCGGCAGAGCCCGCGGCGAAGGAAAAACAGGAGAAGCAGGCGCCGCAAAAGAAGAAGAAGAGCGCACCCAGGCCAAAGACAGAGGATGCAACTGAAAAACCCGAACCCGCAATCGAGGCCGCGGCAGAAACGCCGGCACCGGCCAAGGAAGAAAAGAAAGAAGAGACCAACACGGAGGCAGCAGATGGCACTATTAAAGACCAGTGAATTGAGGAGCATGACACCCGAGCTCAGGGCCGAGAAGCTCAAGGAGATTCGGGACGAGCTCATGCACGAGAGAGGCCTTGGGGCGATGGGCGGTGCGCCGACAAGCCCCGGCAAGATAAGGGCTCTCAGAAAGAACATAGCCAGGATATTGACCGTTCAGAGAGAGTTTGAAATAGCGGAAAAGAATAAGACGGAGGCCAGCAGATAATGGCGGGCATATGTTCCGTTTGCGGATTGCCGGAGGAGCTCTGCATGTGCGAGGAGATTGCACGGGAGCAGCAGCAGATAATCATTCGCAGCGACAAGCGCAGGTACGGCAAGATAGTGACAGTTGTCGAGGGCATCAACACATCCGACATCAACATGGATGAGCTCGCAAGGACACTCAAGACGAAATGCGCAGCTGGCGGCACCATCAAGGCCGGCAACATCGAACTCCAGGGCGATCATGTGAAGAAGGTCAAGAAGGTATTGACCGAAATGGGCTTCAAGGTCGATTTGAAGGGGGAGGCAGCATGAGGACGGCGCAGAACCTGGCCAACCACGAACTCATCGGGTTGAAGGTCACAGTTCTGAAGAACGACAGGACCGAAAGGGAGGGCCTGGTCATCGACGAGACAATGAAAACATTCAGGCTGTTCAGCGATTCCAGGTACATCATGGTGCCCAAGGACGGAAGGGATTTCCTGTTCCGGCTGGAGGATGGTGCGAACGTATTGCTGAAGGGCGCCGACATCAAGTTCAGGCCCGAGGACAGGACAAAGAAGGTGAAGATATGAGCGGGCATTCAATTTCAATGATATCACAAATCAACGGGAGGCAGTAACAATGGCAAAGACCAAAGAAAGCGAGAGCAAGGCGGCGACCGATGCCGAGCAGCCGGTCCAGAAGCCGAAGAAGACCGCAGCGCCAAAGCCCAAGGCCACCACCATGGCCAAGGCCAGCAAGGGCATCGCGAGATACATAGGCATCGATGTGAAGTTGCCCCAGAACACCTGCGCGGACAGGTCCTGCCCGTTCCATGGAACTTTGCCTGTTCGCGGCCAGATACTCGAAGGAGAGGTCGTGTCCGACGGCATGCAATCCACCGTGGTGGTGAAAAGGGAGTACATGAGAAAGAATCAGAAGTACGAGAGGCTCGAGAAGAGGGCCAGCAAGTACCTGGTTCACAGCCCCCCATGCCTCGATATCAGCAAGGGAGACCATGTCAAGATAATGGAATGCAGGCCGTTGAGCAAGATGGTCTCGTTCGTAGTAATCGAAAAGATGGAACAGGAGTGATTGAGATGAAGGGACTCGCTGGAAAACAGACAAGGGGCATACCCACAGGGGCCCGCCTTGATTGCATAGACAACACGGGCGCCAAGATAGTGGAGGTTATTGCCGTCCCCAAGTACCATGGCACTCACCGAAGATACCCATCGGCAGGCGTGGGCGATCTTTTGATCGTCAGCGTCAAGAAGGGCACTCCGGAGATGAGAAGGCAACTTGTGCACGCCGTGATAGTCCGCCAGAAGCGCCCGTTCAGGCGCTCCGACGGAACCATGGTCCAGTTCGAGGACAATGCCGTGGTCATAACGGCAGAGAACGGGGAGACAAAGGGCTCCGACATAAAAGGCCCGGTCGCCAGGGAGGCCGCCGAAAGATGGCCCCGCATAGCGGCAACGGCCTCTACGATAGTGTGAGGGATCAACATGCCAGCAGCAATATCATCAAAGAAACCGAGAAAGCAAAGAAAGGGCCGTTTCAACGCAAAGCCCCACAACAAGAGGCGCCTGATATCCGCGCATCTCTGCGGGGACAGCGGCAACGACCTCATCCACCAGTACAATTGCAGGTCCCTGCCAGTGATTAAGGGGGACATGGTCCGCATCCTCAGGGGCGACGAGGATATACTGGGCAAGGAAGCGACCGTTACCAAGATATTCACCAGGAATTTCGCCATCGGCCTCGACGGCATAAACATCAAGAAGGCGGATGGCTCGGAGATCACCAGGAAGATAGCGCCTTCCAATGTGGTGATAATCAAACTCAACCTATCGGATCCCAAGAGAAAAGAGAAGCTTGAGAAGCTCAAGGAGGGATAAGAGATGAGCAAACACATGAAAAGACTGACGGCTCCCAAATCATGGCCCGTTTCAAGAAAAACCCACGTATGGGTGACCAAGCCCACGCCCGGACCGCACCCCATTCAGAGGAGCCTGCCGCTCCTGGTGCTGGTCAGGGACATGGCAAAATATTGCGATACCGCCAGGGAAGCCAGGAGGATCATCGGCCAGAGAAAGATATACGTTGACGGCAAGGTCGCAACGAACTACAAGATGCCTGTCGGCGTCATGGACGTCATATCGATTCCCGATAACAAGGACAATTTCCGGCTGTTGCTGGACAGGCTCGGCAATTTCAGATTGATGAAGATATCTCCCGAGGAGGCCAAGTGGAAACTCGTCCGCATCGAGAACAAAACCACGATCAAAGACGGCAAGACCCAGTTGAACCTTCACGACGGCCGCAACATCGTTATAGACAAGAATGCCAGGAAGACGGGGGACACCCTGAAGATATCGCTTCCAGACCAGAAGATACTGGGCGCTCATGAGTTCAAGGAAGGCAGCATCGCCTACCTCACCGGCGGCGCCCACATAGGCGAGCTTGGCACAGTCCAGGACACGGAGATAACGAGAAGCTCCGCGTCAAACATAGTCAAATTCAAGGACGGCTTCTCCACTGTGAAGGATTATGTGTTCATTGTGGGTGAGGCCACATCCGAGATATCATTGCCGGAGGTGAGCGCGTTATGAGTAAGACCGGCGCCAGCGCCAAGATGAGGATAATACGCATCCAGAAGGCCGTGGTCAATATCGGAGTCGGCGAGGCCGGCGAGAACCTGGAGAAGGCCGAGAAGGTGCTGAAGATGGTAACGAAATGCACTCCGGTCAGGACCCTTTCCAAGACGACCAACCGCGATTGGGGCATAAGAGAGGGCATGCCGATCGGCTGCAAGGTCACTCTCAGGGGCAAGGAGGCCGAGGAATTCATAGTGAAGGCATTCTGGGTCAAGGAGAACCGGATAGCCGAATATTCTTTCGACCCGGAGGGCAATTTCTCATTCGGAATTCCGGATTACACGGATTTCGAGGGCATGAAATATGACCCCCAGATAGGCATCCTGGGCATGGACGTCTGCGTGACGCTGGCAAGACCCGGGAAGCGCATCGCCCTCAGGAACATCTCCCCCAGAAAACTCCCGCCCAAGCAGCGCATCACGAAGGAGGAGGGAATCACATTCGTCAAGAACAAGTTCAAGGTAGAGGTGATGTCTTGAATTTCATTTCTAAGAGAGAGGTGTTTGAATGAAACCGAAGAAACTCTTTGGCAGAAAGATCGGGTGCAGGCGCTGCGGCAGGAAGCGCGGCATGGTCCGGAGATACGGCCTCAGGCTGTGCAGGCAATGCTTCAGGGACATGGCCCCCAAGATCGGATTCAAGAAGTATTCCTAGGAGGATGAAAGAATGCAACATGACCCGTTGAATGATGCGATGTCGCAGATAAAGAACGCCGAGACGGTCGGAAAGAGAGAGTGCGTCATAAAGCCATCCTCCAAATTGATAGGCAGAGTGCTGAAGATAATGCAGGACGGCAATTACATCTCTCAGTTCGAGTACATCGAGGACGGAAGGGCAGGTTCCTTCCGAGTAGTGTTGAATGGAAGCATAAACGGTTGTGGCGTCATCAAGCCGAGGTTCGCGGTGAAGAAATCCGACCTGGAGAAATTCGAATCCAGGTACCTTCCCGCCCAGGATTTCGGGCTGCTGATACTCACGACAACGAAGGGGGTCATCAACCACACCCAGGCCAAGCAGTATGGCATCGGGGGACGGTTGCTGGCTTTCGTGTATTGAGGTGAATGGTATGCCAGTATCAGGACAGGCAAAGGACATCATGGAGATCCCCAAGGGCGTAACCGTGAAGGTAGAGGGAATGAAGGTCACGGTCACGGGGCCGAAAGGCACGCTCGTCAGGGAATTCCCTGTTTCCAGGATAAAGATAGGCCAGGACGCAAACCACGTGATGCTCACATGCGAGCTTCCCAAGAGGAAGGAGTATTCCCTCCAGGGAACCATGCGGGCGCACATCAACAACATGTTCAGGGGCGTTACCAAGGGCTTCGAGTACAGGATGAAGATAGTATATTCCCACTTCCCGGTGAAGGCCAATGTCAAGGGCAACGAGTTCGTGATAGAGAACTTCCTTGGCGAGAAATTCCCGAGGCGCGCGCCTATACTGGGCGACACCAAGATCACTGTAAAAGGAGACGAGGTCGTCCTTGTGGGCACAGACAAGGAGATTGTCGGCCAGACAGCCGCCAACATAGAACAGGTAACCCACATAAAGGAATACGACCCGAGAAAATTCCAGGACGGAATCTACATCATCCACAAAGGAGGCAAATCAGATGCCTGAAGAAAAGAACAGACCAAAGAAGGAGAAAGTCAGCGAAACCGCGCCCGATGGCAAGGATGCCAAGGATAAGCCCAAGGCACCCGGCAAGAAAGCGGACAAGTTCACGCCCCGCGCCAAACCGGAGCTGACCCAGGCCGAGAGCGCGGCAATGAACCTCCGCGCCCACAAGAAATCAAAAACGCCGCATTTCAAGAGGCAGGAATGGTTCCGCTATCAGAAGCTCGGGGACAAGTGGCGAAAGCCCAGGGGCCTTCACTCCAAGATGAGGCGCCACATATCGTACAGGGTAGATGTCGTTTCCATCGGATACAGGGGCCCGAAGGCCGCCCGGGGAAGGCACCCGTCCGGTTTCGAGGAAGTGATGGTCCACAATCTGGGAGAGATGGATGGCCTCGATTCGAAGAGGCAGGCGATACGCATCGCCCACTCGGTCGGTTACCTGAAGAGGATGCACATTGCATTGAAGGCCGAGGAGCTGGACCTGCGCATACTCAATTTCAGCAGGGAGATGCATGAAGAGCTCCTGGACGAAGCAAAGAAGAGGGGCATAGAGCTTCCGGGTGCGCCGTCATCCTCCAAGAACGCAGCCGCAAAGGAGGCGAAACAATGAACCTGACGAATCAGAGGAGAATGGCCGCACAGATACTCGGCTGCGGTGAGAATCGCATCTGGATCGACCCGGACCCCGACAACATAAAACAGGTTGCGGACTGCATCACAAGGAATGATGTCAGGCTCGCCATAAACTGGGGCCTCATCCAGGCCAAGCAGAAGAAGGGCATTTCCTCCGGCAGGAGGAAGCAGGCAGCCCATCAGAAGGAGAAAGGCAGGCAGCGCGGCCAGGGCAGCAGAAAGGGCGCCAAGTACGCCAGGACTCCCAGGAAGCGCGAGTGGATTCGCCGCATCAGGCCCATCCGGTACAGGCTGAAGGAGCTGAAGGATGCCGGTGTCATTGACAACCACACATACAGGGTGTTCTACAGGCAGGCCAAGGGCGGCATGTTCAAGAGCAAGGCACATCTCACGACCCAGTTGAAGATCCAGGGCCATATAACCGATGAACAGATTTCAAGCATACAGGGGGCGAAGTAACAATGGCAACAGGACCCAGATACCACGTGCAGTTCAGAAGGAGAAGGCAGGGCAGGACCGATTACAGGATGAGGAAGAAGCTCATCACCTCTGGAAAGCCCAGGGCGGTCGTGCGCTGCACATCGAAGAACACCATCATCCAGTTCATCACATTCAACCCGCGCGGCGATGAGGTGCTCGCAACAGCGACCACCATGGAATTGGAGAAGATGGGCTGGAAGCATGCCACCGGGAACATCCCATCGGCTTACCTGGTCGGCCTCATTGCGGGAAAGCGCGCATCCGAGGGTGGCATAGAAAAAGCCGTCCTGGACATAGGCCTCAAACCGCCGAAGAGGGGCACCAAGGTATTCGCAGCTTTGAAAGGCATGCTGGATGCGGGAATCGAAATCGCCCATGACGAGGAGATACTTCCGTCAGACGAGCGCATAACCGGTGCCCACATTAACGAAGAGGTGGCAAAGATGTTCGCATCGGTGTCAAGCAAACTCAAGGAGGCCTAACCATGCCTGGAGGATCACAGAGAGGCGGCGGTGGCAGTTCACCGGGCGGCCCGAGACGCGGCCCGCCGGGCGGCGGAGGCCAGAGGGGTGGCGGAGGCCGTGGCCCGCCCAGAGGCGGCCCAAGAAGGGAGAGGCGCGATGACGACTCCAAGTTCAATGCCGTATGGGCGCCCAAGACCAAGCTCGGAAAGCTCGTTTATTCGGGAAAGATATCCACAATGAGCGAGGCACTGGCAACCAGGCTTCCCATCAAGGAACCCGAGATAATCGACATACTTCTTCCAGAACTCATGGACGAGGTGCTGGACGTGAACATGGTCCAGAGGATGACCGATTCCGGCAGGAGGGTCAGGTTCGCCATAACCGCGGTCGTCGGGAACGGCGACGGGTTCGTTGGCATGGGCCGTGCCAAAGGCAAAGAGGTCGGCCCGGCCATCAGGAATGCGATAGACCGCGCAAAGCTGAACATAATCGAAGTGAAGCGCGGCTGCGGCTCCTGGGAATGCGGCTGCGGGACACCGCACACAGTGCCGTTCCAGGTGGAAGGCAAGTGCGGTTCGGTAGTTGTGACGTTCAAACCAGCGCCGAGAGGCGTCGGCCTGGCGCTCGGCGACATAGCCAAGAAGGTGGTCACCATGGCAGGCATCAAGGATTCCTGGGGCACCACGAATGGACACACGAAAACGACAGTGAACTACAGTTTCGCGGCATTCGAAGCCCTGAGGCAGACCGCAAGAATCAAGGTCACCAGCACCCAGGTCAAGAACCTTCACATACTCACTGGGCCGGTCAACAAGGTGTATCTCGACACATCCCCGGAGGAGCGTGCGAGGATTGCAGATGAGAAGAAGAAGGCCAGGGAACAGGAGCTTCGCGACAAGGAACTCGCCGAGGCCGATGTCACCGGAAAGAAGCCGAAGCTGGTAAAGAAGAAGCTAGAGGCTGCCGCGCCGGAGCCCGTCGATGTTCTGGCAGCTGCGGAAGAGCCGGTTCCCGGAGCTGATGGGAAAACCAAGAAGGAAGGTGACGCCAAATGACGACCCGCGCCGTGATAAGGCTCAGAAGTTCCATAAAAGCCCACAGAGAGGTCAAGGATACGCTGCACCACCTGAGGCTGAACAAGGTTAACCACTGCGTTCTCATACCGGTCGGCAAGACCTATGATGGCATGTTGCAGAAGGTGAAGGATTATGTCACATGGGGCGAGATAAAGCCGGATGTATTGACAAACATGATAATAAAGCGCGGAAAGCTCGTTGGGGAACACCCAATAACCAACCAGTACGTCAAGGACAACACCAAGCACGAGTCGCTTCTGAAATTCTCGGAGGCAGTGGCATCCGGCACTTTCAAGTTCAGCGACCTCAAGGATGTCAAGCCGGTCTTCAGGCTGCACCCGCCAATCCAGGGTTTCGAGGGCATCAAGCGATCTTACAGGGACCGCGGCTCCCTCGGGTACAGGGGCGCGGCAATCAACGACCTGATACTCAAGATGCTGGACACGCCAAAAACCAAGCCGGTTCCGGAGAAGTCCAAGCCCGTGAAGCCCCAACCGGCAGCCCATGCGAAGAAGGCTCCGGCAAAGGCAAAGAAGGCTCCGGTGGAAAAAACGGCAGAAGCCGCGCCGAAGAAGGCGCCAGCCAAAGCCAAGGCACCGGTTGAGAAGAAGGCGCCCGCCAAGAAACCAGCCAAGGAGGAATCCAAATGAGAAGGAGAACAGAGAAGTACAGGGGCAGCAGGACCCATGGCCGCGGCAAGAAGGGCGGCAGGGGCGCTGGCCTCAGGGGCGGAAAGGGGAATGCCGGGCTTCACAAGCACAAGCACACATACATGGTGAAATACGACCCCTACCACTTCGGAAGGCACGGTTTCAAGCGCCACGCATCTCTCCACGAGGACAAGGAGACGATAAATGTCGGCGCCATCCAATCCAGCATCTCGAAATACCTGGAAGAGGGCCTTGCGAAGAAGGAGGGCGGCACCATCGTGCTGGACCTGACCCAGTCCAAACATTCCAAATTGCTTGGGGGCGGAAACATTAAAATGCCCGTCACAATCAGGGTTCACGAAGCCACCGCCAAGGCCCGGCAGAAGGTCGAGGCGGCAGGCGGCAAGGTAGAGGCAGAAGAGAAAAGCGATGAGTGATGTCAATGAGCGAGGATGATGAGTCGAAAAGCTTACTCTACAAATTGAAGCCAATCTACGACAGGCTTCCGACCATTAAGAAGCCGGACGGCCACGTCCACTTCAAAACAAAGATGTTCTGGCTCGTCCTCATCCTGATACTCTATTTCATACTGACGAATGTGATGATATACGGCCTTGACCAGGAAAACACCATCGACCTTTTCGAGAGTTACAGGGCCATCATGGCAGGCGCTCAGGGGTCGCTCATGCACCTTGGCATAGGGCCGATAGTCACTGGGTCCATCATCATGCAGCTGTTCGTCGGCGCCAAGATCATCAAATTGGACCTGAAGAACGATGAGGACAAGGCAGTGTACCAGGGCGTGCAGAAGTTCCTCGTCGTTGTGATGATTGTCGTGGAAGCAGTCCCGCAGGTCTACGGATATCTGGTGCCTTCCGATAATTTGATCGGGAACATCGGCGGCGGCTGGGCCAAATTCCTCATAATCGCGCAGTTGTGCTTCGGCAGTTACCTGGTCTTCCTCATGGACGAGACAGTCTCCAAGTGGGGGATCGGCAGCGGAATCTCGCTGTTCATCGCGGCGGGCGTGGCCCAGCAGATATTCACGGGAACATTGAACTGGATGCCTGTCAACAGCAGCCTTCCGACCAGCTTGAGCAACCCTCCTGCCGGCACCATCATGAAAACGATATATTACTACAACAATGTTCCGGCCGGGGACATGTCTGGCGGTTATTTCGAAACCCTGCTCATACAGCCTCCCAATCCCATAATCGCGCTGATAGGCACTCTGGTAATATTCTTCTTCGTTGCCTATGTCGAGTCGGTGAGAATAGAGCTGCCGCTGGCCCATGAGAGCGCCAGGGGCGCCAGGGGCCGCTACCCGATCAAGCTGATATACGCATCCAACATCCCGGTCATATTGATAGCCGCCGTCCTCGCCAACGTCGGCATGTTCGCCATGCTGTTCTGGTCCAATTCATTCTTCTCAAACGTCCCGCTACTCGGCCAGAACCCGCTGGTAGGGTACTACGCGGACTTTGGCGGAACGCCCCAGCTTACCGGAGGTGCCGCGTGGTACGTGAGCACT
>JAWOHM010000010.1:0-13049 GCA_046485165.1 Thermoplasmata archaeon
ATCTTCTTGCCCAAAGTCTTTCCGAGTCCCACTATTACGCTGGTCTTTCCCGCGTTCTCGCACATGGATGCGAACACTATTCTTTTCATCTCATTTCACCCCTGGTCTATCTGATAGCAGTATCCTGACGTCCACGGCCATCGCCCCCTTGCCGTTCTCGTAAACAGTGAGCGGATTTATCTCGATGTCCGAGATGTCCCCGCATTTTCGTATGAGCGACCCCAATTTAATTATTGTGTCGACTATGCTCTCTATATCGCGCTGGGTTTCCCCGCGCACTCCCAGCAGCAGCGAGTACGAACGGATGTCCTTCAGCATGCTGAGTATCTCCTTGCGATCCAGGGGGAGCGCCCTGAAGGCAACGTCCTTCATGACCTCGACGTATATCCCGCCGAGGCCGAACATTATCACTGGCCCGAAGGCATGGTCCCGCCTGGCACCGATAATGGTCTCAGTGCCTTTCTTGACCATTGTGGCTATCTCCACGCCCTTTATGTTCGCGTCCGGTTTGTAATTCCGGGCATTGCGGATTATGGCCTGGTAGGCGTCCATCACTTCCTCGGGGTTCAGCAGGTCCAGTGCTATGCCGCCCGCATCACTCTTGTGAATGATGTCCTTTGAGGCTATCTTCATGACCACTGGGTAGCCGATGGCGTCGGAGAATTCCACGGCCTCTTTGATGTTGACGGCAATCCTGCTCTCCGGCACAGGTATCCCCACGGCCCGCATCATCGCCTGGGCTTCATGGGGCAGCATGAAGTTCCTTCCGTCTGCCCTGACCTCCTCGATGGTTCTGAACATGCACTCCGTATCCATCGCCGTCTCCACCGGGTCCTCCCTTTTCTGAGATATATTGTCATAATACCTGTACAGAACGCCGAAACACGAGACAGCCTCGTAAACATCCGCAAAGGCCGGCACACCCAGCTTCCTGAGTTCCGTGATGCAGGTCTCCACTTCCTCGCCGCCCACCAGGGAGAACACGATGGGTTTGTCGCCCTTCCTGTACTTTTCCACGTTCTGGGCGATCATCTCCTGGTATTTCATCCTGTCAAAATCCGCGGTCTGGCAGTAGAGCGCGATCACAGAATGCACCCGGTCATCTTCCAGGGCGGCTGCAAGGCCGCCGTCATAATGTTTTGCGAGCGCCTGGCCGGTTATGTCGATGGGATTCCTGGTGGAACCGAAATCCGGCGTCACCGACGAGAAAATCTCTTTCGTGGTTTGCGCATCATCCAGCAATTCAACGCCGTACTTTTCGCACGCGTCCGTCGCCATGACGCCGATGCCCCCGCCATTGGTGATGATGACGGAATTCCTGCCCTTCGGCAACGGGGAGAACGACAGAAACTTGCACCAGTTGAACGCCTCCTGCAGGCTCTCCGCCCGGATGACGCCGCATTGCTTCATTATTGAATCGAATATTTCATCCGCTCCTGCCAGCGCCCCCGTGTGGGACGCCGCGGCCATGGCCCCCCTCTTTGACCGCCCGGACTTTATGACGATGACCGGTTTCTTGGCGGTGGCCTCCTTCAGGAAGCCGGCCATCCTCTCTCCTTCGTTCACTCCCTCGATGTAGAGCAGGATAATCTTTGTGTCCGGGTCATCTATGAGATATGCGAGAAGGTCCGCCTCCTCAAGGTCTGCCTTGTTGCCCACGGACACTATCGTGCTAAGGCCGATGTTCTCGGCTGCTGTCTTGCCTATCATCGCGATGCCCAGGGCGCCGCTCTGGGTGACGATTGCGACATTTCCCCTGTTGATGTCCCTTGGGCCAAATGTGGCGTTGAGCCCTGCCTTGCCAGAATAGATGCCGAAGATGTTTGGGCCGAGCACCCTCATCCCGTGGGCATGGGCGTATTCGACGATCCTCTTCTCCTCCTCGACATTTCCGACCTCGGAGAACCCGGATGTGATGATGACCAGGAACTTCACGCCCTTGGCGGCGCATGATTCAACCGCGCCGAAAACCAGTTTCGCCGGGATCACTATCGCGGCCATGTCAACCGGTCCCTCGATGTCCCGGATGTCGGCATGGACCTTAAGCCCGAACATCTCCCCGCCTTTTGGGTTCACCGGAAATATCTTCCCGTGAAAGTTTATGGATGTGATGTTCTCCATGAGCTTGCACCCCACCTTGTTCTTCTCGGCGGATGCGCCTATCACTGCGACGGAACGCGGCTCGAACAGGTACTTGATGTCGGGCAATTCCACCCTCACGCCTCCCTGAACAGCATCTTCATCTCATAGACGCCCGAGCTGGAGCGTTTCTCTATCATGAACCCCATTTTCTCGAAAAGTTTCAGCATGGGTGTGTTCTCGACGAGCACTTCTGCGGTGAAGCCCAGGAGACCGTTTTTCTTCGCGAGATAGGTGATGTATTTGAGAAGCTCGTGGCCGATGCCATTGTTGTGATAATCGTCCCTAACGACGAAGGCCACCTCTGCGGTGTGGCTGTTCTCGTCGATGCCGTACTGGCTGACGCCGACAATCTTCTCGCCGCCTTCGCCGCCAATCGTCGCAAGAATCACCATCTCTTTCATGTAATTGATTATCACAAATTCCTGCAGGCGCTCATGTGGCATGTCCTTTCTCACCGAGAGGAAACGCCTGTAGAGGCTCTTGTCGGAGAGGTCATAGAAGAATTCCTTGATGAGCGGCTCGTCGCTTATCTTCACAGGCCTCAGGAATATCTCCAGGCCGGTATCGGTGGTCCTGTAGGTCTCCAGTTCCTCGGGGTACTCGCCCTTCTTGCCCGGAATGAACGCCTGGTCGCTGTAAATCAGGTTCATGGCCTTGGCCTGTATGATGAGTTCCGGCCTGAATTTGGGGTGCGCGACCGAAATCAATTCCATTGCCCGCTCGCGGATGTTCTTGCCGTGCAGGTAGGCGATGCCATACTCCGTGACAACGTAATGGACGTCGCCCCTGTGAAGGGTGACGCCGGCCCCTTCCTTGAGGAAAGGGACTATCCTCGAGACACTGCCATTGCCAGCAGTGGATTGCAGCGTCAGGATGGTCTTTCCGTTCTTGGCCAGCATTGCGCCCCTCATGAAATCTGCCTGTCCGCCGACGCTGCTGTAGAATTTCTTTCCGAGAGACTCGGCCGTGGCCTGGCCCGTGAGATCGATCTCCAGCGCGCTGTTTATCGCCACCATGTTCTCATGCTGCGCAATCACCAGTGGGTCGTTGGTGTAATCGATGGTCCTGAACTGGATGGAAGGGTTGTCGTGAACGAATTCATAGACATCCTCGCTGCCCATGCAGAATGAGGCCACTGTCTTGCCCTTGTTAATGGTCTTCCTGCTGTTGTCCACAGCGCCGACCCGTATCAATTCCACCAACCCATCGCTTATCAATTCGGTGTGCACGCCCAGGTGCTTCTTCTCCTTCAGGTTTCGCAGAATCTCGTTGGGCAAGCCGCCGTATCCCACCTGAACGGTATCGCCGTCCTCCACCAGTCTCGACACATAACCGCCGATCTTGTGCGCGATGTCATCGTCAGCATCATCCGTGTATGTGAGTATCGGCTCTTCGTGCAGCACCACGTAATCGGCCTTGCTTATGTGCAGGTACCCGTCACCGTGTGTCCTGGGCATATTGGGGTTGACCTGGACTATCACCAGCGTTGCAGCTTCGGCTGCCGCTTTTACTATGTCGACGCTCACGCCGAAGCTCATGAAGCCATGCCTGTCTGGAGGAGAGGTCTGCACCAATGCAACGTCCAGGGGGATGGCTCTCTTCCTGAAAAGGTCAGGGATTTCCGAGAGGAATATTGGAGAGTAATCGGCAAGCCCCTCGTTGACCGCATCTCTCGTATTCCCGGATATGAAGAAAGAGTTCTGGCGGAAATTGTTCTCGAACTTCGCATCGTTGTAAGGCGCTACGCCAAGGGTCCAGACATTGAATATCTCTGCATCGAATATCTGGTTCGGGTTCCTTTCCACATAGTTGATGAAGGCCTTTACGAGATACTGGGGCTCGCCGCAGGCCGTGCCAACGAAGATGCGGTCGCCCCTGTGGATGTTGCTGAATATCTTGTCCTCCGATGCGAATTTTTCCGGGTACATGGACATCCAGTGCTTCAGGGGATGCATCTGCTCCATATCAAGCGCCTCCGGGCACATGCCTTTCCGATTTCCCAGTGTAATTGGCCCTGGCAAAATCAATCTTTCTCATGACCGGCCTGGCCATTTCCTCGTAATGGTGGGCTGACAGCCCCGCCACCCTGCCGAATATGAATATGGCCTTGGCCATGGACGCATCGAGGTTCAGATCCGCCACGATTGCGCCGATCACCCCATCAACATTGATGGGCAGGTCTTTCCCGGTCACTTCTCTAAACGCGGAGGTTATGTCCCTGGAGCTTCTCACATTGGGGCCAGCGATGCCGGATTCCTCGGCCAGGTTCCAGAGAACATCGCGCCTGGGATCATTGTTGTGAACCCTGTGTCCAAGGCCGGGTATGCGTTTCTTCTGGTCTGTGTATTCCGTGATGATGGTCTTGATATCCTTTCCGGAGACAGTGCTCTCCTTGAAGAACATCGCAGCCTTGGCGCCAGCGCCGCCATGTATATCAGTTATGACGCCGATTCCCTGTGCCAGACAGACCTCGTATGCAGCCCTGGTCGAGGTTGCGAGGATGGTTGCCTGGGCGGAGGGCGGCGTGACGCCATGATCAATGCATGCGGTAATCATCGCCTCCAGAAGCCTGGCTTTTTTCTCATCAACCATCGCCTTTCCGGTGAAAACTCTGAACATGATAGAGGAGAACGCCTCCTTTTCGCCAATGCCTTCCAGCGCCGCATCCGTGCCGTTCAGTCGCGCAAGGTATCTCGCGGTCCTGCCGAGTGCGAAAGCAGTCCTTTTGGTGGGCCTGTCCGGGTAAGAGGCCAGTGCCTCATCAAGAAGGAAGCATTTAGCCAGGCTCTTGGAGATGTCCTCTCCGGGACTCCTTTCCGCGGGCGGCGCGGGAAGCATGACCGCTTCTATGGCAATCTTCCTCAGTCCCTCCCTGGTCCGGGCATCGGGCAGCTCGCCGGCCACAAGCAGGTGGGCCACATCCAGAAGCGTTTTTTTCTCTATGAGTTCTCTCAGGGGATAGCCGGACATCTGGAGATTGTCGGGTTGGACCTTTGTGATCTTTGTCTCCCAGTTGTCTTCAGCCATCAATATTACTCCTTCACCTGTCTTATTGTGTCCAGGATAGTCCCGTCCCTGAATTGGACTATGGAAACTATCCTGTCCAGGTATTCCGGCACTTCGGGCTTTCCAGCCTCCGCATAGGCGATGTCCCTGAGGTCTTTTATGTCGACGAGATTGATGGGGCTGGCCTTCAGTTTCTTCAGCAGGTCCTTCCTGGCCGGGTTGATGGCTATGCCCTGGTCGGTGACAATGGCGTCAACAGATTGATGGGGCGCTGAGACCGTGGTCACGCGGTCCCGTATTATTGCATTGGTCTTTCGGAACACTGGCATCATCATTATGGAGAGCTTGGCCCCTGCCGCCGTGTCTTGGTGGCCCCCTATCCCGTGCAGCAGCCTGCCGTCCGAATGGGTATTCACATTGATGTTGAAATCGATGTCTGCCTCGGTGGCGCCCAGAACCACCGTGTCCAGGATGTTCACCAGGCAGCCCTTGTTCCAGGGATTGGCATAATAATTCGGCGTTATGGGGACATGTTTTGGGTTGGTCAGCATGTCGGCCACGCTCACGACATCAAAGCTTTGGCCATCCAGTATTGCTTTGCAGTTGCCGTTCTTCTGGATATCTATCAGATGTTCGGTGACGCCCCCGTCCATCCATGCAGCCACGATATTGTTGGCTTTCATGTAATCGCCGAGGAATTTGGTCGTTGCCAGTGATATGCCTCCGGCGCCTGCCTGATAGGACATCCCGTCATGCACCATGCCAGCGTGGACCATCAGGTCCAAGGCTGCTTGTGCGATTGAGAGCTTCTGCGGATCGGTGGCAATCTTGGTGGTCCCGGAAACTATCTTCTGGTTGTCTCCGATGCTGGGCACGCTCACGACATAATCCACATAGTCCGCGGCGATCTGTATGGGCAATGCCGGGTAATCAACGAGATTATCTGTGATGGCCACCACCTTCTTCGCGTGGATGGAGTCTGCAACCGCATATCCCAGGAACCCGCATGCGCTCTTGCCATGAAGCCCGTTCATGTTGCCCTGTTTGTCGGCAGTGGGCGCGGCTATGAAAGCCACGTCAATCTTTATCTCGCCGGCCTCTATGGCCCTGACCCTTCCCCCGTGCGACCTGAGGATGCTGAGCCCTTTCATGCGGCCGTGGGAGACCGCATCCCCGATAGGCCCGTTCACGCTGCCCTCTATGCTGTGGATGATGCCCTGGTCTATCATGTCCACCAGCGGCTCATGGCACGGGAACAGCGCCGAAGGGGCGACGACCATGTCCTTCAGGCCCTTTTCGGCGATGGCCTTCATGACCATGTTGACGACGTAATCCCCGTCTCTGAGGTGATGATGGAAGCTGACTGTCTGGCCATCCTTCAACTTGCAGGCGTCGATGGCTTCGTCTATGGAGTTCAGCAGCTTCTTCGTTCCCGGAACGTTCTTTCCGAAGTATCCTGCCGCCTTTCTGCGGCTGGGATATGTTTTGAAAAGGCCCCTATAGGGCTTGAGCTTTCTTCCATCTATTTCAACTGGAATATCGCGTCCTACCGCGTTCCGCACTGTTTTCAAACCAGCACCTCCGCACCCTTTCCGGAACTCTGTAACACGGTTCCGACCGGGTTTTCGTGAAACCTTATTGGTAAGGGAATATTAAGTTTTGTTACGTTTAGGTAAAACACTAAATATGTTGTTTCTATAGTGGTTTGAAAATAGGTTTTAACCATGAAAAGGAAAGAAATACTAAGCACCCCGGTGAAGCAGGTGGACATGGAACGCATACAGACAGTGGAAGAGCTGGTCACGGCATTCCAGAGCAGCAGCATACAGAGCCGCAACCTGGGCATATGCGCCAGCGTCTGGGAGCGCATGCTCAAGGACAAGGAGAGGCCCACCATCATCCTCGGGCTCAGCGGCCCACTCATCGCCGCCGGCCAGAGAAAGGTCATCAGGGACATGATAAAATACGGGCTGGTCGACGCCATAGCAAGCACAGGTGCGGTCATGTACCAGGACTTCTACCAGGCAATGGGCGGAAAGCATTACATGGGCACCCCTCATGCGGACGATGCGGTGCTCCATGACCTCAAGATAGACCGAATTTATGATACATACGTGGATGAAGATTTATTCGAGAAAACAGATAAATATATCGGCAAGATGCTGGAGAAGAAGCTCAAGCCCGGCCTATATTCCAGCCGCCAGATACTGGATTTTCTCGGCGGTATTATCGACGATGAGAGTTCAATACTGTACACTGCCAGGAAGCACGGCGTCCCCATATTCTCGCCGGCTCTCAATGATTCATCCATCGGGATTGGCTTGACTGTGTACTACAAGGACAACCTGAAGAAGCCCAGGGTGACATTGGATTCCATAAAGGACAATTTCGAGATACTGAAGATAGTAGCGCTCTCCAAAAAGACCGCCGCCATCTACATAGGCGGCGGAACCCCCAAGAACTGGGTGAACGACGCCGTCGTCATGGCCAATTACACGTTCTCAAGGGAGATAGACGGCCACTCATACGCGATCCAAGTTACCACAGACTCCCCTCACTGGGGCGGGCTCTCCGGCTCCACACTGGAAGAGGCACAGAGCTGGGGCAAGGTCAACACTAATGCCACCCATCGCACAGTCACAATGGAGGCGTCCATCGCTCTCCCGCTGCTGCTCGGCTATCTGTTGCAGAAGAAGGTGTGGAAGGGCAGGAAGCGCGTGAAATTCGAGTGGTCCGACGAGGGGCTCGAGAAGCTGAGGCCAGGCGATGCGGTGAGTGGAAAGTGACCGGCTAACCACAGCCAGCTTATGCAAATGTTAATTCCTCTAACTGCGGGTTTCACACAATCATGCTCCAAATCTGCTCGTTACAGTATCTGGCTATACCGACATTTTCACTATTTTTCATTTTGTTCTATCATTCTCAAGGTTTTAGAAACTGTCCAGCGAGGCAGCGTTTCCCTTCTTGCCCCTCTTCTTGCCAACTTTCGGGGCCGTTTTCTCCTTGGGTGCCTGGCCGTTCTTCCTGGTGACAGTGACTTCCATTCCCGCTTCCACCCTGAGCGTTTCCATGTCCGGCTTCATGAGCCTGGCTGTGGACTCGGAGAAGATGCAGTCCTGCTTTGCAGAGAGCTCGATGGTCTTGGTGCCGTATGCCACAACCACAGCCATTCCATCGCCAAGCTTGAGTTTCCTGAAGCTGTCGCTGTCCAGCTTCGCAATGCCCTTTCCGTCGATGCTGCTAGCCGCAACCTTGAGACGCAAATCGTTCGGCAATATTCACCCCGAAAGGTAATGCCCGTGGGGGTTTAAAAACTTATGCAGAGCCATTGCTGGCTGCGATGTTTTCAGCAGCCTGAACAGTGTTCAGCATGAGCATTGCAATCGTCATGCGCCCGACCCCGCCCGGAACCGGGGTTATTGCCCCAGCGACCCCACTCACGGCCTCGAAGTCAACATCTCCCACGATGCGGTAGCCCTTCTCAGCAGTCTTGTCCTCAACCCGGTTTATGCCGACATCAATGACGACCGCGCCCTTCTTCACCATGTCGACCTTGACGAACCTGGGGCTTCCGATTGCCGCAATCAGGATGTCGGCCTTCTTTGTTATGGATTCCATCTTTTTTGTTCGGGAATGACAAATTGTCACGGTGGCGTTTGCGCCTTTCTGCTTCTGCACCAGCAATGCGGCCATGGGCTTTCCCACGATATTGCTCCTGCCGATAATAACGGCATGCTTCCCCGCGGGGTCGATGCCGTGCCTGGCCAATAGCTCCATGACGCCGTTCGGAGTGCATGGCTTGAAGCACTCACGGCCGGCCAGCAGCCGTCCCATGTTGATTGGCGAGAATCCGTCCACATCCTTCTCCGGATTGATGGCCTCCAGCACAGCATCCTCGTCGATGTGCTTCGGCAAAGGCAGTTGGACCAGTATTCCGTGCACCTTCGGGTCGGCGTTGAGCTTGGCGATAACCATCATTAGGTCGGCCTGGGACGTATTCTCTGCCAGCATGACGGTCTCAGAGCGCATGCCCAGCCGTTCGCATGCCTTGCCCTTGCTCTTCACGTAGGACATGGACGCCGGATTCTGGCCCAGGATGATGACGGTTAGCCCGGGAAAAACACCAATCTTGGCAAGCTTCGCAATCCTGGGCTTCAGCTCTTCCATTATCTGGCTTGATATCTCCTTCCCATCGATTATCTTGGCGCTCATACAACCCGAATAGCAGAAAAGTCTATTTTAACGTTGGCAATGCCCCCCCTATGCCCGGCCGCATGACCATCGGACTCTACAACACGTATGACCCAAATAAATTCAGGGAAGCGCACCGCAGGGTGCTGGCAAGGTCCGGCCCGGTGGCCCTGGCCTTCGGGTGCAACCTTGTTACTTTTGGCTTTCCATACGAGAAAGAGATGCGCACCCCCCAGGACATCGTGGAATGGCTTTCCACCACCACAAGCATCGGCGACGGCGGGGAATACCTGATAGAACTGGCCAAGGCGGGAAGATTCTCCATTTTTGATAAGCCGGCGAAGGGATTTCCCCCGCAGTTCGGAGAGGTCATCATCACCACAAGGAAGCCGGAGCCAGGCAAATCGGCATCCCCCAGAAAAGTGGCCGACATGGTGAAGGGCGGGCAATCCATACTTCTGCTTTTCGGCCTCGGCCCCCACGGCCTGCCGAAGGAACTTTTCAAGGTCGGCAAATACCATCTGGACATCACCGGCCAGGGGTATTCCATGGAGACGGCGACGGCGATTGGGGCGGTGCCGGGAGTGCTGAGGGCGCTGGTGGGCGGGTAGGCAGAGAACCCGGGGGCCTGGAGCCGGGTTGCATGCAGATTTAAACAACTCCCCCTCCTTCCCGGTCCATGGTTCCGGCACCCATTCAACACAATCATGCCCCGGCTGTAAGGCCGGGGTGATGATGCCAGATTTTTAAATATGGCTGTTGTGATGCACCGCGTGCATAAATCCCTTCAAACCCCGCCTGTAAGGGCCGGGTATGGGGCCCTACCCAACGTTCCCCGTGGCCCCAAACACCCAACTCTTGCACAGCTGGCTATTCTCTCATCCTTATGTGTGTGAGGGCCGGGCATGCGGCCTGCATGGCTCTCAGGATTCAGTTCGATTACGATATGCAACGCGAAGGATGAAAGAATAGTTCCCATGCAAGATCCGCGCAACAGGTTTCGCCCAGCACACGAGATGCTGGGCGAGTACCTGACACCCCGCCCCTGCGGAGACGGGGTTTGGCAAAATAGTCTTGCAGAACGCTTCAAAATGAAGGGAAAGCGCACTCGCATCCAAATTGCTTGAAAACCCTGCCCTCACAGGCAGGGCATGCTTCTGGGTTCTGCCCTAATCCCGCACAATCCCGAATCCAAATTGATCTACAATCAGCGGGAAGTAATCGCGAGGATGGTTGGTCTCCCTCATCTTGACGACGCCAAGGAACAGGTTCGCCCTGTTGGAATATTCCTCGGTCTTGATGTGGATTATGCCATCCACCAGGAACTCCTCCACGCCGTACTGGCCGAATTGGGTCTGGTTCTCCCCGAACATCTCGGAAATGAGAAATACTGTGACGCCCACGTCCCTGAGCTTCTCGAAGAAGAAGAACAGGTCGCTCCTGGGGTTGCGGAACGTTGTCAGCGAGTACAGGGCGGATAGCGAGTCTATGACCACGGCATCGCACCCGAAGCTCTCCTTGTAACTTCTTATCTGATTTATAATTGATTTGGGCCAGTTGATGTTCTCCACGGTGTCGGATGTGCTCTCCTTCCGCAGTGCGGCCATGTCGACGACAACAAGGTCGTCCATGTCGCTGACAACCATTCCCTTCGCGGCGTCTTTCTTCAACCCGAGCTTCTTCATGTGCTTCAGCAGGCTCTGGCGGCTCTGTTCGAGGGACATGTATATGGTCTTGCGGGACTGCTTCTCGGAGAGCTTGTGGAGCATGTAGTAGCAGAATGATGATTTCATGGAACCGGCCCTTCCGCAGACCAGTACCACATGCTTGGCGGGAATTCCCCCCTCCAGCAACTCATCAAGGCCGTCCACGGATGTGGGAAGGCGGTCCTCCTCTCCCAGCTTCTCCTGGGCCACATCGTTCAGTGGGTTGATGGCCAGCGCCTTCTTGAAACATGACATCGCCCTTACCTTTTGATCCAGTGCCAGCAATGCCTCGCCCTTGCCCACCCAAGGCTCATCCATCTCCGGGTCTATTTCCGTGACCAGATCATACGTGTCAACGGCCATCTGGAACTTCTCTCTGTCCAGGTATATCCTGGCCTTTGCCATCAGCGCCTTCGGGTTCCTGGGGCTCTTTTCCAAAATGTCGTTGATAACCTGCAATGCCTGGCCCCACTTCCCCTGGGAGTGCAACTCAAGCCCATTCTGTAGCTGGCTGTCATCCTCGGACAGGAATTCCATGCCCTCCCCTCCTTCGGAGATGAATCTTGCAGCCCTTTCGGGCGGCATCGTTTCCTCCGGGGGCTTCCGCTCTCCTCCTGGGTGCAGCGCGCCATATATCTCTGCCGCAAGTTTCTTGGATATTCCTTTGATGGCCGTTACTTCATCCAGGCTTGCCTTCGACAGCGCTTCACGATTCTCATACCCTGCGTCTTTGATAGCCTTTACTTTCGCCTTGCTTATCTCCAATCCAGGTATCGCCTGCAACTCGGTAAAAATATCCTCGTTCCCCATTGAATCACCCCATTGCCTTCTGCTCGTCGAGTATCTTGATGAGCCCCTTGCGGATGTTCTCCGCAATGCCCGGACCGGCCATCTTGTGGCTGAGAGTTCTAATCGCTTCGACTATCTGAATGTACTGCTCGTAGGACAATTCGCCTTTTGTTAAATTGAGCTTTTCCTTCTGGTTCTCGATGGTCTTCCTGGCCATGTCCCCGAACATGGGACGCATGTAGTTCATCATCTTTTCTTCCACGGACCTGTCCATGCATTGCTCCCCTATTCCGAACTTGACATCCGAATGCTTACTTTATAGAAAAGCTTATCTAAAGGGATTCGCTATATGTATACTGTCCGTGAAATACCGGGAACTCCCGTCGGAGCGGGGATGCGCCCCAGAGCAGGGTTTTCTGTATACAGAAAGCCTCATATAGGGGAAGTCCTTAGCAGGGGGGCTGCGACGTTATTGTTGCAGTACCACCCATCATACGCAAAAGTGTATGTTTGGGGCAGGGCGGAGGCCGAAAATGGCGGCGTTTCCCAACGCCGCACTTGGAAGGTACACATTAAGAAAACCCGTCAGGGGTTTTATTCGGCCGATGATACCAGTCATACGCCATATACAACCTGGACGTGTGTCAAGCCGATAGTCTGTGGCTAGCTACGCTGTCTGGGGGATGGCTCGGTTCGAGCGCCGATGAAGGTCGTGCCAAGCTGCGATATGCGTTGGGTAGGCGCAAGGAACCTACGATCCAACGATTACCTAATAGGACTTCCTACACTTCGGTGTGATCAGTAATGATCGGGAACGCGGGGGATTGAAGCATCTTAGTACCCGCAGGAAAAGAAATCAATAGAGATGCCGTTAATAAAGGCGATCGAAAACGGCAGAGAGCAAACTGAATCCCGTCAGAGATGAACGGGAGATGTGGTGTTGTAGACTCTGTGTTTCCCTAGCGATCGAACTCGAATTTCACTGGAACGTGAAGCCAAAGAGGGTGATAGCCCCGTAGTGGCAAGTTCGCGGGATAACGGAGTATCTTGAGTAACGTGCGTTGGATATCGCGCGTGAACTGGGAGGCATAAACTTCCAACTCTAAATACGTCTCGAGACCGATAGCGCAATAGTAGCGTGAGCGAAAGCTGAAAAGTACTCTTAGCGGAGCCATGAAAAGAGCCTGAAACCAGACAGTTATAGACTGATAAGGC